>JAAUYR010000083.1 GCA_014805025.1 Clostridia bacterium | reverse complement strand
CCCTGCGGAGGCCGTCAAGAAGATCGAAGCCAACCCCATCAACATAGCCTTCATCCTCGCCCAAGAAACCGACTCCGCCAAGATCGCCTCCATCTGCGACTACTACGGCTACCAACCCTCCCCCGACAACGGCACCTCCTCCAAGACCGCGTCAGCCGGTTTGTCGTCAGGTGAAACGAACACCTACCGCCACCCCAACGGCTCCATCCTCCGCATCTCCTTCCGCGACACCACCCCCGACCAACCCTACCCCCAGATCGAAGTAAAAAGCAAACAAAGCAGCAAAGACATCGACTTCACCCTCACCAATCTACGCTTCAAAAAGCAAGGCAATGGCTACGAGCGCAACCTCGGCGAACACGCCCGCCACATCACTACCTGCAAGCACGCCCCCCGAGGCTTCCTCCGTCTCCAACACACCCGTCTCCCCCGCAAGCAATAGAACCCCACTCCCATCCTCACTATTTCTGTTCTGTGCTTCGACCAAGGGTCGCCAATTCTTCTCCCCTTAATTTCTCATCTTATTCTCTTTCAATCATCAAAATCGATGACAAAGCCTGAGGCTAAAATATCCACACATCCACACATATTCACCTCCGGCCTGTCATCGTTTTTTTATTTCTATCCCATCAATTCATCATTAATCATTCATAATTAATCATTATTATGAAGGGCATAGTATTGGCCGGAGGCTCCGGCAGCAGATTATATCCAATTACCAAGGGCGTAAGCAAGCAGCTCCTTCCAATCTTCGACAAGCCGATGGTCTACTACCCCATCTCGACCCTCATGCTTGCTGGAATACGTGACATCCTCATCATCTCCACTCCGCAGGATCTCCCTGGCTTCAATCGTCTCCTCGGCGACGGTAGCGACTACGGTATCAACCTATCATATGCCGAACAGTCCTCCCCTGACGGACTCGCACAGGCATTCATCATCGGCAAGGACTTCATCGGCGATGACTCCGCATGTCTCGTCCTCGGCGACAATATCTTCCATGGCGCAGGATTCTCCGAAATCCTCAAGGATGCTGTCAATACCGCTGAAAAAGAGAACAAAGCCACCGTCTTCGGCTACTGGGTCAATGATCCGGAACGCTACGGCGTGGCCGAATTCGACAAGGAAGGCAACTGCCTCTCAATCGAAGAGAAACCCGAACATCCCAAAAGCAACTATGCCGTAGTCGGCCTCTACTTCTATCCAAACAAGGTTGTCGAAGTAGCCCATAATATCAAACCCTCCGCAAGAGGCGAGCTTGAAATCACCACTGTCAATCAAGAATTCCTGAAGGATGACCAATTGAAAGTCCAGACCCTACCCCGAGGTTTCGCATGGCTCGATACCGGTACCCACGACTCCCTCTCCGAGGCCAGCATCTACGTCGAAGTCCTCGAAAAGCGCCAGGGCCTCAAGATCGCCTGCCTTGAAGGCATCGCCTACATGAACGGCTGGATTTCCGCCGACAAGCTCCGCGAACTCGCCCAGCCCATGCTAAAGAACCAGTATGGCCAGTATCTGATGAAGATAGCCGGCGAGACCAACATCCAAACCTTCAACTAAATCCAATATACTGCGTAGCCCATGGAATGGAGGCTTCCAGCCTCCACCGTGCCGACCACACCTAACTTCTATCATAATCTATTGAATCCAGATGGTTTATGGCAGTATCAGGTATTAGGGCCCCAAAAATTTCAATCAATTGGCCGAATCCCTAAAAAATAAAACAGTCAAGGGAACTATCTGGAGCACCCTCGAACGCTTCTCCGTACAGGGCATACAGTTCATCGTCATGATAATCATGGCGAGAATCCTTACCCCGGAAGACTACGGTCTCATCGGGATGCTCGCGATCTTCATAGCGGTTTCCCAGTCTCTGATAGACAGCGGATTCTCTCAGGCACTGATTCGCAAGCAGGACAGATCCGAGATTGACAATTCCACTGTGTTCTATTTCAACATAGGTGTCGGCATCATCCTCTATCTTATACTGTTCATCTGCGCTCCGCTGATTGCATCATTCTACAATGAACCACAGCTCACACCGATCACTCGAGTCATAGGCCTAAGCCTCGTCTTCAATTCCCTCGCTGTAGTACAGCGAGCATTGCTTACAGTCAGACTCGACTTCAAGACCCAGGCCAAGGCCACATTCGTCGGTGCAATACTGTCTGGAACCATCGGTATCACGATGGCTTACACAGGCTTCGGAGTATGGGCCATCGTATGGCAGCAGATTTCGAATCTCGCAACAGTCACCATAATGCTATGGGTCCTATCGCATTGGAAACCTATATGGGCATACTCCTGGAAATCATTCAGGGATCTCTTTAATTTCGGATCTAAACTTCTCGCTTCTGGTCTGTTAAATACTGTTTTCAATAACATCTATCTCATTGTAATAGGAAAGTTCTTCAGCGCGTCAAATCTCGGTTACTATACCAGAGCGCATCAGTTCACGGATTTTGCTTCTTCAAACATATCAGGTATATTCCAACGGGTAACCTATCCGGTCCTCTCCACGATTCAGGATGACGATGCAAGACTGGCAGATGTATATCGACGGCTTCTGAAGACATCAGCCTTCATTGTATTTCCCCTCATGATGGGTATGGCTGCCTTAGCGAAGCCGATGATTCTGTCCTTCCTTACAAGGGAGTGGCTTTTCTCCGCTGTCCTGATACAGATACTCTGCTTTTCACAGATGTGGTTTCCGGTACATGCTATAAACCTCAACCTCCTGCAAGTAAAGGGACGGAGCGACCTCTTCCTCAAGCTTGAGATAATCAAGAAGATCATTACGGTAATAATTCTATGCATTACTCTTCCCCTCGGTCTTATTCCAATGTGTATAGGGATGATTATCAATTCGCTCATTGCATTGGTGATAAATACCCATTATACCGGGAAGTTGATTTCCCTTGGATTCTCAAGACAGATGAAGGATCTCTTACCTACATTATCTCTCAGTCTGGCTACCGGTGCTATCGTATACGCGACAGTGACATATATCCCGATGGAATCATGGCTCGCTCTGTCGATTGGTGTAATCGAGGGAATCCTGCTGTATGCAGGCGTTGCCAAACTTTTTAGATTATCGGAATTTACAGAAATATTGATGATTTTAAAAAGGAAGTAAAACATATAGCAAATTGACATGAAATCTACCCCCCGAAAATACGACACAGATTCCATCATAAAAAAAACACGAAACTCAAATCTTGAACTTTACCGCATAATTGTGATGTTGTTAATTATAGCGCATCATTATGTAGTAAACTCAGGATTATTCCAGGTGCTTCAGGAAGAGCCTTTAAATTTTTCATCTACTCTGATGCTTCTATTCGGTGCATGGGGCAAAACCGGAATAAACTGCTTTGTTCTTATAACTGGATATTTCATGTGTAAGTCCCAATTCACATGGCAGAAACTTCTGAAACTGTATCTCCAAATCGCATTTTATACCATAATCATTTACGGTGTTTTCTGTATTACAGGGCATGAACGATTGACTGTCTGCAATATTATTTGGAAACTATGGCCTGCAAAATCAATAGCTTCCGGATTTACCAGTTGCTTCATTCTGTTCTATCTTTTTATTCCATTCTTGAATATATTTGTACCGAGTCTCAGTAGGAAAAGCCATCTCATGCTTGTGACGCTGATGCTGTTGGTATTCTCCATATTGCCGACAGTCCCTTTGATAAGCATATCGTTCAATTACGTCACTTGGTTTGCGGTACTGTACTTTGTCGGGTCCTACATAAGATTGTATGGATTTAGAAAATCAATAAAGCATTCAACATGGGGATGGATCTCTCTTCTACTTATACTGATAGCTTCCTGCAGTATAATAGGGATGACTTATATTTATAAAACGGGCTTCATACCAAAGTTCTATCCATATTTCTTCATATCGGACAGCAATAAGATTCTGTCGCTCGCTATCGCGGTTTCTTCTTTTATGTATTTCAAAGATCTTAGGATACCTCATTCACGACTAATCAACGCTATAGGAGGAGCGACTTTTGGTGTTCTTCTAATTCACGCTAACTCAGATGCAATGCGGACATGGCTTTGGCGAGAGACCATAGACTGTATCGGCAATTATAGGGATGATGTATGGATGACACTGGGCTATGCTTCTGGGTGTGTACTCATAATCTTTGTGGTATGCGCCGGCATCGACTGGTTTAGGGGAAAATTCATAGAGCCGAAGTTATTGGTAGGAACAAAGAGATTATTTACCCCTCTTGCAAGAAAGATAGGCGAGAGTAAGATATTTCGTAGGATAGGTATCTGAAATTTTATCTGAATAAAATAGTAACTCAATATGGAAAATAACAAAAAAAAGATAACCGTCACATCCCCCCTGCTTCCAGACCTTGAAGAGTTCAATAAGTTACTTAAGGAAATATGGGACAGCAAGTGGATCACCAACAACGGATCATTCCACCATCAACTCGAAAAGGAGCTCGCAGAATATCTGAAAGTACCGTATATAAGCCTTTTCACTAACGGTACCCTTCCCCTGATAACGGCTCTTCAGGCCCTCCGCATAACCGGTGAGGTTATTACGACACCCTACAGTTTCGTTGCCACCACACATTCTTTGTGGTGGAACGGCATCAAGCCAGTCTTCGTGGACGTGGATCCGTCAAACTGCGGTATAGACCCGAACAAGATCGAGGCGGCTATCACACCGAAGACCACGGCCATCATGCCGGTTCACTGCTACGGTAAGCCCTGCGATACGAAAGCCATTCAGGAAATTGCTGACAAATACGGACTAAAGGTAATATATGATGCTGCTCATGCATTCGGAGTGGAGGTAGACGGCGAATCAATCCTGAACGCCGGCGATATGTCCACCCTATCGTTCCATGCCACGAAGGTCTACAACACGATTGAGGGTGGTGCTATGGTCATGAAGGACGAGCAGACGAAGAAACGCATAGATTACCTAAAGAACTTCGGTTTTGCAGGAGAGACCACAGTTGTCGCTCCCGGCATCAACTCCAAGATGGATGAAGTCAGGGCAGCCTATGGGCTACTCAACCTTAAACAGGTAGATGAGGCTATCAAAGCACGACAGAAAGTCGCCAAAACCTACCGTGAAGCTCTTAAAGATGTGGAAGGCATTACCTATTTCGACGACATGCCCGGCGTACGCCACAACTACAGCTACTTCCCGATCTTCATTGACGCTGAAAAATTCGGTAAGACCCGCGATGAACTCTATTTCGAGATGAAGGAAGCAAATGTCCTAGGACGTCGTTACTTCTATCCGCTTATCTCCGAGTTCTCTACTTATCGTGGACTTCCATCCGCAACCAGAGAGAACCTTCCTAACGCATATAAGCTTGCTGATACCGTGCTTTGTCTGCCTATGCACCATGACCTGTCGTCAGAGGATATTGACCGTGTATTAAAGTTTTTTAGGAAATGAGGAATCTTTACATAATCGGGGCAAGAGGCTTCGGAAGGGAAGTCTATAACCTCTACCTTAAATGCCGGAAGAACCTCCAAGATGTGGAATGCGTTGGATTCCTGGATGACAACGAGAATGCATTAAACGGGTATACAGGTTACCCTCCAGTTGTTTCAAGCGTGGAGGATTATGAACCAAAGGAAAACGACGTGTTTGTATGCGCCCTCGGAGATGTGAGGTATAAGAAGAAATATGTGGAGATGATGCTGGCTAAAGGCGGAGATTTCATCTCCCTGATACATCCTGATGTAGAGATAGGACAGAATACCATAATAGGCAGGGGATTCATAGCACGTACACCCTGCAGCATAAGTTGCGACATATCCATCGGAGACTTCGTCACTGTAATGGGATACTCTGTATTGGGACATGACTGCAAGGTCGATGACTGGTCGCATCTTGGCGCTTATTCCTTTTTAGGTGGATTCTCAGTGCTCGGCAAGTCCGTGACCCTTCATCCCGGAGCAAGGATACTGCCGCATAAGACTGTAGGGGACGGTGCCATCGTAGGCGCTGGAAGTGTCGTGATACGGAATGTAAAGAACAGTACTACGGTACTCGGAGTGCCTGCAAAAAAATTAGATATCTAAAACGAAACAATAAACACAGCAAGACAATGGACAACCAGCAATTCATCGAGAAGTTTGCAGAATCAATCGAACTGGAGGATACCTCCAATCTTCTGGTAACTACTGAATTCAGATCGCTTGAGGAATGGGATTCTCTCGCTTACCTGAGTGTGATAGCAATGCTTGACGAGGAATATGACCTCCAGATTGAAAACGCATCCTTCAAGAAGCTCAAGACCCTCGGAGACATCATCGACTACGTAGAGGCAAACAAGTAAGAACATAATATACGAACCATGGCTTTTATGAGTTTCAACGGGGTAGGAATCAAGGCACTTGCCGCTGCGGTACCCCGAACGGTAATCGATAATCTCAACTACACCGAGTATTTTCCAGCTGATCAGGTAAAGGAGGTAGTGGAGAAAGTCGGTATCTACGAGCGTCGCTTCGCAGACGAAAAGACCTGCTCCTCCGACCTTTGCTACGCGGCTGCTGAAAAACTGATTGCAGACAACAATATCGACAAAAGCGAGATAGATCTGCTGATATTCATCTCACAGACTCCTGACTTCCGTATGCCCGCCACCTCAGTGCTCCTTCAGGACAGACTCGGTCTGCCGAACTCAACCATTGCATTCGACATCAACCTCGGATGCTCGGCTTTCATCTATGGACTCAGCGTTGTCTTCTCAATGATGCAGAACAAAGGACTGCGCAAGGCCCTGCTGCTTGACGGAGAGACGAGGTCGAAGGTATATTCCCCAAAGGACAGGCGTTCCGCATTCCTGTTCGGTGACGGTGGTGTCGCGGCTCTGATTGAGCGTGACGAGGCTTTCGGTGAGAGCTGGTTCTCCCTTAATTCAGATGGCTCCAGAGGAGACCTCATCAAGATAAACGGGGGCGGATACCGCATGCCCTCGTCGATCGAGACACTTAAGGAACGGGTCGTGGACGAATACGGTAACATACGCAGCGACGAACAGGGATACATGAACGGAGGTGATGTGTTCAATTTCGTCATCAGGGAGATTCCAAAGGATATCAAGAAAATGGCGGAATTCTCAGGTAAAGACCTTGCAGACCTTGACTGGTATATCTTCCATCAGGCCAACAACTTCATCAACAGCTATCTCGCCAAGAAGCTCAAGCTCAATGTTTCTAAAATACCCTCGACCATCGCCAAATACGGTAATACTTCTTCCGTATCGGTCCCTCTTACCATAGCCGACCAGCTTAAGGACAAGATGGAAGGTCATCACGAACTGCTCCTCAGTGCATTCGGTGTCGGCATGACATGGGCCACAGCTATTGTTCCTTTTGAAGACTGCAGGATAAGCAACATCGTTGAGGTATGAGCTTCAATCCCTTTGATCTGACAGGCAAGACAATTGTCGTGACCGGTGCCTCCTCTGGCTTCGGCCGGCAATGCGCCATCGACTGCAGCCGCATGGGTGCAAAGATGATTCTTATGGGCAGGAACGAAGAAAGGCTTCAGGAAACCGTCAGCTTATTAAATGGATCTGGACATCTGATGATAACGGCTGATTTAAATAACATCGACTATTTAATTCCTCTTCTTACCAAATGTATAAAGGAAGGCGGTCCGATAGATGGTTTTATTCATTCCGCAGGGATTGAAAAGACATTGTTGTTAAGGAATCTCAAACCACACGACTATATAGAAATCTACAATACTAATTTCGTGAGTGCTGTCGAGATTCTTAAAACCATCTCAAAAAAGGGCAATTTCACATCAGGATGTAAAGTTGTATTCATCTCATCCATCACTGCCTTGATAGCAAGGGTTGGTACTTTGGCCTATACTGCGTCTAAGGGTGCTTTGAGCGCAGCGACCCGAGAACTGGCAGTTGAGCTTGCTCCAAAAGGAATCAATGTTAATTGCGTTCTGCCTGGAACCATAATGACTCCAATGATGGAGAAGGTCCTGAACGAAATGGATGATAAGGAACGAGCCAAACGAATAGAGGGATTTCCTTTAGGAATCGGCAAACCAGAAGACATATCGACGGTCTGCATATTTTTACTAAGTGATGCAGCTAGATGGATTACCGGACAGAATATTGTAGTAGATGGAGGATATACTGCCAGATAGAAAATATTGCTTATAGGACATAATTTGAGGAACTCATAAAAAACACTCCCCGACGCAAAGGACACCTAAGCGTAACTGTCCAACAGCCTCATTTGCCTGATTCGACTACTTGACCTAATTTTGCAGGCGATAACCATAACCTACAGAATTATGTACTCAAGTAAAGACTACGAAAAGCTGTAGCAGAAATACCAGACATAAGGAGTAAATCAAAGATAAAAGATTAATTATTAAGGATAACTTGCTTCGCCAGCCTGATATAATCATTAATCTCTGATAATTAATCTTTAGATAACGATGAACAACGACGAACTCCGCAGTTTCATACTTGACAGGCTTGCTCCAAGTCTGGAGCGCGCATGCCAGGAACGCGACACGCTTGCAGAGCGTGCCGAGACCAGCCGTCAGGAGGCCGAGCGTGAGAGGGAGGCCAGGAAAAAGGCCGAGCAGAAAGCCGTCGACAAAGACAGGACCATCGCCGACAGGGATGCGGAGATAGGGATGCTGAAGAAAGCCCTCGCCGATGCAAAGGACACCAAGGCCACAGACAACCGCAATCGTTTCGGAAGCCAAAGCCACAAGGCACACGACACTTAGTGAATAATAAAAACTAAGATGCCGCTTAAGCACAGAAAGATTCTATCATTAATCATTTATAATTTATCATTATATACAGTCATCAACTGAATTTTAACTAAAAACTCTGATTTCTGCAGCATTTTATGTTGTAGAACATACTTAACTGCCTGAAAATAGGCGGTTGGACAGTTACGGACAGTCATCACGTAATAACTTATGTTACAACAATTTCTATAAATAGTATAACCAAAATATTTATTTTAAGTTATGATTTATCATTTTTTCTCAGCAAAACATATACATCTTTCGCCCTCTATCATACAATCAATCCTAACCAATGCCCACCTTACTAATACAAATGGTAAAGAAGACATTTGCATTGTAGTAGAAGATACGAGTGGAACAGTATTCGAAGGAAAAGATAAGATTACTCCTTATACGGAGCTCGCAAAAAGGAATAATTTTAATAACTTAAGAATAGTACATACTAAAATAAATCTACTATCTACTATTTTTAAGATATCTAGTAAAGATAAAATCCTATTTCATTCAAGCCTAAACCGTGAAATTCTAGTAATTGTTAATACTATAATACATATCTTCAGATTGAAAAAGAAAGCATTATCAATTAACTATGTCTGTTGGGGAGGTGATTTTGGCTATAGTATAAATAGGACTTATAAAAATCCCGTAAAACGATTTTTAAATAGGATTTATGATCAGGTGTTTACTTGGTATGGAAATATCATCACATTAGACAAATCAGATGAAGATAAAGCAAAAAACATATTTGGTTCTAATAATATAAAAACTATTCCATATTTAAGTAATCGAAATATACTTACTAATTCAACTAAACAAACTTCTCCTATTCGAATCATGGTCAGTCATAGTGGTTGGAGACATAATCATCATTTTGAATCGTTCAAATTACTAGAAAAGTTCAAATCATACGATATCGAAATAATATGTCCATTATGTTATGGTGAATCCGAATATATTCAGGAAGTAATAGCTAAAGGCAAATCGATTTTTGGATCCAAATTTAAATATTTTACAGAGCTTAAGTCACGTCAGGAATATTCAGATTTTATAGCTAGCAACCATATATATATTACAGCAACCGAAACACAAACAGGATTAGGGGCAATCAATTTATCCTTAGTACATAATGTTAAGGTATTTGTAAAAGACTTTTTATATAACCAATACATCGAACGAGGATATCCTGTATTTAACTTCAATAACCTAATAAATATGACTTTTAACGATCTAAAAGCCCCTTTAGATGAAGTTAACTTAAAAAAAATTATCGAAGTTAAACAGATTGAATTTAACAGTAGGACTCAATTATGGAAATCTATTTATAACTAATTGAGTGTATCTGTCCATTGGCGTAATTTCGTCTGACAAGGAAATAATCGATGACTTTGCGGTCGTTAACCACTTGCTTCAACTTGAGTGAAGCACCTTTGAGAACTTACACTAGGCAAACTAAAACACCGAAAGTTATGATATCAAGAACATCTCATTAAATGAGAGCAAAATCAAGCTTGCTTGAACTATGCTGAACGTGTGGCGATACCTGAAAGGGAACAGCTTGAAGCGTTCTATGAGCGCTACCAACGCAAGGGCATTATTAATACTTCCCTTAAAGTGTCAAGTATTAAAGTTAAATAGATGAAAGAGAAGAGATTGAAAATCGATGACAACATCTAATTCATCATTTAACATTAATAATTCGTCATTGATTAAAGAGCTCATGCAAACCATAGGGTCAATGGACTCCATGGTTCAGTCACTGCGCGACGAACTGGCACTACCCAGGGAAAAGGACGCGAAGTACAGCAATGAGCGCAAGCGACTGATAGCGTTGATCGAATCCAAGGACAAGGACAACCACCTCCTCTCGGAGCAGATGGTCCGGCTTCTCGGTAAAGTAGACTCGCTGACAAAGGCTCTGGAAGACAAGTCGCATCAGCTCGCCAACCGGAACCGGGATAAATTCGGAACAAAGACAAACAGAAACCGCGAGCAGTTCAGCACAATGGCCAACGGTAATGACATAAATAATTAATCTTTGATAATTAATCATTTATCTTCACACAACGGCTTCCGCTAATTTACGTCCTACGGCATTACGCCATTGGACAGATACCTTAAACTAATAAATGAATACGGCTATTTTAAATTTGCATAAAATGTCTTTTTTATCTTTAATAATCAATTTTGTATATTGTATTATTTTTAAAATAAAAATAGGACAATGTCCAAAGCATTCTGTTATACGAGGAATTTGCTCTTCTTATATTGAAAAAAATTCGAAAATATCAATAGGAGAAGGGCTAACATTGAGATCTGGTGCTCGTCGAGGTATTGGAAATGAGTCTACTTCAAAAATAATGGTAAGCAAAGATGCAATTCTGAATATCGGCAAGTTCGTAGGAATGACAAATGTTTGTTTATTATGTCAGAAACACATCGAAATAGGCAATAATGTACTTCTTGGAGCAGGCGTAATGGTTATGGATAGTAACTTCCATGATACGGATTGGAAAATGAGAATGGATGGGACTCATGGTATAAATGGAGCTAAACGAGCATCAGTCAATATTTCAGATAACGTTTTTATTGGAACCAGATCCATTATATGCAAAGGTGTGACCATTGGTGCTCGCTCAATTATAGCAGCTGGAAGTGTAGTGGTTAAAGATGTCCCTGAAGACGAGATATGGGGAGGGAATCCTGCAAAATTCATAAAAAAAATTAATCAAAAAACATGAAAGATAAAATAAGTATAATTACCATCACCTATAATTGTAAAGATGTTATAGAAAAAACAATCCAAAGTGTAATTCATCAAGATTATGATAACAAAGAATATATAATTATTGATGGTGGAAGCAATGATGGGACTGTTGATATAATCAAAAAATATGAATCTCAAGTCGATTGTTGGGTTTCCGAAAAGGATAATGGTATCTACGATGCGATGAACAAAGGTATCCTAAAGACAACTGGTAAATGGATTAATTTCATGAATGCCGGAGATACTTTTTATGATCACTCAGTATTATCATCCGTAGCTGAAATAATTGATTCTAATTATACTATAGCTTATGGACAAATAATGAAGATATATAATCGCTTTAAGTTCATAGCATATGGTCAGCCAATTAACTTAAATAAGTTGAAAGATAAGTGTCGACTTCCGCATCAAGGAATGTTCACCAATGCCGAATATCATAAAAAGCATTTATTTGACATTTCATATAAGAGTGCGGCAGACTACAAATTCTATTATGACGCGTTCTTTAACGACAAATGTGAATTCCAATACTTACCTATGCTTATAGCCAACTATGATTCAGAATCAGGTATGTCGAAAGACAGTCATATCGGAACTTTAGAGTCATATGAAATACAAGGGAGAAATCTGAGCGAAAATCAGATTAGAAAGATAATCTTAAAATATCAAATAATCAATTTCTTTAAACGACATCTTCCGGAAAACATCAAAACCTGGACCCGTAAATATAAATTTTCCAAAGCTGGCTATAAAATTATTAATTTATAATTTTTTGAGCAGAGTGTCAGATTACCCAATAAATATAAAAAATAAAATCGGTACGGATGATTCAATAAAGAAAGTATATTCTTTATTGATTGTAGTCTATCCTATTTTAAATAGATATGCATCATTCTTACCGATGCTAACCTTATCAGAGACCTTTCTTCTTTTCTTTTTAATTTATGTTGTAATTAAAAAGAAAATACACTTTCAGACTGTTTATCTGCCGTTTGTATTATACCTTATTTTCCTTGTTTTTCATTACATTTCTCAAAATACTAACGGAGAAGCAGCAAGCGATAATATAGGTACTATGCTCAGGCTTATATATCTATACAGTTCAATAATTCTTGTAGGCCGAGGCTTTCTTGATGGTCAGAAAGCAGTTAAATGGTTGAACATTGCGGCAATTCTAATGGTTTGCTACTGCATTCTACAGACATTAGCTGCAAAATTTGGCATATATCTGACTACATATATCCCGGGACTACCGATTATGGCAGAAGATAGGGATGAATTTATTCTGATGCAACAACAGAAATATGGCCTAACATATAGGGCTTATGGCCTTCTCAATGAACCATCCTTACTTTGCGTTTATCTAATTTTACCTCTTGCTATAAATTTGTTTAGCAATCTAAATATTAAGTCCAGAATAAAAAAAGCTGCCTTTATTAGCCTGGGTTGCTTTATTTGTATGTCTTCTACTGGTATCATCGTGTGTTCAGCAGTATGGATGATGTATATATTTATAAATAAATCAAGGGAAGCCAAGCGATATAGAAAATATGTAATATGGATGGTCTTGATTGCTATCATAGTAATTCCAAATACAATACTATGGGAAACCTTCATGGAGCGAACTTTTGGGGGCAGTATATCTGAAGCCAGTTTGGAGCATACAACAAGATTCAATGCCCTAGATATGTTAAATATTATTTTTAATAATAGCACAGATTTTCTAATTGGTGTAGGTATGGAAACAACAGTTTTTTATCTTCCTGGTTTTTTACGAGTTTTCTATACCATGGGCATGATTGGTCTAATTATCGTATTCTTTATGTTTATAAATATTTATAGAAAAGGAGATCCCTGCCAAAAGAAATTGATGTTCATTTATATTATATTAAATATTGGAACAGAAATTCTTTTAGGGAATTTTGCTATCTATTATTTAGCATTTATTAATGCTGAAAAAAAAGAGATATATTGAATTATTACGACAACTCAAATATAACTTTCGTAACTGTCCAATAGCCTTCTTTACCGGATTCGAAGTCTTGGCCTAATTTTGCAGGCGATAACCCCTTGCCTCATCTTGAACGCTGCTCCGCTGAAAGCAAACACTGGCCAAGCTCACACCTACAAAATAATGCACTCAAGTAAAGAATCGCATTAAGTAAGTGCAGAGTCAAGCACGCTTGAACTATGCCGAGCGTGTAGCGATACCTGTAAGGAATACGATAAGCTGAGGCAGAAGTTCCTGTCGGAAAGCTAAATCGAAGATAACAGATTAATTATTTAAATTTCGAACATTTTTAACTATTGTCTTACAGCATGTTTGAGTTGCGTTATGACCTCTGCGATCTCCGGCCGATGCGAAGCAGGCCGTAATCATTGCGACCTCTCTACAACCGAGTCACGAAGCTTAACTTTGCTCTCTGCGCTCATTGTGTGACGGATGCTTCTGGTCTAATCTTTGAGCCCATGCATTCATGGATCTGCATTCCATTGTGGAAACTACTAAAAAACACGGAAACTCACTTTTCAATGCCATGCTCGCCCTTTTATTAGGGCGAAAACTTTGGCATGTCCGCTGAATAGTTACCTAGCGCGCCTCTTTATGTTAATTAATTTTAGATCATACTTATTTTAAAAAAGTTTAATTGTGAAAATTCTTCATATCATCAACTCATTAGAAATTGGAGGTGCACAACGCCTACTCTCAGACCTTATTCCTATTCAGATACAGCAAGGACTTGAAGTTGATGTGCTTGTGGGTGATGATAAGGAATCAAAATTTTCAGAAATTATTAGTAACTCCGAATGTAATATTCTAAAGATCAATAGGAAGAAATACAAAAGTTTTAGCGGCATTAGAACTATTAGACAATTAATTAGGGATTATGATATAGTTCACGTCCATTTATTTCCGTCCTTATATTTGGTAGCTCTTGCTTCGTTAGGATTGAAAACAAAACTCATCTATACTGAACACTCTACATCTAACCGTAGACGGGATAAAGCTTATCTCCGACCTATTGAACAATTTATCTATAAGCAATACGATAAGATTATATCAATAAGCCAGCAGACTCAGACGGCATTACAAAAGTGGCTTCAATCATATGACAATCGATTTGTGGTCATTAATAATGGAGTTGATGTCAGAAAATTTGAATACGTGAAATCTCCAGTGAAAAATAAGTCCCTGATAATGATATCAAGATTTGTACCTGCTAAAGATCAGGCTACCGCAATTAAGGCATTGCAATACCTTGATTCTGACATCACTCTTACCCTCGTTGGAGATGGAGAAAATCTTGATCACTGCAAGAATCTAGCCCAGACAATCGGAGTGTATGATAGAATTAATTTCTTAGGAAGTCGCTCAGATGTCCCAGAGTTAATAAGCTCATCATATATCGGCATTCAATCCTCAAACTGGGAAGGATTTGGTTTGACTGCAGTAGAAATAATGGCTGCCGGAAAACCTGTGATTGCATCTGATGTGGATGGATTAAAACAAGTAGTCGAAGGAGCTGGGATTATTTTCCAAAATGGCAATGCTAACCAACTTGCAGAAAAAATCAAACTCCTCATAAACAATAAGGACCTCTATAATGCCGTATCAAGTAAATGCAATAATAGAGCGTCTCAATTTGATATTAAGCATATGGCATACGAGTATAATCGGATATACAATGAATAAACGAGCATAAAGGTACGGCATAAAGTTAATAGGAAGCATATTGTTTTCATAGTTATATATTCCACACATATTAACCGTTGCAACTTTACCAAAATGTAGAAAAGCTCTTATTTTTCCCGATATTCATAGAATCAGTAATCAGATTAATATCAACTTAGGTAAATAGGTGAGTTTAGTAACTGTCCAATATCCTTTTTTGCCGAATTCGAAGTCTTGACATAATTTTGCAGATGATAAACATTTGCTTCAACTTGAGCACAGCACCGCTGAAAGCATACACTGGGCAAGCTAACACCTACAAAACAATGTACTCAAGTAAGGAATCCCATTAAGTATCTAAAGATTAGGCGCGACATGTCGGACATCAACAAAGTGAATATCACGGATACTTACCCCGAACCTAGAGCAGACTTGAAAAGAGTACGACGCACTTGCCGAGCGAGCCGAGAGCAACCGCCTGGAGGCAGAGCATGAGCGTGAGGCAAGAAAAAAGTTGGAAAAGACTGTCTTTGACAATGACAAGACAATCGCCGACAAAGACGATGAGATAGAGATGCTTAAAAAAGCCCTCGAAGACGCGAAGAACACAAAGGCCACCGACAACTGAACGTACGTGATACGCTCCATGGTCGAGACATGCAGGGGATGCCTTGATGCCATGGAGTTCCACGATTCTATATTAAGGTATCTTAAATCATCACCTGAATTTAAAAAACTTGAATTTTTGCAACATCTTATGTTGCAAATCATATATAACTGCTTGAAAAAAGGCAGTTGGATAGTTACTAGCGGCTGCCCCTGACACATACATCTTTTTTCGACGCTTACCAAAATCCTTGGATTTATCCAAAATATATCTGACTGATGGCCCATATTATGATTGTCGGCACCAATATGATGAGCATCTACAATCATCGGTTGGAGCTGATAAAGCAACTCCTTTCCCTTAAACACTCCGTTTCCGTAGCTACTCCTTTCAGCGGTGAGGAACAGAACCTCATCAATATGGGAGTGAATTGTATTGATGTTAGGCTTGAGACACGAGGGAAAAATCCTTTCCACGATCTAATCCTTCTAAAAGACCTCATCAATATATTCAAAAATGAACGTCCTGATGTGGTGCTGACATTCTATACGAAAACAAATATATATGGTGGACTTGCAGCCAGAATCTGCGGAATACCGTATATTGAGAATATAACAGGTGTAGGAAGTGCTATTGCTAACGGAGGCCTTATGGCTCGACTGATGATGACGTTATACTCGCAAGCTGTCAGAAAGGCCCATATCGTATTCTTCCAGAATACACAAAACCAGTCGCTTTTTCATTCAAAAAATATCAGAATGAAAAAGGTTCTTTTACTGCCTGGTTCCGGTGTGAGTCTCGAACGATTCTCTTTAGTTCCCTACCCATCGTCCGACAATTATAATTTCCTATTTATTTCAAGAGTATTGAAAGAAAAGGGAATAGAAGAGTTCGTGGAGGCTGCAAGAATAATCCGAAAGGAATATCCGCAAACTACATTCCATGTTATCGGGCCTTACGATAAAGAATATGCCGAATATCTTATGAACGCGGAGGAAGATGGTATCGTGAAAGTACATGGAAAAATATTCAATGTAGGAGACTTCATCCGTGAAAGCCACTGCACCGTGTTTCCATCATACTATGCCGAAGGTATGGCTAATGTCCTTCTTGAAAGTGCAGCCAGTGGAAGACCAATCATAACCACCAACCTTCCAGGATGTGGTGAGACGGTAGACGATGGAGTTACAGGATATATTGTCAATCCTCGTGATGCATATGATGTAGCAGAAAAGATCCGCAAGTTCATATCGCTTTCGCATAAAGAAAAGGAAGCTATGGGATTAGCGGGGCGAAAAAAGATGGAACGTCAGTTCGACCGCCGAATCGTAGTCGACGCCTACATCGCCGAAATCAATCAGATTCTCTCAGACAGCCCCCACCCGACCACCTAATCAGCAAGAATCAAAGGACAGCTATGGTCTTACCCTTTAATCATTTTGTCTTTCTGTATAATTTAACTTACCCTTTCCCATGACCCAAGAAACTCAAGACGCTCTCGAAATACTCAAACGCAAGATGCAGGGTGAGATAAAACCAATCCTATTTACGGGAGCTGGTTTCTCCTTTCAGGCAAAAAACGTCTACGGGCGTGAGATGCCTCTCGGGAACACTCTCAAGGAATGGCTACTGACTGAATTGCTTTGTCTTGACAAAGATTCCGACATCTATAAAGACCTTATCTCCAACTCATTGGATGATATTTACGGTTATGCTAAGAATAGCAATGAGGCTCAAGCAGTAGGATTCCTTCTTGATATATTCTCAAACGTCAAGCCGGAGCCTCATCATCAGATTGTCGCAAACTTCCCGTGGCAAAGGGTCTATACTGTCAATATCGACGATCTGTTTGAGAAGGCGTTCTCAAATGGGACGCTAAACGTCATAAACTCCGCTACTTCTATTCCGACTAAATATAGGTCGAAACTCGAATACATCAAGCTCCACGGATGCGTCAACAACAAGGATGCCGGTTTTATTTTCTCTAAAGAGGAGTATCAGAAAAAAATCTCCGGTAAACTTGATCATAGGTTCGCAAAGCTCGTGGAGGATCTCCAGACCCAAGATTTCATTTTTATCGGCACATCCGGCAATGAATCGGATATCTCCGCTTATCTGCTCAAATATGGAGTGCCGGAAAACTCGGGGCGCGGCAACATCTATATCGTCAATCCCAAGCCAAGTGTTATTTTACGGGACCAGATAAATAAGTCGGGAGCTCACCTGATAGAGATGACTTGTAAGGAGTTTGCCGCCTGGATGGACGGGAATATCTCTTTTGATAAGTTTAAATTCAGGAATACTATGGAGTTACAGAGATTCAATAAGAATTTTCTGAATGTCGGACGATACCTGAAGGCCCATTCGAGCGATGACAATTCCAGGACAAGGTTGTATCTCGGTGATAATCCAACCTGGCTTGACATAACAACCGATTATGATTTCAGAACTCCTTCCTCCTTAAAAATACTGCACAAGATTGACAATCTGATTAAGGATTCAAAGGGAAACATTATCTTTACCATTCTTTCAAAAGCTATCGGAGGAAAGTCGGTGCATCTGAAAAGGATTGGTCTGGACCTACTCAAAAAAGGTTATGACCTCTATGAATTCATCGGCTCGGAACTGAACTCCGATATATTCATAACCGTTGCTTCCGCTTCCCACAATGATATTGTGGTATTGCTGATTGACAATGCCAGTGGATATTACGCTACAATCTCCAATATCCTTGAGTCTTTTCCGGATAACAAACGACTTATAATCATAGTTACAGCACGTCCATATTTTCATTATAAGAAATACTACGACCTCAGGCATTTTCCGACTTATACGTGTTTTGATATTGATGAGAGGCAAGACAGCAGCTATTTCGCCAGTGTGGGTAGTTCAGCGGTAGAAACCCTTAAGAACAAGGGGTTGCTCGGTAAACTACGAAGATTCAAGGATGATGAAGCCCGGATCAAGGAGTTTGTCAAGCATAAGGATATTTGTGCCTCACTTTGGTCACTGTTTCATGGATCAGACTTCAAGAAAAGATTCGAATCGTCGTATAGCAGCATAATCGACCTGATATCAAAAGAATCTGACCCTGCGGTAGGTTCTATGACAAAGGATCTGCTATTGGCTCTGGCTTTATTCAACAGACAGGATCTGCCTTATCTGCCTGACACGTTGCTTTTCTCATGGATGGATAAATACAGCCATCAGGTCCAGAATAAATTAGGGGATATAACGAAGCGAATAGAGCCCCACGGTATCTCCATGAGAATCGGATTTCTCACCAATACTATTATCCATAAAGCTTCCGAAACCGAGAAACTGCGTGTGGTGGATGCTATACTGAGGAATATCGCGCCTCATATCGCAGGATCCCGAGATTCCTACTGGCATCAGATACAGTCAAGGATCATGAACGAAAGCTTCCTTCATAATTCCTTGAAAATTGATATTAAAAAAGTCAGTGGTTTGTTCTCTCAGCTACTCAGGTATTACGAAGAAGATGAAAATTATTTTCTCCAGCTTGGAAAAATTGAGCAGCGAATGGGACAATATGAGATAGCTCTAAATCATTTCCAGCAGGCCGAGGAGTTAGCTCCTAATTATTATAATGTGCATAATGCCAAAGCTCGAAATTATCTTCTGCAGTCCTACAGAGACAGACGCATCGACCGTGAGACGGCAAAAGAATATTATAGGATCGGCAGCGAGATTATGCTCAATCTTATCGCCGAGAAAGAGCGGTACCAAGTGAGAGCATATTCCGTGCATTCCCTTACTGTGGAATCAGTCAACTACTGGAGGCGCTGGAAGATCAATCCATCGAAAGATGAATTGACAGTCATCCTCAATGTCCTTAAGGATGCTTGCGAGGAATTCCCTGATGATAAACGTACCGACCATGCCTGCAATTTCCTTATGTCGTTCATACAACTGAATAAACTTGGAGGCCGACTTCCTAACGACAATGACTTCAAGCTGCGGATGCTGAAAGCTTCATCTGACAATTCTTCTAATTATGAAGATGACGACATAACACTGTGATAAATCCGATTCCAATAGCCCAATACATCATAATAACCTTCATCGCCGCCGTTTTGGTGGCGATAGCCATTTCTAAATACAAACAAGAAAACTGATAACCATCTTAAAGGCCTCGCCCGCACTCTCGAATTCGAATTAGTCCATCCCCGCACCGACGATATCCAGCTCATCAGTGAGTGAATGTATCGTATCTGTCCATTGGCGTAATTTGGTCGGACAGTGAAATAATCGATTACTTTGCGGTCGTTAACTCAAACACCGAAAGTTATGATATCAAGAACATCGCATTAAGTGAGAGCAGAATCAAGCTCGCTTGAACTATGCCGAACGTGTGGCGATATCTTTTAAGGAATTTATTTTGCATAACATACTCAACTACCTAAAAAAAAACGATTGGATAGTTATACTAAATAGTCTGTTACATTATAATTATGACAATTTCTCTTGCTGTATACGCAATCACAATCAATAAGCGAAGGATGAATGATCGTGAGGTTCTCTCGGATTTCGGTCCTTCTGGAAATAATTTCATGAGGGATATCATGCATATGATTGATTCATGGAAAAAAGATACCCACACAGAAAATGCGGTAATTCCAATTAAAAAGGATACCGATAAAAATCACAAAAGAGCTTACAGAATCGGAGTAAATAAGAACGGATCATACCTTGTTAATACTGCCGGCCTTGTTTATCTAAAAGGTATTATCGAGGCTGGAGATTACGGAACGATTGAACCAATCATAGATACCGATACCGGTAAGAAGGAGTTTCAGAAAAATCAGTCACACGCCCTATTGAAACCTTTTTTTTTCATGTTCTATGTTCCAAAGAATTCAAGAATCGGTTTTCTTATATTGGAGAGAATAGGACAGGATGGGATTTTCACGATTCTCACAAACGCCATAAAGGACTATTGCAAGGATCTGCCGGAATATCCTGAATATAACATCAAAATATCACCTGTCTCTTTACAGCCTCTGATTGATAAGAGAATGAAAGCTTTGAAATATGAGGCCAAGAAGATTAAACTAATGAAGGTGGTAAGTAAGGATTTAAAAATCTCCAAAATATCTGATAATAACATAGAGGATAAGGATGCAGAAATTTCAATCATATATAAATGGAAAAACATAAAACAGGACATATCAAAATTTGTAGACTCCGTCACTAAAAAGAGGAATAGGGAGAATACCTTCTATGTGATAAATGAGGACCTAAAATGTGATGCAATAAGTGTCACTATTGATGTGGAAGGGAAAGAGAAAACCCTATCGTTAGGCGACTATACTTCTTTAGGATTCTCCATGGATGTGACAAGTGATATACATATAGCTGATGATGGATATCCAACTTTCGACAGTATAGAGAAACAAGCAGATGTTCTGGTTTCATACATAAAAGACCAATTTGTCAATCTCGATGAAGAATAATAAGTGGATGAACAACAGCTTACTTACAGTGGCTATATTCATATGGCTGCTTGCAGTAGGTCTTTCGATATGGTTCGGGTTCCTATATATAGAGAGTAATGAAAATATGTCATATACTATTCTCCAGACGGATGTTAAAAAGCATCTGAATGATAATATCGGAGATTTCCTTTGGGGTACAATAGGAATCATACTGACTTTCACAACAACGATTTTTCTTTTCATAACATTCCGAGAACAAAGAGCGCAACTGAAAACAACCCAGAAACAGGCAGAGAAAGTTAGGTTTGAGACCACATACTTCAATATCCTTTCGATGCTGAAGCAAGTTCAAGATACGGTAAACGCCAACATTGCTTCCCGCTTGGCAAATAAAGAAATAAAGAATATAGTTGATTATTATACCAACTTTCAGAAGCGATATTCATGCTACCTGAATGAACATCCTCAATTTTCGGAAAAGGTGAATAATTTCGATCCATTAAAAGCAAATTCCGCAGAGATAGAAACCTATAAGGAAAAAATAGCAACATTGTATACAGAAATGGTAGAAGAGACAAACTGCAATATCGGGTATCTTTACAGATATCTCTTCAATGCCATTAAGTTCGTAATAGACGACCCATACAATCTCAGTCATACCGACGCAGCAGAGCGCTATCTTAATCTTTTACAGGCACAGTTGTCGAATGAAGAACTGTGTCTTTTATTTTATAATTGTATATCAGCATACGGCGAAAATAAAAAGGGAGAACTCCAATTCATGACTATTCTTGACAAATACAATTTTCTTGAAAACATAGATTCCTCATTTCTACTGAATAGAAATCAATACATCTTTTACCCACACACATCCTTTAAATTTCTTAATAGAGAAGAATTAAAACATGTGAAGAAGAAAAGCAATAATGATTGATCTTTTCCATATAAAGCATAATTATCAAAATAAAATTTGATTATTACAAGGTGGCTAAAGACATGCTAAGAATCGACATAACACCTATTACCCTGATAATAGAGAAAAACAACAACGTAAAAGTTCCATACTCCATCTAATTCTTGCCGAGGGTAAACCATTCACTTTCCATAAGGCCATATACTTTGCGTCCATAACCACCATCCCCGCAGTCGGCAATACCATAGAATGGAGGCTTCCAGCCTCCGCGCGCGACTTACGGTAACTTCCTGTAGACGAATAAGACGAATCGGCACAATACAATCGAAAAACTATGGTCCCATAGTTCCCTGGTCGAAAGTTACCTTTTGCCGACGCGGGGCGGAGGCTGGAAAGCCCCCGTTCCATGGGCTGACGCGGCACCTCCCGTAGTTAGCGCACTCCGTGCGCGTCACCCGGCTTTTGGTAACTTCCCTTGCAGTCGGCAATGCCATGGAATGGAGGCTTTCCAGCCTCCGCGCGCGTGACGGACGGTAACTTCCTGCATCCGGGCACTCGAAAAAGTTACCTCTGCCTGCTCACGCGCACGGAGTGCGCTATCTACGTGGGCTCAGTCCCCGAAAAAGTTACCATATGCCGCGCGACGGAGGCTGGAAGCCTCCGTTCCATCGGGAGAGAGAATAATTGATTTGCATTTTCCAACAAAAGTCGTTATCTTTGCGTTTGAATAGGAAAAAAGGAAGATTTTATGGAATATACTCTCACTCTTCAGTCTCAGGAAGACTACGATATAATAAAAAAACTGCTCAAGGCTTTTGAAGGAGCTTCGATTCGTCCCAATACGTATCAATATGACATCTACGATGCCTTGGAAGAGGTACGTCAGGGAAAGGTCGTAGGTCCATTCCATACCACTGAAGATCTAATGGCAAGCCTGCTTAGCTGATGTACATAGTATCCTATGCCATATAACATCTGACTGGCTTCTCTTGTGGGAGGAAAATAAATCTGAATTGACCCTCTTGCTAATCAATACAGGAACACATTCCGACAGATTCGGATAAATCGCGGCTGACGGTAACTTCCTGTACCCGGCAAAGCCTCCGTTCCATGGGCTGACGCGGCGAAGCCACCTCCGCGCCCTTTGCGAGAGCCCCTCCGCGGCCTCAGCCCCTCCGCCACTCAGCGTGAGACCCTGCGCTCCCACCACCTCTGCGCCCTCTGCGTGAGGCCCCACACACACTCAGACTAATTCTCAATTACGATATATGAAAACAGCTCTTATCACAGGCGTTACGGGCCAGGACGGCTCGTACCTCGCCGAACTTCTCATATCCAAGGGGTATGACGTACACGGCACTATCCGCCGCTCGTCGGTGGATTTCCGCGAACGTATCGCCCATCTCGAGGGTCATCCCCAGTTCCACCTCCACTACGCCGACCTCGGCGATTCGATGTCGATAATCCAGGTGCTCAACAAGGTTCGTCCCGACGAGGTCTACAACCTCGCTGCGCAGAGCCACGTGCAGGTGAGCTTCGACTCGCCGGAGTTCACGGCCGACGTTGACGCTACCGGTGTGCTCCGACTGCTCGAGGGCATCCGCCAGTGCGGCCTCGCCGACACCTGCCGCTTCTATCAGGCATCGACTTCGGAGCTCTACGGAAAGGTGGAGGAAGTTCCCCAAAACGAGGACACTCCCTTCCACCCATACTCCCCCTATGCCGTGGCGAAGCTCTACGGTTTCTGGATAGTGAAGGAATACCGCGAGGCCTACAATATGTTCGCCTGCTCCGGAATCCTCTTCAACCATGAGTCGGAACGGCGCGGCGAGACGTTCGTGACGCGCAAGATAACTTTGGCCGCCGCCCGCATCGCGCAGGGGAAACAGGAGAAGCTCTATCTCGGCAACCTCGACTCGCTGCGCGACTGGGGTTATGCGAAAGACTATGTGGAATGCATGTGGCTGATACTGCAGCAGCCTGAGCCTGAGGATTATGTAATCGCCACCGGCGAACAGCATTCCGTGCGCGAGTTCTGCCTGTATGCTTTCCGCCGTGCGGGAATCGAACTGGAGTTCGAGGGCGAGGGAATCAATGAGAAGGGCATCGACAAGGCTACGGGCAAGGTCGTGATCGAGGTGTCGCCCGACTTCTACCGTCCGACGGATGTGGTGAACCTCTGGGGCGATCCGTCGAAGGCGAAGCGGAAGCT
>JAAUYR010000082.1 GCA_014805025.1 Clostridia bacterium | reverse complement strand
CACGGCTCTATGCTGTTATACTCGCTCTTGCACCTGTTCGGATTCGGACTTACCGTTGACGATATTAAGGGCTTCCGCCAGATGGGTTCGCTTACCCCCGGCCACCCCGAATACGGCAAGACCGTGGGCGTTGAAACCTCAACCGGGCCTTTGGGACAGGGCCTTGGCAACGCTGTTGGCTTTGCGCTTGCAGAAGCGCACCTTGCGGCTATTTTCAACAGACCCGACTACGATATCGTAGACCACTACACCTACGTTCTATGCGGCGACGGCTGCCTTGAAGAAGGTATCGGCTACGAGGCTTGCTCGTTTGCCGGCACGCAGAAGCTCGGCAAACTCATTCTTTTGTACGACTGCAACAAAATTACCATCGAGGGCGATATTTCCGCTACCTTTAACGAGGATACGGCAACGCGCTTCGCCGGCCAGGGCTGGCAGGTAATACGCGTGCCCGACGCTAACGATTTGGTAGTTTTAAAGCTTGCAATTGAGCGCGCTAAGTCCGACTTAACCCGTCCTTCTATAATTATCTGCAACTCAAAGATAGGCTACGGCTCGCCGCTTGAAAACTCGGCGGACTCGCACGGAGCGCCGCTCGGTAACGAAAACCTGGCAATGACAAAGTCGCGCCTTGGCTGGACGGAAGAGCCTTTTACCGTTCCCGCGGACGTTAAAGAGCACTGCGCAAGAATTGCCGAAAGAAAGCTTGAAAAAGAAAAACAGTGGAACAAGCTGTTTGAAGAATACTCGAAATCTTACCCCGAGCTTGCCGAAAAGTACAAGCAGTATATGCAGGGCTACGACCCCGACTTTGCCGACCTTTTCGACTGCTTCGGCTTTGAAAAACCCGAGGCAACCCGCGCTTCCGGCGGCAAGGTTTTAAACGAAATCGCTAAAATGGTGCCCAACCTTATGTCGGGCTCGGCCGACCTTGCCCCCTCCACCAAGACGGAAATCAAGGGCACGGGATATTTCTCGCCCGAGGACAGAACGGGCAGAAACATTCACTTCGGTATCCGCGAGCACGCTATGGCGGCTATCTGCAACGGTATTCAGCTTCACGGCGGTTTAAGAATACTTTGCTCCACTTTCTTCGCGTTCTCCGACTATATGAAAGCCGGCATCAGAATGAGCGCGCTTATGAATATCCCCGTCGTTTACGTTATGACGCACGACTCTATCGGCGTCGGCGAGGACGGGCCTACTCACCAGCCCGTTGAACAGCTTATTGCGCTGCGCTCTATTCCTAATTTGAAAGTATTCCGCCCCTGCGACGGCAACGAAACCGTTGCGGCGTACGTTTCGGCGTTTACTCAGAACTCCCCCACCGTTTTGGTGCTTTCGCGTCAGAACTTGGGACAGAACAAGAACTCGGGCGTTAAGGCGCTTGCAGGCGGTTACGTTTTAGACGACTGCAAGGGCAAGCCCGACGTTATACTCGTAGGCACTGGTTCGGAAATAGATTTGTGCACGGGCGCAAAGGAAATTTTACAGAAAGAAAAGCTGAACGTGCGCGTGGTTTCTATGCCCTGCATGGAGGAATTCGAAAAGCAGACCAACGAATACAAGCAGTACGTTCTGCCCGATTACGTCAAGGCGCGCGTTTGCGTTGAGGCGGCGTCGCACTTCGCTTGGTATAAGTATTCGCGCGACTACGGCGAGGTTATTGCAATGCACTCTTTCGGTACGAGCGCACCTGCCGGAGTTTTGTTCGACTATTACGGTTTCAACAAAGAAAACGTTGCGGAAAAAGCGAGAATTTCAATTAAAAACGCTAAAAAAGGCTGATTAATTTAAAAATTACGAAAGAGCGGCGGCGAGTTTAATCGCCGCCGCTCATACAATATTATAAAAACGGCAATACTAATATCGGTATTGACTTATACAACATTTAATGTTATAATGACGAAAACGCACAGGAGGTTAAAATGTTTCAAAGGGAAATAAACAATATGCACTTAGCGCACCTCGGGAAAATTTTCTTCAATTTTTCTATTCTTGGCATAGTGCTGGTATTATTTTATTTACTGATGCCTATCGCTTCGCTGTTTGCGCTTTTAATGATGGCGGTCGTAATTATACTTTTGCCGTTTATCTGGCTGTTTTCGGGCGGCGCGGTAAACTGTAATCAGGTAATGGATGGCATAAACGGCTCATCGGAAATGATGTTAAAGATACAGGACGTGGTACACGCTTACCTGCCCTACGCCGCCGGTATAACCGTGGCGCTTGCCGGTCTTTCAATA
This sequence comes from Clostridia bacterium, assembly GCA_014805025.1. Taxonomy (GTDB): domain Bacteria; phylum Bacillota; class Clostridia; order Christensenellales; family Borkfalkiaceae; genus Coproplasma. Next base: position 7,647 of record JAAUYR010000082.1, on the reverse strand, counting down.
CTGTTTTTGGTTCTGGACAAAACCGAAAAACACACTGCAAGGATAGTTATTTCAATAGTATTTGCGGTTATCTCGGTCATAGCGCTTATACTGTTTATAGCCGTGCCGGGCGGCTTATATAACGGGGGGGCAGAGTAATGAACGTTATAAATATTAAAATAAAACCCCTCTACTTCGATAACCCCACCGTTACGGTTGACGGTAATGTAGTAAAACTTACAAAGTGCGGCCCTAACGAATACTCGGGAACTTACGAAACGGAAAGGAGCGAAGCAAACCTCCGCGTCTGCATGATACATGAGCTTCAAAGCAAATACTGGCTGCTGCTTTCCATGGTTTTCTTCGTTATCAGCCTTTTCGGGATATTCGACGCAAGGTACGATAAAAGCTTTTGCGCAATAAAGTATAACCTGGATTTGCGGCTCAACGAAGTAAGCAACGTTGTTTTGAACTTCAACAAGTTTAAGGACGGTCAGCGCGCAATTGAGTGCCTTACCGACTGCGGCAGCGTTGAAACGGAAAACCTGTTTTACGTTGACGAACAGGTTAAAAAGCGGCACAAGATTTTGCGCAGAATAAAAATTTTTACCTGGCTTGCCGTTCTTGCGGCAGCAATAGTTGCAATAGTTCTGACGATAATACTATAAAAATTGCCGCCATAGCGTAAACGCTATGGCGGCTTTATTTTAACCTTTTAAATTTTCCCTTGCGGTAGCAAGCATAAGCTTTATGCGGTTTTCCTGATTAACCTTTGTTGCCGACGGGTCGTAGTCCACTGCAACGACGTTTTCGTCGGGATACAGGTTTTTAAGCGCACGCACCGCGCCTTTGCCTGCTATATGGTTGGGCAGACAGCCGAACGGCTGCGCGCAGACCACGTTCATAACTCCCGTTTCGGCAAGCGCCGCCATCTCCGCGGGGATAAGCCAGCCCTCGCCCATCTTCACGCCCTGGTTTATAACCTTATCGGCACACTTGCGCAAGTGTTCAAAGTCGTGCACGGGCTGAAAACTTCCCTCTTCCTCAAACTGCTTTATTATATTTTTCTGCATTTTGTGCAGCGTATTATATACGGTATTGTAAATTTTAGCGGTAAAACGGCTGTGCCCGTAAAGCTTATAATCGTTGACAACGTTAATTATGCAGTACAGTACGAAGTCGATAAGCGCCGGAACTACCGGCTCGCAGTTTTCCGAAATTAAGAACTTTTCCAGATTATTATTGCCGAGGTACGAGTATTTTACGTAAATTTCGCCGACTATACCTACCTTTACTTTCTTTTCGCTGCTGCGCTTGACGGCGGCGAAAATATTGATAATTTCGGCGTTGATTTTCTTGTACTTGGAGTATCCGCCCTTTTTGAACTTTTCAACGACAAACGCAACGGCCTTTTCGCGAGCCTTATCCGCCTCGCCCGAAGTTACCTCATAAGGCCGGGTCTGGTTGTAGCACCACATTATGGAGTCGCCGTAAAGTATAGAATACGCGAGCTTTAAAAACAACTTTAAAGAAATATCGAACGAGCTGTCCTTTTCAAGCCCCGAAAAGTTAATGGACACGACGGGTACCGTCGGGAACTCCGCCTTAATTGCTTTGCGTATAAGCGGCATATAGTTGGAAGCGCGGCAGCCTCCGCCCGTCTGGGTTATCATAAGCGCGGTGTGCTCTAAGTCGTACTTGCCGCTTTTAAGCGCGTCGATATACTGCCCTACTACGCAAAGACAGGGATAGCACGTATCGTTATGAACGTGCTTTAAGCCCTCGTCTATTACGGCGCGGCTGTCGTTTTTAAGTATTTCCAAGTCGTAGCCTTCGTTTTTAAGCACTTCCTCTATTATGAGAAAATGCCACGGAAGCATATCGGGCACTAAAATTTTGTGCGTGCCCTTCATAGACTTGTCCCACTTGGGATATTCGTTTCTGTAATCGGTAACTTTTTCTTCCATAACTTATAAAGCGGCCAGCATACTTCTCAAACGAATTTTCACAACTCCGAGGTTGTTGATTTCGTCTATCTTAATCTGAGTATACAGTTTGCCGTTCTTTTCCAAAATTGCACGGACTTCGTCGGTTGTTATCGCGTCAAGGCCGCATCCGAACGACACAAGCTGAACAAGATTCACGTTGTCGCGGTGAGCAACGAAATCTGCCGCGCGGTAAAGACGGGCGTGATACGTCCACTGGTTCAAAACGTTGACCTTGACCATGCCGCCCTTCTGATAAATGCTGTCCTCCGAAAGCACGGCAAGCCCCAACGAGGTTATAAGCTTGTTTATGCCGTGGTTGATTTCGGGGTCTAAGTGATAGGGTCTGCCGGCAAGCACTATTATTTGCTTGCCCTGCTGCTCGGCCTTCCATAAAATTTCGTCGGCCTTGGACATAACGTCCTCGTGGTATTTTTCAAGCCGGCTGAAACCTTCGTCCAGCGCGCGCGAAATTTCGCGCTTTTTGAACTTGTATTTTGCAAGCGCCGCCATAAGCGTTTTTACGGCGCTCTTTTTCATATTCAAATCTATGTACGGCATTATGAAGTTTTCGCTTGTCAGCCGCTCGTTATTAGCCTTTAAAAGCTCGGGATAGTACGCAACGACGGGGCAGTTGTAGTGATTTGTAGAACAGTGCTCGTCAATGTTGTAGCTTTCGCAAGGCATAAACACGAAGTCCACACCCTCGTCCAAAAGGCTTTCTATATGCCCGTGAATGAGCTTTGCCGGGTAGCAGGCCGTATCCGAGGCCACGGTATGCTGACCCTTGAAGTACAGCTCGCGCGAGGACTTTTCGGAAAGTATTACCTCGAAGCCGAGCGTTTCGAAAAAGCCCGCCCAAATCGGAAGCTGCTCGTACATACCGAGCTGCATAGCAAGCCCTACCTTGCCGCGCCTTACGGGACTTGACAGCCCCTCTACGCTGTCTACAAGCCTGCGCTGTTTGTATGCGTAAATATCGAGTTCGTCCGAAGCCGGTTTAAGGCCTGCGCCGCGCTCGCACTTGTTGCCGGAAACGAACTTTCTGCCGTCGCCAAATTTTATGTAATTTACGCTGCAATTAGAGGTACAGCCCCTGCAATTCGCAGACTGCGATTTATACGTAAAGCTTTCAAGCTCGCTTTCGCTTATCGTGGTGCTTTCGCCCTTTACGTTTTCCTTAGCGTAGAGCGCCGCGCCGAACGCGCCCATCAGTCCGGCAATACCGGGACGGACTACCTGCTTGCCCGTTTCCATCTCGAACGAGCGCAGAACCGCGTCGTTTAAGAACGTTCCGCCCTGAACTACGATGTTTTCGCCGAGTTCGTCCGCGCTTTGCGCCCTTATAACTTTATAAATTGCGTTCTTGACTATGGAAGACGACAGACCTGCGGAAATATCCTCTACCGTTGCACCCTCTTTCTGGGCCTGCTTTACCGCGCTGTTCATAAACACGGTGCAGCGCGAGCCGAGCTCTACGGGGCGCTTAGCGTACAGGCCTTTTTCGGAAAATTTATCAATTTCCATACCCATTGCGCGCGCAAACGTCTGAATAAACGAGCCGCAGCCCGACGAGCAGGCCTCGTTGAGCATAATGGAATCTATCGCCTTGTTTTTGATTTTAAAGCACTTTATGTCCTGACCGCCGATATCGATTATAAAATCGACCTTGGGGTTGAAGTGAAGCGCCGCCTTGAAGTGCGCAACCGTCTCAACGATGCCGAAATCGGCTTTTATCGCGCTTTTGATAAGGTCTTCGCCGTAGCCCGTTACAGCGCTGCCGCGAATTTTAAGGTTGCCGCCGCCGGCCTTATACATCTCTTTCAGTTTGGATATGACAATATCAAGCGGTTGACCGTTATTAGTCTGATAATGCGACCATAAAATTCTGCAATCGGGCGTAATCAGCATCAGCTTGGTCGTGGTCGAGCCCGAGTCAATGCCGAGGTAGCAATCGCCCTTATAGCTTGCAATGTCCGCAAACTTCAAGTCGGTTGCCCTGTGCCGCTTTACGAATTCCGCATACTCTTCCTTGCTCTCGAACAAGGGTTTGCCGGTAATAATTTCGTCGCTTTCTTTGACGGCGGAAATCTTTTCGATTATTTTTTCTATTTTTTCGGCCGGCTCGCCCAATGAGTTGAGCGCCGCACCTATCGCCATAAAGCAAGGGGCTTCTTCGGGGAAGATTGCGTTTTCTTCCGTAAGGTTCAACGTGGTTACGAAAGCCTTTCTCAGTCCCTTTAAAAAGTGCAGAGGGCCGCCTAAAAACAGTACTTTGCCCTTTATTTTACGGCCCTGCGCAAGGCCCGAAACGGTCTGGTCTACAACCGCCTGAAAAATAGAGGCGGATATATCTTCCTTTTTTGCGCCCTGGTTTAAAAGCGGCTGTATGTCGGACTTGGCAAAAACTCCGCAACGCGAGGCTATGGAATAGGTCTTTCCCGCGTCCAGAGCCAGTTCGTCCATTTGCTGTACGGAAACGTTTAAAAGCGTCGCCATCTGGTCGATAAACGCGCCCGTGCCGCCCGCACAGCTGCCGTTCATACGCTGTTCCGTACCGCCCGTTACGAATATTATTTTGGCGTCCTCGCCGCCGAGCTCAACGGCAACGTCGGTATCGGGATAGAAGTTTTTGATAGCAATAAAGGCAGCCTGAACCTCCTGCACGAAGTTCACGCCGCTGCGCTGCGAAAGCCCAAGCCCGGCGCTTCCCGTAATGGATACCGAGTATTCGCCCCCGAACTTGGATTTTATATTGTTGAGTTCGGAAAGCACCGTCTCCTTTACTTTTGCAAAGTGCCGTACGTACGAGCTGTATAAAATTTTCTTGTTTTCGTCGATGAGCGCCGCCTTGACGGTTGTCGAGCCGACGTCAATTCCCAGAAGTTTAGGCATTTTCAATTCCGCAGTGTTATTTTGGAATAATTATAGCACAAAAAAATCGACCTTGACAAATTTATGCATATACAAATTTTGTGAAAAACCGATAAAATTTACCAATTTTAAAATCAACCGCCCTTGGCGCTTAAAGCGCCAAGGGCGGTTGTAACACGCTTATACTTATCTCCCAAGATACTTGTTCTTTGTAGCCATTCCCCCACGGATATGCCGCTCGGAAAGGTTTTTATCGAGCACCTCGCGCACCTTTGAATACAGTTCGGCGTCAATTCCGCAAAGCCGTTCCGTCACGTCTTTATGTACGGTAGTACAACGCTGGAACGGGGTCGGTTACGGCCACCGAACAGTCTATGCCAAGCTCTTCTATAAGGCGCAGATATACGTCAACGTTGCCATCTTTATCTATTTCTATCCGCTGGATTATTTTTCTCAGCTGTGCGTTCGTCATCTGCGACACGTCGGTAATATCTTCTATCGAGCGGAAGGTCTTGTTAAGTATACCTTCCAGCTGGTCGTGCTTTGTTAAATGGTAGCTAACCATTTTCAGCTCTCTTTTAAGGTATTCGATTCGCTGTTTGACGCCTGCCAGCTGGCGGTTCAGCTCTTCCCTTGAAATCAAGTCGTCGGTATACATATCCATAAATTTCTGCCGTGATTTGGTGAGCTTATTTATTTCGGCAGTTAGCTGTTTTTCGTAGTCGATATTTTCGTCCTTTGCTTTGTACACCTTTTCAAATTCCGAAACAACGTATTTTACCACGTTCTTTTGGTTGGCGAGTATCCCGGCGAAGTAGTCCGTTAGAACTCGAATCAGCTCGTCTTCGGCGATGCTCGTCTTATTCTCACAGCTATCTGCCCCCTTGCCGTTTCTGCCCGAACACACCCAAGTTACATACGTATTTTTGTACTTGCGTTCTATGCGCCGAAACGACCAACCGCACTCTTTGCACTTAATTAATGTTGAGAATAAGAATTTGTTGCTGTGCCGTTCCTTATCAAGTTTAAAGGTTTGACCTCGGCTTTGCAGTATTCGCTGTACTTTTCCAAATTCTTCAGGTTCAATTATCTTTAAATCGGTTCGCTCGGTTATCAGCCATTCCGTACTGTCTTTGTCTTTACGTTGTCCAGTCAAAAAGTCGGCAACTTCCTGCTTTCCATTAACAATTTTGCCTGTATAAATTTCATTTGTTAATATGCGCACGACTGCATTTGCTGACCATTTACAATTACGCTTTGTCTTTATTCCTCTATCATTTAGCTGGTTAGCAATCTTTGCCGCACCGCAGCCTTCATTTAAATACATGTTAAAAATGGTGCGCACCGCATCAGCCTCACGCTCGTTAATTGTAAGGTTGAATAAGTCGCCGTTCGTTTTGTCGTACCCGAATACAAGATTTGGAACTTTCCCCTTCTCCGCATTAATCTTTTTACCGAACTTTACGCGCTTGGAAGTGTTTGCGCTCTCTTCCTGCGCCAGCGCACCGAAGATTGTCAACACGAATTCGCTGTTACCCATACTCGTCATGTTCGCCGTTAAGAACTGCGTTTCAATGCCGAGAGCTTTCAGCTTGCGGATATTCTGTAAAAGGTCAACCGTGTTCCTTGCAAATCGGGAAATATCCTTTACAACTACCAGGTCAAAGTAGCCTCTCTCCGCATCGGACATCATTTTTAAGAACTCTTTACGGTTTTTTATCTTCGTTCCAGAAATTCCCTCATCGGCATATAAGCGCACGAGGGTATCCCCCGTGCGCTGTGTATATTCCGCAAAGAATTTTTTCTGTGCTTCCAAGCTATTAAGTTGGTCTTCCTTATCCGTCGATACTCTGCAATATGCCGCTATGTTCATTTTTATCCCCTGTGCTATTATCAAGCGCAACTGCCGCTTCTTCTCTTATGATATGCTCAACCTTTTTCATATTTGCGTCAATGCAAACCCGCAATAATATTTTAGTAAGTTCTTCGGGCGTATTTGGATTATGAAACCTGAAATTAAGTTTAGGCTTGTCCAACTTGCGCCCTCCCGTCTTAATGATATAATTTATGACGCTATTTCGACAATTATCACCATTATCTGAGAGCTTTCCCTTTAAATTCGTATTTTTTTGCTTATTTATCAAATACCTGCATCAAGCGGTTATTTCTTTTCTTAAAATTGGATTTGCTATCTTTCCTCACCGCATATCCTCCTTGTTTTTGTTTATGTTTTCTTATTCAGTTTTTCCTTCTCGAACTTTTCCAACTCTCCGCTGAAAAAGTCGTCATACCCGTCCATTATCTTGGCAAGGTCTGTATCGTGTTCGGCAGCTTCGTCTAATAACGATTGGTATCCTGCCTCTATAAGCTGTACCTTAGTATAGCCGTATTTCTTCAAAAACTCGTTTATTCTTTCGGCTTGCTCTCTCGGTACGCTCGTTCCCCAAACAATGCATTTGGCTTTTCTTTCGTCCTTGTGTTTATCTTCGTACCTCTTATCCTTGACTGCTCTTTCCTTTGACATAAGTAACCTCCGTGTTTTTTGTTTGTCGTATTAATACGACTATCATATTTTTTATGAGTTGTCAAGGGACCACGAAAAATTTATTAAATTTTTTTAATTTTTTAGCGAACGCAAAGTTCGCAGTTCGTAATCAATCGCAAAGTTAGGCGTATCTTGAAAGCAACCCGTTGCAAATGCTTCTGCACTTACGGGCTTATGCATTAGTTCTAATCGCTTGGCTTCAAACAATGAAGATAATATTGCTTTGTTTATATTCATGTTCATTATCGTTTCACCAAACAGTCT
>JAAUYR010000081.1 GCA_014805025.1 Clostridia bacterium | reverse complement strand
CGCCGTGGGACTTGTAGTAGCTTTGAATACTTTCCCTCAAAAAGTCGTAGCCTTCGTAAGGGCCGTAGCCTTTGAAGGTTTCCTTATTCGCCATATCGTCAACGGCAGAATGGAGCGCCTTTATAACCTCGGGCGCAAGCGGCAGGGTTACGTCGCCTATGCCGAGCTTTAAAACCTTTTTATCGGGGTTTTCCTTAGAATACTTTGCTACCCTTGCCGCAACCTCGGCAAACAGATAGCTTTCGGCTATATCGTTAAAGTGAAGATTATAATTCATAGCTTACCCCCGTTTATTTTTTAGACGAGCTGTATTTTACTGCGTGCTTTATGAACTCTCTGAATACGGGATGCGCAGACTGCGGACGGGACTTGAACTCAGGGTGGAACTGCACGCCGATATAAAAGTCGTTCGCAGGGATTTCAACCGCCTCTACAAGCGAGCCGTCGGGCGAGGTGCCGGCAATCTGCATACCTGCCTTTTCTATTGCCTCGCGGAAATCGTTGTTGAACTCGTATCTGTGGCGGTGGCGCTCGGAAATCTCGTTTTCGCCGTAGGCCTTTTTCATTATTTTGCCCAGAACCTTGCAGGGGTACGCGCCGAGGCGCATAGTGCCGCCCATCTTCACGCCGTACTGGTCGGGCATTAAATCAATTACGCAGTGCTTGGAATCGGGGTTGAACTCCGAAGAGTTTGCGTCGGAGTACTTCAAAACGTTCCTTGCGTACTCTATAACCGCTGTCTGCATACCTAAGCATATGCCGAAGTAAGGCACGTTGTTTACTCTTGCGTATTCCGCGCAGAGTATCATTCCCTCTACTCCGCGGTTGCCGAAACCACCGGGAACGATTATGCCGTCGACTTCCTTTAAAATCTTTTTATAGTTGTCACGGGTAAGCTCTTCGGTGTCTACCCACTTAATTTCTACCTTTGCGGAATTTTCGTAACCTGCGTGCGCCAAAGCTTCGGCAACGGATAAATACGCGTCGTGAAGCTGTACGTACTTGCCGCAAAGCGCGATTTTTACCGTCTTGTCGCGCGCGTCTATGCGGTGAAGCATTTTATTCCACTCGGTCAAATCGATAACGCGAGGGTCAAGCTTTAACCGCTTGCAGACGATTTCCGAAAAATGGCTTTCTTCAAGCATACTGGGGCACTGATAGAGAACGGGCATAGTCATATTCTCAATACAGCACTCGGGCTCTACGTTGCAGAACATTGCAATTTTCGCCCTTACGTCCGCAGGCATGGGCGCGTCTACACGCGGAATTATTATGTCGGGGTTGATACCCATACCCTGCAATTCCTTTACGGAGTGCTGCGTGGGCTTGGACTTGAACTCCTCCGAGCCGGAAATATAGGGCACTAAGGTAACGTGGATAAAGCAGCAGTTGTCCCTGCCGACCTCGCGCGCTACCTGACGGATAGCCTCTATAAACGGCTGACTTTCGATATCGCCGATAGTGCCGCCGATTTCGGTTATGACTACGTCGGCAGCAGTAGTTTTGCCGACGTTGTATATGAACGACTTAATCTCGTTGGTAACGTGAGGTATTACCTGCACGGTTTGTCCGAGGTATTCGCCGTTTCTTTCCTTATTCAGAACGTTCCAATAGACCTTGCCGGTGGTAAGGTTGGAATATTTATTTAAATTTTCGTCGATGAACCGCTCGTAATGACCCAAGTCGAGGTCGGTTTCCGCGCCGTCGTCGGTAACGAAAACTTCGCCGTGCTGATAAGGGCTCATCGTGCCCGGGTCGATATTGATATACGGGTCAAGCTTTTGCGAAGCAACCTTATAGCCCCTGCACTTTAAAAGTCTGCCCAGTGACGCCGCCGTAATGCCTTTGCCTAAGCCCGATACTACGCCGCCCGTAACGAAAATATACTTTGTCATAATCTTCTCCTGTTAAATTTCTATATCGCCCGTAAATGCGAGCTCCGCTCCGCCAGTCATATACACCGTTTCACCGGTATATATAATTTTTAAATCTCCGCCGCGGAGTGAAACCGTTATTTCCTTGTTTTTATCGCAAAGCCCGTTCAACACCGCCGCAACCGCCGAGGCGCAAGCGCCAGTTCCGCAGGCAAGCGTTTCGCCGCTTCCGCGCTCCCATACGCGCATCTTTAAATGGTTTTTGCCTACAACCTTTACAAACTCGGTATTAATTCTGTCGGGGAACGCCTTATGGTTTTCAAACTTAGGCCCTACCTTTTCAAGCTCGATATCGTCTGGGTCTTTAAACACCACGCAGTGCGGATTACCCATGGATACGAGCGTGACCGAATATTTTTCTCCGTCCGCTTCGAGAGGTCTGTCTATTACCTGCTCGCAGTCGAATACGCTTGGTATTTTTTTGCCGTTTAATACGGGTGCACCCATATCGACTTTCGCCGACTGAACTTTGCCGTCTTTACCTAAATAGAGCTGTAAAGTTTTTATACCCGAAAGCGTTTCAACGCGGCACATATCGCTATTAACGTAACCCAAATCGTGCACGAGCTTGCCTACGCAACGAATTGCGTTGCCGCACATTTTGCCCTCCGAACCGTCGGCGTTGAACATACGCATTTTGCAGTCGGCTATATCCGATTTGCAAATTAAAATTATTCCGTCGCCGCCTATCGAAAAGTGCCTGTCGGAAAGCTTTATTGAAAGCTGTTCGGGGTTTTTAAGTTCACCGCGCATACAGTCGAAATAAATATAATCGTTGCCTGCGCCGTGCATTTTATAGAATTTCATAAAAAATTACGTTGCGCACCAAAACCACGCTTTTGGTGCAGCAGACACAATTTGTGCATACCTGCACCTCGGCAGTGTGAATTGGCGCAATTATTTAATAAGTTTGCCCTTAGGATTGCGCCAAGAGCGGCAGAGCCGCTTAAAATCACGAACTTTTTAAAGCGCAGAATAGCTTTAAAAAGTTGTGAACTTAGTACATTTCTATGTAAGCGTCGCGTTCCGCACCGACCGAAACGTACTTGATTTTGCAGTCGCAAAGCTTTTCCAAAAGACTGATATAATCGAGCGCGGCCTTGGGTAAGTCCTGCTTCTTTCTGCACTTGGATATATCGCAGTTCCAGCCCTTGACTTTCTCAAATACGGGCTTGCACATATCGAGAACGTCGGTAAACGGAAACTCGTCAATACGCTTGCCGTTTAAAAGATAGTGAGTGCAGATTTCAATTTCTTTATAGCCGCTCAGAACGTCGAGCTTGGTAAGTGCAATTTCGTCCGCGCCCTGGCAGCGTATGCCGTAGCGCGAGGCTACCACGTCGAAAGGCCCAACCCTTCTGGGTCTGCCCGTTGCCGCGCCGTATTCGCCGCCGGCTTCGCGAAGTTTTTCGGCCTGCTCGCCGAAGTACTCGCAAGTGAAAGGGCCTGCGCCGACGCAGCTTGAATAAGCTTTCATAATGCCGATAGAATTATCGAGCTTTAAGTTGGGAACGCCCGCGCCTATCGGTGCGTACGCCGCAATTGTCGATGACGACGAGGTATAGGGAACGATACCGAAGTCGATATCGCGAAGCGCGCCGAGCTGGGCTTCGAACATAATGTTTTTGCCGGACTTGTTTGCCTCGTTAAGGTAAATGCCGACGTCGGTAACGTAATCTTTGAGCTGCTTGCCGTAAGTTTCGAAGTACTCTATCATTTCCTTTACGGTTACGGGCTCGAAGCCGTAGGCCTTTATGGTCATATTCTTCCAGGCAACGATATCTTCGAGGCGCTTGTATAAGAGCTCGGTATTTAAAAGCTCGCCTATACGGAAGGCCTTTTTCATATACTTATCGGCATACACGGGCGCAATACCGCGGCGCGTCGAGCCGTAGGGTTTGCCCGTCGCCTTGGTAAGACGGTCTTCCTCCATAACGTCCTGCAAAACGTTGTAGGGCATGGTGATTATGGCTTTATCGGAAATTTTAAGGTTTTCGGGAGAGATTTTTATGCCGCCTTCCCTGAGCTTTGCTATTTCGCCGCAAAGGTGCTTTATATCGATAACCATTCCCGGGCCCATAACGTTTACGACGTCGTCGCGGAGAATGCCCGAAGGAAGCAGGTTCAATACAAATCTGCCCTTCTCGTTTATGACGGTATGCCCTGCGTTGTTTCCGCCCTGATAGCGGCAAACTACGTCGAATTTTTCGGAAAGCAGGTCAACCATTCTGCCCTTGCCTTCGTCGCCCCAGTTAATTCCGCAGATACTTGTCAGCATATTTTTATCCCTCCATTTTTCAAACGAAATTATTATATAATATATTGCAATTTTAGTCAAGCGTTACCAAAAAAAACGCGAACTTTCCGTCCGCGTTTTTTTATGCTTTTCAGTCGGGCTTTCCGACTATTGAATAAAGATACTGCATAAGCTCCTTTTCGTCGTCCGTTTCGCACTCGAATACGATTTGCTCACCTGCGTGCATGACCGTTTCGCCGTCGGGAACAACCTCGTTGCCGTCCAAAGTTTTTAAAGTAACCACAAGCCCGTTAGCCGGCCAGACCATAGCGCGCACCGCCGAGCCGTCCGCCTTGGAATTCTGCTTGACGGTAACCGTAACGCGCTCCTTTTTGAACTTTTCGTAGATTTTTTCTTCCTTGATATAGCCTTTAAGGTTCTTTTCGTAAATAGCTTCGGTCTTGAACAGACTGCCTATAAGATAGCCTACGGCTATTCCGAGCAGCGCCGGCAAAAAGTTTGCGAACTGACCCGTAAGCTCGAACACCATAACTATGCCCGTTATGGGCGCTTTTACTACGCAGGTGAAAAACGCAGCCATACTGATAATTACGAGATAGTCGCTGTATTCCGCGCTCATGCCGGCTTTCTGGAACAGCAGCGAAAGTATCGCGCCGAGGCCCGCGCCTATTGCAAGCATGGGTATGAACACGCCGCAGGGCACGCCGCAGCTCATTGAAAGAACACTGGTTATATACCTGAAAATAACTATGATTACAAGGCTTGCGATAAGGCCTATACCGAAAACCTGAGTAAGGTGCATTTCGTGCTCGCCGCCGTGGGTTGAAAGAGCTTCTATAAACCCGTGGCCGCCGCCTATGGAATATGCGGTTATAAGCGCGAACGCGCCGGCAACAGAAAACGGTATAACGTACTTGAACGCGCCCTTTAAAAGAGTGATATGTTTAAAAAGTCGTTTGCAGGCGAAAACCGAGTAATAAAAGGCAACGCCGACAAGCGATACTATAACCGCCGCAAGCACTACCCACAGGCAGAACAGCGCTCCCGATGAATCGAAAACAAATTTAAAAATGAATTTGTCATCGAATGAAAAACCTACCGAATAGCCGAGCGCGGGGCGGATTGCGTTACGGGTAAACAGCGCCACTATAACGCTGATAGCCGCGCATATGAACACCTGCGGCGAAAACGAGCGGAAAGCTTCTTCCAGTGCGAACACAAGCCCCGTAACGGGTGCGTTGAACGCAACCGCAAGACCTGCGCTTGCGCCGCTTGCCGTCTGTAAGCGCTTTACCATACTGTTGCGCTTTAAAAGCGTGCCAACCGCGTTACCAGCGCAGCCGCCTATTTCAAGCGACGGGCCCTCCGCGCCTGCCGGATAGCCCATAAACACGCACGCGAGCGAGGCGGCAAACATCGAGCACATCGTTACGTACCACTTAAAGCGGATAATTCCGCGCGCCGCGCCCTCTATCTGGGGAATGCCGCTGCCGCGAATCATTGGAACGAACCTTACGAACGTGCCTATAACTATTGCGCCTGCACAAAGCCCCACGAACAGCAAGGGAATAAACGCCGGATTTTCGCGGATAAGCGAATACAAAACGGCCGAATTCTTTTCGCCAAGCTCCATTAAAATATTATAAAACGTTACAACAACGCCTGCAAACAGTCCCGTCAAAATACTGAGCGCAACCATATTCAAAGCGTTGTCGGCAAATAATCTCAAATTCTTTTTAATCTTCTGCTGCATACTATTATTGTAGCAAGTTTTTTGAAAAAAGTCAAAAAGGAAAAGCCCGTTTGCTTGAACAAACGGGCTTTAATTTTATTTTACGCTGTAAAGTAAATCGAAGTAAGTCGGGTACGGCCAGTAATCGGCAGAGGTCAGCGTTTCCATTTCGTCAACGTAGCCGCGCACCGCCTCCATATCGGGGATAACTACGTGCGCCATTGCCTGAGCGGCCTCCGTAATTTTTGACATATCAACTTTCTTTAAGTCGGCTTCGAGCTTTTCAACCGCTTCGCTTGCGTTGTCGTTGAGCTCGGCAAGCTTCTTTATAAGATTTTTTTCCGTGTTGTACGGAATGTCCTGGCAAACCGCTTGCTTGGAGGCAACGTTCTGACACAGCTCGGCTATGAAGTCGGATACCGCCGGAATAATATCGCGCCTTGCCATTTCAACCATAGTCAACGCCTCGATATTGATTATCTTGTTATAGTTTTCAAGACGGATATCCGCACGGGCGATAGCCTCGGCCCTGGTGAATACGCCCTGCTGAACGTAAACTTCCAAATTCTTTTCTTCGTACAAAACGGGCACTGCGTCGGCGGTGGTCTTGTTGTTCAAAAGACCGCGCTTTGCCGCCTCGTGCTCCCATTCGGGGCCGTAGCCGTCAAGGTTGAAAATTATGCGGTAATGCTTTTTAAGCTCGCGAGCGATAAGCGCGTTAGCGGCTTTTTCTATATCCTTTTTGCCTTCAAGCTCGTCTGCAAAGCACTGGAACGCCTGCGCGACAATAGTGTTCAAACAGATATTCGCGTCGGAAACGTTTGCCTGCGAGCCGAGGCTTCTGAACTCAAACTTGTTGCCCGTGAACGCAAACGGCGAGGTTCTGTTTCTGTCGGTTGCGTCTTTGGGGAAGATGGGGCTTTCGGGCACGCCTATGCCGCCCTCTGCCGCCTTTGCCGTGGTGTAGCTTTCACCCTTGACTATGCTGTCAACAAGCGCGCCTATCTGGTCGCCGAGGTAAACCGACATAATCGCCGGGGGCGCTTCGTCCGCGCCGAGTCTGTGGTCGTTTCCGGCGGAAGCAACCGAGGCTCTCAATACGCCCTGATACTCGTCAACGGCCTTGACTACCGCCGCCAGAACGAGTTTGAAAAGCGTGTTGTTTTCGGGCTCGGGGCCGGGGTCTAAAAGGTTTAAGCCGGTATTTGTAGACATTGACCAGTTATTGTGCTTGCCGCTGCCGTTAATGCCGCGGAAGGGTTTTTCGTGAAGAAGGCAAACAAGGTTATGCTTTTTTGCGACGCGCTTCATGATTTCCATGGTAAGCATGTTGCCGTCTACCGCAACGTTGGTTGTGGAGAATATGGGCGCCATTTCGTGCTGAGCGGGCGCAACCTCGTTGTGCTTGGTCTTGGAATATATGCCGTAACTCCAAAGCTCGGCGTCCAAGTCGCGCATGAACGCGGCAATGGCCGGCTTTATTGCGCCGAAGTAATGGTCTTCAAGCTCCTGTCCGCGAGTTACGGGCGCACCGAAAAGCGTTCTGCCGGTCAGGCGCAAGTCCTTCCTTCTTTCGTACTCGTCCTCTGCAATCAGGAAATATTCCTGCTCGGGGCCGACGGTTGTCGCAACCTTTTTGCACTCTATGCCGAACAGTTTCAAAATTCTTTTGGCCTGCTTATCTATCGCCGTCATCGAGCGCAGCAGCGGTGATTTTTTATCGAGCGTTTCGCCCGTATACGATACGAAAACCGACGGTATGTACAGCGTACCGTCCTTTACAAACGCCGGCGAGGTCGGGTCCCACGCCGTATAACCGCGCGCCATATAAGTTGCACGCGAACCGCCCGAGGGAAAGCTTGATGCGTCCGGCTCGCCGACAATAAGGCTTTTGCCCGTAAGGCGCATTATGGCTTTATCGCCGTCCGGCTCTATAAAGCTGTCGTGCTTTTCGGCGGTCAGTCCCGTCAAGGGCTGAAACCAATGCGTATAGTGCGTTGCACCCTTGGATATAGCCCACTTTTTCATTGCCGAAGCAACCGAGCCGGCAATTGAAGTATCGAGAGTTTTTCCCGCGTCTATCGTTGCGCGCAAGGCCTTGTAAACCTCGCTGGGTAACGTGTCTTTCTGCACAGAATCGTTAAAAACGTTTTCGCCGAATATCTCGGGTACATTCATAAGTTTACTCCTTGATTTTTTGCTTACACCGAAATTATATGACATTAAAAATAAATAGTCAAATTAATTATCGTCTTTTTCGTTTTGCTTTGCTCTGTCCTCGAAGTTTGCCGGCTTTATGAGATGCGAGTTTTTTATATCGTTGCGCATCTGCGACGGCTCTTCGGCAACAACTCCGCGTTGAAGTTTATCGTAGCCGTACTTTTTACGGATTTCGTCAACACAGCGCTCCACCTTTTCGAGTTTTTTATAGTTGCCGCAGGTTTCGTCTAAGGTCAACTGCGAAGTTCCGTTATCGAAGCCCGATACCGTAACGCCCAGCGCCCGCACCGAAAAGGGCGCGGATATGTTGGACTTAAAGAGGTCAAAGGCGTGTTTTGCTATCTCGCTGCAAAGCGCGGTATGGCGCACTTTTTTCTGAACGGAAAAGTCGTTCAAGTTGCTGTCGCGCACCCATAAATGCACGGTATCCGCAAGCCCCTGGTCGGTTTCGCGGAGCCGCGCCGCAACGCTTTCCGAAAGCACGTATAAAAGCCGCTCAATACGCGTTAAATCGATGATATCCTCGGGGTAAGTGCATGAATTGCCTATCGATTTATACTCGCGTTTTTCGTCCATATGCTTGACTTCGTCGCTGTCTTCGCCGCGCGCATAGCGCAAGAGAGTTTCGCCGACTTTGCCGAAAGTTTTAACGATATACTCCTCGTCTGCGGCGGCAAGCTTGCCTATGGTGTTGAGCCCCATTCCACGCAGTTTTTCGCGCGTGGCTTTGCCCACGTAAAGCAAATCTTCCACGGGCAGACCGTTTATAACCGATTTATAATTGAGTTTTGATATTACCGAAGTTCCGTCCGGCTTTTTCAGGTCCGAGCCGAGCTTTGCAAAGACCTTGTTAAAGGAAACGCCGCAGCTTACTGTTACGCCTATCTCGCGTTTTACCTCTTCGCGAATGGTATCGCCGAGGAATTGCAGGTACTTATCCGAAAAGTACTTTTCGCCGTTAACTTCAACATACTTGGGGGTGTATTCGGGAAAAATGCGCGTCGACTTTGTTAAATCCAGCCAACATTCGTCTATGCCGTAGCTTTCTATAAGGTCGGTATATCGCGCGTAAATTGCCTTGACCGCGCGCGAGTGCTTCATGTACTCGTCGAAGTGCGGCGGCACGCAGATTATGTCCTTACACTTTTTTTGCGCCTGCCAGATAGTATCGCCCGTCTTAACGCCGAAGCGCTTTGCTTCCTCGCTCTTTGCAAGCACAATGCCGCGCCGCTCTTCCTTACTGCCGCAGACGGCAATGGGCTTTCCGCGAAGCTCGGGGTGAAGTTTTCTTTCTACCGAAGCGTAAAAATTATTGAGGTCAGAATGAATTATAATACGTTCCATCAATATGTAAGCTCGTCGCAAACTCCGTTTAAAACGGTAAAGTATTCTTTGAAGGTTTTCGAGCAGACCTCGGCGTTTTCGATTATTATTCCGTCGGCGCGAAGTCCGCAAACGGCAAAGGACATTGCCACGCGGTGGTCTTCGAAAGTTTTAATCGTCGCAGGCTTGGGCGCGGAAGGGTAAATTTTAACGCCGTCCTCTCGCTCTTCGCACTTAACGCCCATAGCGGTAAGGTTTTGTACTATTGCAGAAATTCTGTCGCACTCCTGCTTGCGGATATGCGCAACACCGTAAATTTCCGTCGGCTTTGAAAGATACGGCGCAATAGCCGCCAAAGTCAGAGCCTGGTCGGAAAACGCGTGCATATCCACCCTACCGCCGTCGAAATTTTTGAGCAAGTTTATAAAGTTTATATCGCCCTGCATACTGTGAGCAAGCACGCCCTTAACGGAAATTTGCGTACCTAAAATTTTGTTTGCAGCGTAAAAGTACGAAGCGGCGGAAACGTCCGGCTCGATATCGTATTTTTTCGCGGTATACTTTCCGCAGACCGTATACGCGCCGTCCTCCTCCGTTGCCGTTACACCGAACGACCACATCATATTAAGGGTCATATTGACGTAATCAAGGCCGTGGCTGCCGCGAGGAATTATTTTAACGGGTTTGTTTGCGCATACTGCCGAGATTAAAAGCGCGGACAAAAACTGACTGCTTTCGGTTACGTCCACCTCTACTTCGTTGCAGGGCGCGGAAGTACCCTCGATTATAAACGGATATGAATTTTCTTTTTCTAAAAACGTAAATTTTGCGCCGAGCGCTTTAAGCGTTTTTATGAGCGGTGCTATGGGACGGGCTTTCATCTGCTCGGAGCAGTTTATTGTGAACTTACCGCTCTGAAAAGCCAGAAACGCAGGCAAAAATCGCGCCGCAGTGCCTGCACTGCCGACGTTGATTTCCGCCTCTTTTACGGAAAGCCTGCCGCCGCAACCCGTAATTTTTACGGTTGTGCCGTCACATTCAACGGGAATACCCAAGCCCTTTACGCAGTTTAAAAAGGTCTGACAGTCGTCTGAAAACTGCGCGCCGTAAAGCGTGCTTTCGCCGTTTGCCATTGCGGCAATAAGCAGTGCGCGCGCCGTTATCGATTTAGAGCCTGGCACGCTTACCGTTACTTTTTTATTGTTGGTCTTGCCGTAAATATTTTTAACCTGAATATTCATTTTCTTCTTCTTAAAATGTCGCCGCTTTTAAGTGAATAAGGGCAGTTTATTTTGTAGTTTTCCTGAACGAGCTTGCAGTCGGCAACTTCTTCGCCGCTTTTTAAAAAGGCTTTCGTAACGGTAAAACTTTTGCCGAAGTTTTCCGTAGGGCTTAAAACTTCCAGACTGTCGCCCACCTTGAACCTGCCGCGCATTTCAACGGTTGCAAAGCCTGCTTCACTGCCCGTAACAACGCCTATAAAATCGCAGTCGCCCTTGGCCTGGCTGTCGGTATAATTGACGGTTTTATCGTTGCCGCCAAGCGCGTAGGCCGTTGTGTAGTCGCGGTGAAAGGCCGTTAAAAGCTCGCGCTCGACCTCTTTTGTAAAGCCGCCGTCTATACACCTGCGGTAGGCGTTTATGACAGTTGCAAGGTAGTACTCGGACTTCATTCTGCCCTCGATTTTAAACGAGCAAACTCCTGCTTTCTGCAAGTCGGTAAGGTGAGCGCTCATATTCAAATCCTTTGAGTTGAGTATGTAAGTACCCCTGTCATCCTCTTCTATATCCATCCAGCCGCTGTCCGATTTTTCGTCCGACTTGCGTATCTGATAGTTCCAGCGGCAAGCCTGAACGCACTCGCCGCGGTTGCTTTCCCTGCCTGCGAGATAGTTGGATAAAAGGCATCTGCCCGAATACGAAATGCACATTGCGCCGTGAACGAAAGCTTCAAGCTCGATATCGGGAACAAACGAGTGAATTTCGGAAATTTCGGCAATTGAAAGCTCGCGTGCGAGAATTGCGCGCTGAGCGCCCTGCTCGCGCCAGAATTTAACAGCGTATTTGTTGGTAAGGTTGGCCTGTGTGGATATATGCAGGCAAAGCTTGGGTGCGGCTTTTTTGGCTGCGTAAACCACTCCGCTGTCGGAAATTATAGCGGCATCGGCGCCCGATTCCTGTAAAAATTTAAAGTAATCTTCCAAAAGCGGCATATCGGCATTTTTCGCAAATATATTTACAGTAACATAAATCTTTTTACCGAGCGAGTGCGCAAAGCTAATTGCGCTTTTAAGTTCGTCGCGCGAAAAATTATCGGCAAACGAACGGAGCGAAAAATCTTTTCCGCCGACGTAAACCGCGTCCGCACCGAAGTTTATTGCCGTTTTCAGTTTTGAAAAGTTGCCGGCAGGGGCCAAAAGTTCAGGTTTCATATTATTCCGTCTACTATTTTCTGCGCCGTGGGGAATTTTTTTAGCGCAAAAAGGATTTCTTCCTTAGATGTACTACCGCAAAGCTCTGCTTTTGTCATATATTTCGAGTGCGTTTTGCCCACGGAAGAATACACCGTATTTACGGCGCTTGCCTTATCGAGTTCAAATAAAATTTTATGTAATTTCCAGACTCCAACGCCGCATTGAATCGCGTTTAACGAAAGGCAAGTTTTTTCACCGATACTCGAAACTACTGCCGTAACACTGTCGTAGAGGGTGTTTTCGGGGGCAAGAAAATACTGCTTGCGTTCGGGAACGTAGTCGGACATATTCAGCGCGGACTGTGGGAACATATCAAGGTACGCAAGATAGACCGTGCGTGGGTTTTGCGTGCGTTTTACCTTTTTTACGGTTACTTCAAAGTATTCGCCGCCATACAAAATACGCGCTTTTTTATCGCTTACGGAAACGCATAGCGGCGCGCCCGTTCCATCGTATACAATATACAGTTCGTCAAGGTGAAATACCTTATCGGTATTCAAGAAAACGTCTCTTGCAAGGCTGTCGGGAATAGTCCAATAGCTTATGCGGCTACCGATGCGTCTGCACGAATATTGTACAGGGGTAACGCGAGTTCGCGAATAATGCGCCGGCGTTTCCATACTTAATATTAGGTCTGCAAGCGCCTTGGACTCCTCGCTATGTTCTAATTTAAAAAATGGAGCTTTCATTTCTTTACACTCAGCGCAAGTCCGTTACCGAGGTTTAAAACCGTTGTGGACAAGCTACTGTCATTAGTTACCACGTTAAGATATTCCCTGACGTGTTCGACAAGCATTTTGCGCTTTTTAGGTACTTCCGCCTCGCCCGTTATATAGCCGAACAGCAGAACGTCGTCGGCAAGAAGTACTCCGCCGCGCTTTAAAAGAGATTTCAAACGGGGCAAAAGCTTTATATACTGAACCTTTGCGCAGTCCAGAAAAATGAAGTCGTATTCGCCCGATAATTTTGAAGTTTCTTCCGCGGCGTCACCATAAATTGCGGTTACACGCTCGGAAAGTCCGAGGTTTTTAAAGTTTTTGACGGCTTCGTTATAGAAATTTTCGTCGCGTTCAACTGTGGTCAAGTGAGCCGTTTTGCATATATCGAGCATTACCGCGCCGGAAATTCCGACCGCAGTGCCAAGCTCTAAAATGTTTTGAGGCTTGAAAGCCTGTAAAAAAGTCGTTAAAAAGTTTAAAGTTTCGCTGTCCGATACGGGAATTTCGCGCGCGAAAGCGGATTTTCGCAGTTCTTCGATACGCTTATCGGTTTTAACAAGGTTGAATTGCGCTGTGGGGGTAATCCTTTCGCCGCTTTCAGTATTTTTGTGCGCGTAAGTAAATTCTTGCATTGTTATAACTCGACGACCACAGGCACAACCATGGGCGACTGCTTTGTCTTCTTTAAAAGATAATTTCTTAAACTCTGCTTTATTGCACGCTTTAACCCGTCAACGTTGCCGCGCGAAAGGTCGTAGCCGTCTATTGCGCGCTTGATTACGGCGCGGATTTCTCTGTCGTAATCGTGGTGGAAATCGAAAACGAAGCCGCGCGAATTGATTGCAGGCTCGCCGACAACCTCGCCGCCGCTGACGGCAACCGATACTATAAACAGACCTTCTTCCGAAAGCTGAATTCTGTCCTCTATGACGGTGCTGGCCTTTTCGTCCTCTATTCCCTCGCCGTCGATAAGGCGCGAGCCGGAGGGCACGCTTTCGACCCTGCGCATACCCTTTTGGGTAATCTCTATACAGTTGCCGATATCGGGTATCATTATGCGGTTTTCGGGCATACCGAGTTCCTCGGCAAGCTGAGCGTGCTTTTTAAGATGCCTGTACTCGCCGTGAACGGGAATAAAAAACTTGGGCTTTAACAGGTTGTGCATTATTTTGTGCTCTTCCCTGCAAGCGTGGCCGGATACGTGAATGTTTTGCAGACTTTCGTAAACGACGTCCGCGCCCTTTCTGTACAGGTTATTGATAACGCGGTAAACGGGTTTTTCGTTGCCGGGAATGGGCGAAGCCGAAATTATGACCGTATCGTTTGCGCCGACGGTAACGTACGAGCTATCGCCGTTTGCCATACGCGTTAAAGCGCTCATAGGCTCGCCCTGGCTGCCCGTGGAAATTACCACGATTTCGCTGTCGCGCATATTCTTGATATGCGTTATATCCACGAGAACGTCGTCGGGAATTTTAATTTCACCTATCTTTTCGGCGGCCTCGATGACGTTCAGCATACTTCTGCCCGAAAGCGCAACCTTGCGCCTGTATTTAACGGCAAGGTCGATAATCTGTTGAAGCCTGTGCACATTGGAGGCAAAAGTTGCAATGATAAGTCTGCGCTTGATGTTCTCGCCGAAAAGCCTGTCCAGCGTTGTGCCGACTACGGTTTCGCTCATTGTGAAGCCCGCGCGCTCGATATTCGTGCTTTCGCCCATATACAGGAGCACGCCCGAAGAGCCGACGTCGGATATGGTTTTTAAATCGATAGGTTCGCCGGCAACGGGGGTTAAATCTATTTTGTAATCGCCGCTGTGAAAGATTATGCCCTGAGGGGTCTGAATTGCAAACGCAAGCGAGCCGGCAATTGAATGGTTTACGTTGACGGTACGCACTTTAAAACAGCCGAGCTGAACGGTCTGGTTGGGGGTTACGGTTATTTCCTTTACGTCATTTATGCGGTGCTCGCGCAGCTTGTTATCGACGAGCGCCAAAGTGAGCTTTGTGCCGATAACGGGAACTTTAAGCTCCTTTAAAAGATAGGGAACGCCGCCGATATGGTCCTCGTGACCGTGCGTTAAAATAAGACCGCGAACCTTTTTTGCGTTGTCCAAAAGATAGGAAATATCGGGCACGACAAGGTCGAAGCCGGGGGTTTCCTCGGTGGGGAATATTGCGCCGGCATCGATTATTATGATATCGTCGCCGCACTCCAAGGCGGTCATATTCTTGCCGATTTCGCCAACGCCGCCGAGAAAGATTATTTTTACGGGCTTGCCGCCGCGTTGCCCGTTACGGGGGCGCTTGTTCTGCTTTTCGTTACCGCTTGATTTTGATTTTTTATTCTGCTTGAACTCGTTATTGCGCGGCATTCGCGGTTTGCGGTTTTTTGCGCCCTTTTGTGAGTTGCGGTTTTCTTGTTGGTTTTCCAAAATCATTCTCCAAATAGTTGTTCAAAAATTCAGGGGGTTGATAAATTAAATCAACCCCCCACGCATAAATCGTTTTATTATTTGTCTTTTCGTACGTCTTTTACAAGCCCGTCTTCGATAAGCTCCTTAATGGTTTCGTAAGGATACATCGCCGCGTAATCACGCTCGGGCACGTTTCTCTTTTCACCGCCGCGAGCCAAAAGCATTTCGTCGATAAGTCTTATAGCTTTTTTAACGCCGCGAGGGCTCTTGACCTTTATCATCATCGGAGTGCCGGCAACGGACTTGTTGTCGGATACGTCCTTATGGTGGTAAACGCTGTACTCGTGTTCGGCAGGGTCAAGCGCAAGATACAGAATAAGCGTCTTGCCGCGGATTTTGAAGCGTGCAATAGTTTCTCTGCCCTTGTGGAAGCGCTCTGCACCCCAGGCAATGTTGGAGTTTACCTTTTTATAACTTAAAAGCGCGTTTCTTACAGAACCGTAATAGCCTTTCTGGTCGTCCGAGCTTTGAATAATTCTTGCAATGAAGCTGCGGTTGTAACGCATCATGTTTGCAAAGTCTACGCCGCCTTTCAGCTCTAACGCTTCAAGCTCTTCGTAGGACATATTCTCAACGTCAACGCCGGAAGTTAAATCGTCGTAAGTGAACTCTTCGAGAGTTTCTTCCTCGGTTTCGCCTTCTTCTTCGGCTTCCTCGGTAACCTCTTCCTCGGTTTCGGGTTCTTCTACAACCTCTTCAACAGGCTGAGGCTCTTCAACAACCTCTTCAACGGGCTGAGCTTCTTCTACTATTTCTTCAACCGTCTCTTCTTCAACGGCTTCTTCTTCCGCTGCTTCCTGCTCCGCAACTACTTCGCTGACGGTAACAAGTGATTCTTCTGCAACGTAGGGTTCTTCGTAAGCTTCTACGGGAGCGGCTTCTTCGCGCACAACCTCGCGTACTACGTAGTCACCGCTTGTAAGCATTTCCTTTATTTCGGAAATTTCTTTTGCAATATCGTCGAAACGCTCGTCGGAATTCTGGGATACTCTTTCGGTAACTTCGGTAATTACTTCGTTATAATTAACCTCGTTACCGTTTTCCGATGGAAAAGATTCCACCACCCTTTCGGCTACCTTGTCGGCAAGCGCGTCGTAGTCGATTTCCGTTTGAACTTCGACGGGTTCCGCCGTCTGAACGGGCATACGCTCTACAACCTTGTCGGCAATTTCGTCGGTATTGTAAACGTATTCGGAAAGAACTGCCGCCGCTTTCTGAGCGATAGCGTCTTCGTCAACGCCTGCAACCTTTATATTCTGGCTGATGCGCTCGGCAACTCTTTCGAGGTTGTCTTCGTCAAGCACGATATCGTAATCGTGGTCAGCCTGGTTCTCAATAAGTTTTTCGGAAACGGCACTGGATATATAGTCCGTATCAACGTTGATTTCGGGAAGCGCGCTTATTACCTGGCTTGCAACCTTGTCGGCAATTTCGTCCGCGTCGATTTCAGGCAGGTAGTTGGAAAGCGCCGCAGCAGCTTTATCTGCAATAGCGTCTTCGTTTACGCCTGCAACGGTAATCTTTTCGCTGATGCGTGCGGCCATCTCGTCGTAGTCGATTTCCGCGTCGTCCTCTTCGTCAACGATAGCCGGACGAAGCTTTTCGGCAACTGCCGCTGCTATATAGTCGTAGTCGAGCTTTTCAGCAAGCTCCTTGCTTATGGAATTGCAACCGTCGTCGTCAACGATAATGTCGAAGTCTTCGGCCTTGATAGCGCCGACTTTAAGCGCAATTCTGTCTGCAAGGTCTTCTTCGTCGATTTCCACGTTTGCAGGTGCTGCGATAACCGCCGCGCCGGACTGAACTGCCGGGATAAGCGCCGCAACCTTTTCTGCAAGTAAATCGTAGTCAACGTCAACGCCCGTAACTGTTTCGGTATAGTGCTGCTCGGGCAGACGCTCGGCAACCTTATCCGCAAGTAAGTCGTAGTCGATTTCCGCGCTGACCGTAACCGAAGCCGGTTCGCCGGCAACAACGGCCTGCTGTGTGGGGATACGCTCTGCAACTTTGTCTGCAAGTGCTTCGTAGTCGATTTCGCCCGCAACGGTTGCAGTGGGCTGAACGTCCGAAAGCTTTTCAGCCAAAGTATCGTAATCTATCTGAGCCGTGCCGACAGTCGGGATAACCAGCTGCTCGGCAACTTTTGATGCAATGTAATCTGCCGAAACGGCTTCCTGTACGGGGATACGGGAAATAACTTTATCTGCAAGCTCGTCGTAATCGAGTGCAAGGTCAGCCGTTACGGGAGCTGCGGCAACAACCGTGTTGGAAGAAGGTATGCGAGATGCAACCTTGTCCGCAAGCGCGTCGTAGTCGATTTCCACGGCCTCAACGGGAATTGCAGAAGTAACTGCCGCTTCCTGTGCGGGTATGCGTGAAGCAACTTTGTCCGCAAGTGCGTCGTAGTCGATTTGAAGGTCGGCCGTTACGGGAACGCTCTGAGGCGCGGCAACGTACGTTTCCTGTACGGGCATACGCGCAACAAGCTTGTCCACCAGAACGTCGTAGTCGATTTCCGCAGCCTCGACGGGTACTGCCGATGCAACGGCAACTTCCTGTGCGGGGATACGCGCGGCAACCTTGTCGGCAAGCGCGTCGTAATCGAGCTCGCCCGTTTCGGTAACTACGGGTTCTACGTCCGTCTTTATCCTTGCGATTTCTTCTTCGAGCTGTCCAAGCTTATCGCTGAAAATTTTGAAAACGCTTTCGTTCTGTATGGCGATATACTTGAACTCACGCTTGAACGATGTGTAGTCATTCCTGATGGAATCGTAAATTTCACCGTTCTGACGAGCAATATGCAAGATTTCCTCACGGGTCTTTGCAATTTGTTCGAGCGCCTCTTCAATGCGTGCGGAAGACGCCTGAGAACGGGTTGAAAGCTCGTCCTGCTTTGCAGCGATTTCCTGCTCGATTCTTAAAATTATGTCCGCCTTCTTGGGGACGGTGGTTACCACTCTTTCATCATCGTACTGGTCGTAAGCCATTTTACACCTCTTTTGAGTATTATTCCCACATAAAATTTAAGCCGAAAATATTACAACTCATTAAGTAGTTTACACCAAAAAATAAAAAAAGTAAATACAATTACAAAGATTTTTTAAGTTTTTTTAAAAATTTTTTGGGTTAAATACGATATATTCGGGGGGCAATGTCCATTTTTTGGTAATTTTTACGACTGAAAACGGTAATCTGTATAAAAAATGCGAGCCGCGCTCATAATAATTAAAAACGAGCGGAGGCTTTTTATGGGTAAAAAAAATAAGATTAAAAAGATAACCGACGAGCAGTATTTGCAGTATATTGCAGGGCTAAAAAACGACGCGGCGCTGTTTAACGCCAACGGAGACCTTTCCGTTCCCGACGCCTTTGTGGGCTATGCGGACGAAGAAAAAGACAAACAGGGCGAATAAAAAATTGGCGGCGGCGGAAGCATTTGCTTCCGCCGCCGTAAATTTCGGCAAATCGTTACCGTCGTAGACTGAGCGCCGGTAACGCCCGTTGCTACTGTATTATACGGGTTTTAAACTGATTTTGTTACAGTATTATGCAGATAACTCCGCCCCTGCCCTCGTTTACTATTCTGGTTATGGCGCGGCGCATCTTGGCCTTGGTGTCGTCGTGCATACAGGTAACCTTGCCCGCAAGACCTTCCTTTACCATACCCCTTAAAGACTTGCCGAATACGTTTGTATCCCACATATCATCGGGGTTATTCTCGAAGCCGGTCATCATTCCCTGAACAATACCCTCGCTCTGAGCGGCCGTTCCCATTATGGGGCTGACCTCGCCGGTTACGTCTATTTTAACTATATGATAGCTGGGCGCGGTCGCCTTTAATTTTATGCCCACGCTGCCGCCCTGACGGATAACCTTGGGCTCTTCCAGACTCATATCGTTGTCGTCGGGCTGGACTATGCCGTAGCCGTTGATTTTTGCGCACTCGAACGCGTCCTTGATTTTATCGTAATTGCGCTTTGCGTCGGACGAACCGCGAACGTAACGCATAAGCGTGTATTCGTCGGATATACTGTCGCCTGCAATCTCCGAAAGCATATCGAAGAATATTCCGTCCTGAACGTATGCCTTTACGGTGGCTTTGCCCGTTGCAAGGTCCAAAGACGTCGAAACCTCGCCCTTCCAGAACTTGCAGTCGGAAAGCATATTATCGAACGCGTCGCAGTCTTTCATTTTACATACGCTCTGCGAGGTGGCTTTTATTCTTTCCAAAAGCT
Source organism: Clostridia bacterium (assembly GCA_014805025.1). Taxonomy (GTDB): domain Bacteria; phylum Bacillota; class Clostridia; order Christensenellales; family Borkfalkiaceae; genus Coproplasma. The sequence goes on along the minus strand of JAAUYR010000081.1, from coordinate 18,070 downwards.
CGCAAACCGCCGTGCTGTCGGGAGGCAGAAAGCGCATCCAATCGGGTATATCCACGTTGAAACTCGTTACGGGGAACTCGAAAAGAACTGCCTTTAAGACGTTCAAAAGTCCTTCCGCCGTGAGCTTTTCGCAGTTTGCCGCGATTGTCGTTACGCCGTACTTGGCCTCTAAGTCTTCCCTTAATTTTTTAGCCGCCGCCTTTTCCGGCTCGACGCAGTTCAAAATTATAACGAAGGGCTTACCCGAAGCTTTAAGCCGCGCAACCGTGCGCTCCTCTGCGTTCACATAGCCTGCCCGGGCGATATCGGAAATGCTGCCGTCCGTCGTTACGCATATGCCTATCGTCGAGTGCTCGGATATAACTTTATCCGTGCCGAGCTCGGCCGCTTCGGTAAACGGCAGGGGTTTTTCGCTCCAAGGCGTGTTGACAAGGCGAGGTTTGCCGTCCTCTTCAAAGCCGAACGCGCCTTCGGTTATAAAACCTACGCAGTCGGCAAACCGCACGTTTGCGGTCGCGTTTTCAATTTTTACCGCCGCCGCCTTTGCAGGCACGAACTTCGGCTCGGTCGTCATGACCGACTTGCCAGAAGCCGACTGCGGCAGTTCGTCTACCATTACGTTTTTTAAGTTGCCGGCTTCCGCGTTGGGAATGACAAGCTCCGTCATAAACTTTTTGATAAGCGTGGACTTGCCCGTACGCACAGGGCCTACCACGCCGATATAAATATCTCCGCCGCTTCTTCCGGCAATGTCCTCGTAAACGTTGTATTCAAGCATAACCGCCTCCGCAAAACTAAAACTATGTGTATAATAACTTATTTGCATTAAACGCGTTTTAGAACTTTTAATTTTTTTAAATTTAAAGCCGCCGGCGGAATTTTCCGCCGGCGGCTATTTACATTATATATATTATTTAACCAATAACGTTTCAGAATAAAATTCGTCAAGCTCTTTTTTGGTTTCGAAGTTTGCAATATACATCAGGTTGCCCATTGCCCCGGAGAGCGCGTCGGGCACCTTGCCTACGGTTTTTAAATTAGCGCCGTATTTATCGATAATATCCTGCTCGGAATAAACGTATTCCTTACCCGTGCGCCTGCCTACAAATCCGCAATAGAACTTTTCGCCGGGCTGAACCGAAGTTCCGCCGAAAGCTATCATATCCGCCCAGATTTTATAAACGTCGGTGCTGTTTGCGTAGTTGAGCATATCGGGAGAAATTCCGCCGCACGGACGCATATTCACTTCGAGCGCAACAACCTCGCCCTTCTTGCCGATATGCTGGTCGGAAAGCAGTCTGAAAAACTCGAAGTGCACGAAGCGCGACTTAACCCCGAAAGCCTTTACCGTCTTTCTGCCGACGTCGCGAACGTCGGGCGCCAGCTCTTTATCGATATAGAGTACGCACTCGCCGTTTTCGTTTACGACGTCCATAAGCGATTTGGGGGTTATGTTGCCAGACTCGAATACGGGGAAGCCGTTTGCGTCGATAATAGCGTCGTACGAGTTGACCTCCGCGTCGATAAACTCTTCCATAATATAGGTTACGGGAAGCTTGTTCTTTAAAAAGGCTTTAAGCTCGGTTTCGTTCGAAAGCTTGTGGGTATCGTTAGCGCCCACGCCGTTATCCGGCTTTACTATTACGGGATAGCCGACCTCGGCGATAAACTTCTTACAGCCGGCAAGGGTTTTTACTATGTAATGGCGCGCAACCTTGACTCCGGCCTTTTTGTAGTACTTTTTCATTTCCGACTTATACTTTATACCCTTAATATCGCAGGTATGGAAGCCCGTCGGTATATTGAAGTCGGTGCGCAGCATTGCGTCGCGTTCCAGCCAGTATTCGTTGTTGCTTTCAAGGTAATCTATTCTGCCGTACTTGAACGTGAAAAACGCAACGGCGCGGTAAACCTCGTCGTAGTTTTCAAGCGTGGATACCTTGTAGTATTCTTCAAGCGAGCTTTTAAGTTCGGGTAAAAGTTCGTCGTAAGCGCAATCGCCTATACCGAGCACGCGGAAGCCGTTATTTTTCAGCTCGCGGCAGAAGTTACGGTAATTTGTGGGAAAGTTCGGTGAAACAAAGATAAAGTTTTTCATAATAACCTTCTTTTATTAAAAATCTATTTTTCGGGGTCAAACCCGAGTGCAGACATAAAATACGGTATTTGCCTCTCCCAAGAGGCTTCGCAGTGAGTGCCGCCCGCAACCACGCGCGAGGTAACAAAAGCTCCGCGCTCTATAAGCTCGGCGCAGGTTTCGGCAAAGGCTCGGCGCTGAGGCAGGTGCCTGTCGAATTCGCAACTGCCGTAGTCCATATATATATATGTATTTTTGCGCAGAGTGCAGCCTTGCAAGAACTCCTGAACGGTGCTGCCGCCGTTTACCCAAAGGCTGGGCGAAAGCGCCGCGCCCTTTGAAAAGTACTTGCCGTACTTCAAAAGCGAGTAAAGCGTCATAAGTCCGCCCATAGAGCTTCCGCCGAGCGCCGTGTTTTCCCTGTCGGGCAGGGTGCGGTAATGCCCGTCGATATACGGCTTGAACTCCTTGACGAGCCAGTCCATATACTTTTTGCCCTTGGCGTTTATAAAAGTTCCGTCCTTGAACGTAAAGCTTACTGGGGTGTACTCTTCAAGCCTGCCGTGGCCTACGGTGTTGCACTCCACCGCGGCTATTATAACTTTGGTTTCGGTATAGTCCAGATAATCGGCAAGCCCCCAGCTTTTGCCGTAAGTTGCCTCCTCGTCGGAAAACAGGTTGTGCCCGTCGTACATATACATTACGGGATAGCGCCTGTCGGTCTCCTCTTCGTACCCTACGGGCAGATACACGTAAGCTTTACGCGGTCTGTCGCCCGTCAGCGAGGGTATAGTAACGTTCCATCTTTCAACCATTTAAAAAGCTCCGATTATAAGTGTGAAATATAAAAGTTTAAAACGTCTTCCGATACCTGATTTTTGCAGTCGTCGTTTAAAATTTCGTGGCGGCTGTCGGGATAGAGCGTAAGGCTTACTTCCTTTACGCCGGCCTTTTTGAATTTTGCCGCGGCCTTTTCAACGCCCTTGCCGTAATCGCCGACGGGGTCGTCCTGACCGGCAACGAAGTATACGGGCAAGTCCTTGGGAACTGCCTCAATAGTCTTTTTGGAGCAGGCCTGTTTTATTATCGAGAATAGAACGTAATATCCGCCGTTTGCAAAGTCGAAGCCGCAGAGCTTGTCCGCCTCGTAGTTGTCGACGTTTTCGGGGTTTTTGGAGAGCCAGTCGTTTGCCGTGCGCGCAGGCTTGAACTTTTTATTGTACGAGCCGAACGCAAGGTTTTTTATAATTTTGCTCCTATGATGCCAGCCGCAGAAAAGCGCGTTGAGCTTTACCGCAAACAGCGCGGTATTTAAGGTTGCCTTGCTCTTGAAGCCGCTGCCCATAATAACCGCCGCTTTGAAGTCCTTGCCGTACAGCGAGATATACTTGCGGCAGAAGAACGAGCCCATGCTGTGACCGAGAATAAAGAACGGTACGTCCTTTACCTCCTTCTGCACGGTAAGTTGAAGCTCGCGGATATCGGCGATAACCGTTTCGTAGTTTTTGCCCATATACCCGAAGTCTTCCTCGGATTTCACCGACTGTCCGTGACCGAGATGGTCGTCCGCGTAAACCAGGAACCCGTGCGAGTTCAAAAACTCGGCAAAGGGCGTATATCTTGCGGCGTACTCCGCCATGCCGTGGATAATCTGTACACAGCCTTTTATTTCGCCTTCGGGCCGCCATATGCAGGCGTGAATTGTGTTTTTGCCGTCTTTGGAAGGGTAAAAAATATCTTGCATAATCTTGTCCTTTTTAGTTTTTTATGTACTCGAACGCGACGTCCGCCATTTTCTTATATGCCTCCTCGGAAGGATGCAGATGGTCGCCGCTGTCGAAGCCGTCTTTAAAAGCGCAGGGGTTTTCTTCCGAGCGCAAAGCTTTATCAAAGTCGATACAGCCGTCCGCGCCCTTATAGCTTTTAAGCCAGGCGTTGAAGCCGTTTTTCATTTCCTCGCGGAAGGGTGCGTATGTGCGCCAGCCGTATATGGGCAGAAGCGTGCCCAACAGCACCTTTAAGCCCTTACGCTTTGCCTCTTCAACGTAATATATTATTCCGTTTTCAAGCTCGTCCAGGGTTGGTAAGTCCGACATCGGGCGGAAAGGGTTTATATCCGTGCCGACAGGGTGAATTATATCGTTTATGCCCTGCTGAATTATTACCGTATCCGCGCCGCTTACGGTGGATATTTCGCGAGTGAAACGGTTTTCGCCTTTAAGGCCGTAGCTTTCGTACGTAATGCAGTCGTACTCGCGCAAAACGCGCGTGCCGCTCGCCGCTCTGCGGATAACCGCCGTCCTGTTGTAGGGGTCGGACATACATTTTATTGCGAGGTAGTCCGCCCAGCTCTGCGCGGTTATGGAATCGCCGTATAAAATTACCGAGCGGTTGTTGTCGTCCGTCAACAGGTCGATACCCGTCAGAAAATAAAAGGTTTGAGTCGTGCGCGTAAATTTAAGCGGAAGCACCGAACTGAAAACGCAGTCGCCTACCGAGAAAAAGCCTCTTGACAGCGGCCCCGTTATTACGACCGCCGAGCGCATAAGCGTATAATCTTTTAAATACACGCTTACGGAAATTTTGCTTTGCGGCTTTACGCGGAAGGGGATTTCGTCGGAGAATATTTCCTGACCAGCGGCAATCGTTACGCTTTCGCTTCCGCCGAAGGTTACGAGCGCCGCGTCCTTCAAGTTAATTTCACGGTCGGAAACCGCCTGAGCTACCGAGACCTTTGAAAGCGTTATAGCTTCCGTTCCGCAGAAGTTGGAAAAATGAAGCCTTATTGCGTTGCCGCCGAACGCACAGGTTACGGGGTAGCGAAGCGTTATATCCTTAGCGTATGTTTCGGGGCGGCGGTCGGCTATCGACGTTGCGTTGCCCCATACGGTTACCCATTTAGACATACTGTAATTGTAGCATATTATAAGGGGAATTGCAATAACTATACGCTATTTATTAAAAATTTAAGCGGCGCGAGCTTAAAGCTTCGCGCCGCTTAAATTTGCTTTTACTGATTTTCCGCAGTCTGTTCGCGCATTTTAAGGCGAAGACCGTGTCCGCTGATAATCGGCGAAATGATAAGCCAGACAGCAGCCAGCGTAATTATGCTGTAAACTATTATTGAGCCTACCGTACGGGGGCCCTGGAATATCCAGCTTACAAGGTTGAAGTTGAAAAAGCCGAAAAGTCCCCAGTTAAGAGCGCCGACAAGCACTAAAACGTAAGAAATAATATTTGCTATTACCATATCTGTCTCCTTAGTAACAGTATGGCTTTACGCAGAATTAATTATACCGCTGTTTTTTAAACTCGGAACGTTTATCCTGCTCCTCTATTGCCTCGCGCGCGTATTCGTTTGCGCGCTCCATATCCTCTTTTGTTATAGTTCCGCGCTCTATCAGAGCCTGTGCGTAGCTTTTATCCGCCGCCTCGCCGAGATACGACTTGCCGTCGCCGCGGACTGCGGAAACCGCACTTTTAATTACGATAAAAATATCCGTGAACAACTCGCGCTTTTTAGCGTAGCGCGCGTCCGATACAAACGTTTCCTCGTAGGTCATTTCGGCAAAGCCGTTTAATACCAAGTGATTTATCAGGCCGGGTCGGGCATTGAAGCGCTCCATATACTTATCGTCCATAAGCGCGACGTCGGCAACCTCCATGGGCTTTACGCCGACAAAGCTGACTTTTGCAGAAAGTATATCGAAAATGCGCGGAAGATTTTTCAAGCCGCCGTTTATTCCGGCAAAGGAATGAAGCTTGACAATTTTGCCTTTGACCCCCATATATAGCTTGTCTTCGAGCACTTGACCCGTACGTTTTTTGGATATGACCGAGCATATTATAAACACGGGCGAAAGCACAATTACGGCAAGAACCGCAAAGATAAAGTCGAGCACAAGCTTTGTAAAATACCTGTAATTAAGCTCGATTAAAAAGATTAATATTACCGCAATAAGCACGCCGAACACCGCCGCGCCTACGGGGGACTGTAAAAATTCAAGCATCTTCTTTTCCTCTTTCGATTACGCTTTGCAAAACTTCCAGCACCTTATCAAGCCCCTGACGGGTTTCGGCGGAAGTTGCAATAACGTTATCCGCGCCGCACTTATAGGTTGCGGCTATCTCCCTTACGCCCTTGGCCGCCTGAGCCTTGGATACTTTGTCGGCCTTGGTGGCAATAACCGTGAACGGCAATAAATTGTAGTATAAGTATTCTATCATCTGCCTGTCGTCCGCGGTGGGAAGATGCCTGATATCCGCAAGCGCCAAAACGTGAGATGCGTTTTCTTTATCGGCAAAAAAGCCGTCCAAAAGCTTTGCCCATTTCAGCTTTTCCTCCCTCGATACCCGGGCATAGCCGTAGCCGGGCAAGTCGGCAAGTATAAATTCCCCGAAATCGAAGTAATTTACAAGGCGCGTTCTGCCCGGTTCTTTGGATACTTTTGCAAGCTTTTTGCGGTTTGCAAGCATATTTATAAAGCTGGATTTGCCGACGTTCGATTTGCCGCAAACGGCTATTATCGGCTTATCCGATTTTATAAACTGCGATGCGGAAGCCGCGCTTGTTATGAATTCGGCATTTGTAATTTTAAGCATTTTTAAATTCCGATTATTGCTGTCTTGAATACTGCCGAAACTTCCGTTACCGGTATAAAGTTCAGCTTTTCGCGGACGCTTTCGGGTATGTCGTTCAAATCCCTTTGGTTATCCGCAGGGATAATTACGTCCGTTACGCCGACGCGGTAGGCTGCAAGCGCCTTTTCCTTTAAGCCGCCTATGGGCAGCACTTTGCCGCGCAAGGTAATTTCGCCCGTCATGGCAACGCTCTTTTTTACGGGCTTGCCAGTAAGCTCGGAAAGTATTGCGCAAGCCATAGTTATACCTGCGCTCGGCCCGTCCTTGGGCGTTGCGCCCTCGGGTACATGAATGTGAATGTCGGTGGTTTCGAACAGCTTGTTTTCAAGCCCGTACTGCTCGCTGTTGGAGCGGATATAGCTTATAGCCGCGCGTGCGCTCTCTTTCATAACGTCACCGAGCTTACCCGTCAGAAGTATATCGCCCTTGCCCTGCATTGCCGAAACTTCGATAGTCAAAGTAGTGCCGCCGACCGCCGTCCAGGCAAGGCCCGTTGCCGCGCCCACTTCGTCGCCGTCAAGCGCGTTATCTCTGTCGAAACGGCGAGGGCCGAGGTATTCGTGAACCTTTTTTACCGTTATGCGCGAGCTCTTGGAAGTATCGCCGTCGGCAAGCTTTACAGCGGCCTTGCGGCAGATTGCGTCTATTTCGCGCTCTAAATTTCTCACTCCGGCTTCCAGAGTATAGCCGGTTATAATTTCGTCCAAAGCCGCGTCCTCAAAGGTAAGACCGGCTTCAAGCCCGTTTACTTCGCGCTTTTTGGGCACTAAATAGCGCTTTGCAATCTCGCGCTTTTCCTCGCTCGTATAGCCGCCGAGCTCGATAACCTCCATTCTGTCCAGCAGCGGACGGGGAATGGAATCAATCCCGTTTGCCGTCGTTATGAACAGCACCTTGCTCAAATCGTAGGGAAGTTCAAGGTATCTGTCGCGGAAGGTTGAGTTCTGCGCAGGGTCTAAAACCTCCAAAAGCGCGCTTGCGGGGTCGCCGCGCATATCCGAGGAAAGCTTGTCTATCTCGTCCAGAAGGAATACGGGGTTGGTAGTGCCTGCGGTCTTAATGCCGGCGATAATTCTGCCGGGCAAAGCGCCTATATAGGTTTTGCGGTGGCCGCGAATTTCCGATTCGTCCTTGACGCCGCCGAGGCTCATTCTTACGAACTTTCTGCCGAGCGCGCGCGCAATTGAACTTGCAATTGACGTTTTACCTACGCCCGGAGGGCCTACAAAGCATAAAATGGGCGCGTTAAGTCCGCCCGTAAGCTTTAATACGGCAAGGTATTCAGTTATTCTTTCCTTGATTTTTTCAAGACCGTAATGGTCGTCGTTCAAGACCTTTACCGCGTCTTTAAGCTCCTTGGTATCCTCGGTTTTTTCGCTCCAAGGCAAATCCAAAAGCCAGTCGATATAAATTCTTAATACGTTATAGTCTGGCGAGGACGACTGCATTCTGGTCATACGCGAAAGCTCTTTTAAAGCCTTTTCCTCGACCTCCTGCGGCATGCCCTTTTCCTTTATTTTCTTTTCAAGCTCGTCGTGCTCTTCGCCGTCGTCGCCAAGCTCGGTATGAATTGCTTTAAGCTGTTCCCTGAGGTAATATTCCTTTTGGTTCTTATCTATGCTGGTGCGCACCATTGCGTTGATTTTGCGCTCCAAACGCATAATTTCAAGCTCGTCGTTGAGAATTTTATCGAGCATTCTCAGCCTGTCCACAACGCGCGCGCACTCCAAAATGGACTGCTTGGTCTCGGTCTTGATGGAAAGACTGCCGGCAGCTATATTTACGAACGCGTCGGGATTGCCGCATTTTTCAAGCAGAGCTGCCGCTTCCTTGGGGATACGGCTTTCGGACGAGCAAATTTCGTGCACGATGTCCTTAGCCGTACGGAAGTACGCCTCTTCAAGTGATTTTTCGCCGTGAATTGTTTTAAGCTCGTCCACGTCCGCGTAAAGCGCGTCGTTCTGCATTTCAACCGAACGCACCGCCGCACGGGTAAGCCCCTCCACGGTTATGCGTATGCTGCCGCCCGGTAAGCGCGCAATTTGCTTTACCTGGACAACCGTGCCTACGGTATATACGCTTTCGGGAGTAACTTCCGCTAATTCCGCGTTCTTTTGGGTAAGTACCAGAAATCGCGAGTCGCCGCCTGTCGCCGCCTTTACCGCGTTGAGCGATACGGGTCTGCCGACGTCGAAACTGACTGTCGTATCGGGGAACAGTACTCTGTCCCTGAGCGCCACCACGGGCAACCGCTGAGGTATGTTTCTTGCCATATGTTTTCCTTATATTATTATGTAACGACTTCCCCCCGTAACGGAGGGAAGACGCTCTGAAATTTTGATATTTTTAAGCCGTACGCTTGTAAACAATTTTAGGTTCGGCTTTGTCGGTTACGCACTCTCGGGTAACTATAATCTCTTCCACGTTCTTTTCGGACGGGATTTTATACATTACCGAGGTCATAAAGCTTTCAATAATAGTCCTTAGTCCCCTCGCACCCGTCTTTAAGCGGATAGCCGTGTTTGCGATTTCGCGAACAGCGCCGTCCTCAACCGTGAGCTTGACGCCGTCCATTGCAATGAGCTTCTGGTACTGCTTGATAATCGCATTTTTAGGTTGCGTTAAAATATTTACAAGCGCGTCCTCGTTTAAGGGGTGCAGGCTTACGACTATGGGAATTCTGCCGACGAACTCGGGGATAAGCCCGAACTTGGTCAAGTCCTGAGGCTTTACGTCGGAAAGCATTTCGTAAACGTTTTCCTCCGTTTCCTTTACGTTGCCGCCGAAGCCGAGGGTCGTATCGTCCTTGCGCTTTTGCACTATTTTATCAAGCCCTACGAACGCGCCGCCGCATATAAACAGAATGTTTGTCGTATCAAGCCGCAGGCACTCCTGCTGAGGGTGCTTTCTTCCGCCCTGAGGGGGAACGTTTGCAACCGTGCTTTCGATAATTTTCAAAAGCGCCTGCTGTACGCCCTCGCCCGATACGTCACGGGTTATGGAAACGTTTTCGCTCTTGCGCGCGATTTTATCGATTTCGTCGATATAAATTATGCCGCGCTGAGCTTTCTGAATATCGTAGTCGGCATTCTGAATAAGCTTTAAAAGTATATTTTCAACGTCCTCGCCGACGTAGCCGGCCTCGGTCAGAGTGGTCGCGTCCGACGATGCGAACGGAACGTTTAAAATTTTTGCAAGCGTGCGCGCAAGCAAGGTTTTACCGCAGCCCGTAGGCCCGAGCAGTAAAATATTGCTCTTTTCGATTTCTACGTCGCTATCTCCCTTGTTTTCGGCAAGATGGTTTATGCGCTTATAATGGTTGTAAACCGCAACCGAAAGCACTTTTTTAGCCTCGTGCTGGCCGACGATATATTTATCAAGCTCGTCTTTTATTTCGGCCGGAGTTTTCAAAGGCACGGGCGCTTCGGTTTCCGCCTCGGCCTCGCGAACCATATCTCCGCAGATTTCAATACATTCGTCGCATATGCACGCGCCGTTTTTGCCCGTTATGAGTTTTTTAACCAGGTCCTCCGTTTTGCCGCAGAACGAGCAGTACTTCTTTTCTCTCAAAAAAACACCTCTATAAATAAAATTAAAATCACGTTAATTTTATCTTTTGTAGAAAACTTTATCGATAAGACCGTACTCCTGCGCTTCCTGTGCCGAAAGGTAATTGTCCCTGTCGGTGTCGCGCTCTATCTGGGAAAGAGGCTTGCCGGAGTTCTGCGCAAGTATGGTATTGAGCTTTTGCTTGGTTTTTAAAATATGCTCCGCAGCGATTTTTATATCGCTTGCCTGACCCTGCGCGCCGCCCAGGGGCTGGTGAATCATTATCTCGCTGTTTGGAAGCGCGTAACGCTTGCCCTTCTGTCCGCTCGACAGAAGGAACGCGCCCATCGATGCCGCCATACCTATACAGATAGTGGAAACGTCGCACTTTACGTAGTTCATAGTATCGTAAATCGCAAGCCCTGCCGAAACCGAGCCGCCCGGGCTGTTGATGTACAGCGAAATATCCTTTGAAGGGTCTTTTGCTTCAAGATAAATAAGCTGAGCCACTACCGTGTTTGCAACAGCGTCGTCAATCTCGCCGCTTAAAAATATAATTCTGTCCTCTAAAAGTCTGCTGTAAATATCGTACGAGCGTTCGCCGCGTGAAGTCTGTTCGACTATATAAGGCACAAGTGCGTTGCGTTCCATAAAGTTATTCTCCGTTTATTATTTTTTAGTCGTTTTGGTCGATTTTTTTGCGGCAGCCGGCTTTGCGCCTTCAACGTAAAGCTCGTTGTTCGCTTTGAGGAAATCGAACATCTTGGTTATTATTATGTCGTTATTGATATATTCGACCTGTCTGGGGTCGATATTCTTTTTGTACTCTTCCAAAGTCTTGCCGACCGATTTAGCCTGCTCTTCGATTTTAGCGTCAAGCTCTTTCTCGTCCGCGGTGAAGTTTTCCGTTTTAACGATTTTATCTATTACAAGCTGCGACATAACGCGCGTTTTAGCCTGCTCGGTAAACTGCAAACGGAACTGCTCCATGGTCTGACCCATATATTTTACGTAATCTTCGAGTTTTACGCCCTGATACATAAGTCTGTACGAAAATTCCTGAACCATTCTGTCGATTTCGCTCTCGACCATGGCGTCGGGGATTTCCGCCTTTGCATTTTTGCGGATAGCCTCAATTATGCTGTTTTCCGTTTCGTCGCGCGAACGGTTTTCCGCGTTTTTGATAAGTCTTTCGCGAGTATTCTTTTTGTACTCTTCAACCGTTTCTACGCCGGCGTGAGTTTTAACGTACTCGTCGGTGAGCTCGGGAAGCTCCTTGCCCGTGATTTTGTTGAGCTTAATTGCAAACTTTGCGTCCTTGCCGCGAAGCTCGTCAGCCTGGTAATCTTCGGGGAACTTAACGGTAATTTCCCTGTCCTCGCCTATCTTCATACCCTCGACCTGAGCCTCGAAGCCGGGAATAAAGCTGCCGCTGCCGAGCACAAGGTCGTAACCTTCCGCCGTGCCGCCGGCAAACTTTTCGCCGTCAACACTGCCCGAAAAGTCGATATTCACCGTATCGCCGTCCGCACAGGCGCGGTCGGTAACGTCGATATCCTTTGCGCCGCGCTCCAAAAGCTTTTTAACTTCCTTGTCGACGTCGGCGTCGGTAACATTATACTCATACTTTTTGATTTTTAAACCTTTGTATGCTTCGATTGTTACTTCGGGTTTTACGGGCACTACCGCGCCGAGCGTTACGCCCTTGCCTTCCGTCATATCCTCAACGGACAGCGAAGGCTCGCCAACCGCCGTAAAGTTATCCTTTTCGTTTTCGAGAATTTTAAAGTAATGCTCGGAATAAAGAATGTTGAAAGCTTCCTCAAAGAAAACGCCTTTGCCGTAATAGTTTTCGAGAACCGGACGGGGCGCTTTGCCCTTTCTGAAACCGGGCACGGTATACTTGCCGCGCGTCTTTAAGTATGCTTTGGAGTTTGCCTCCTGCCATTCTTCCTCGGTAAAGCTTATGGTGAGCTTAACCGTACTCTTTTCTCCGACTGCCTGTGTGTAGTTCATAACTTTCTCCTGATTTTACGGGAATACCCCGATATTTTATTTTTATGCAAAGCATATTGTAGCATAACTTAACGGTTTTGAAAAGCGATTTAAAGCCCAAATAAATTTACTTTTGAAAATTTTTAGGCTATAATACTCTCTGAAATACGCGAGGTTTTTTATGCCGCAGGACGCTTTTACAATTAAATATCTCACTGCCGAGCTTAAAAACCTGCTCGTGGGCGGTAAAATTTCCAAAATAACACAGCCGGAAAAAGAACTGCTGATATTTATTATATACACCCGAAGCGGCTCGGTTAAACTCGAAGTTTGCCTTTCCGCACGCGGTTGCAGAATTAATATCGCCGAAAACGAGAAAGCCGCGCCCCAGGTTGCGCCGGGGTTTTGTATGCTGCTGAGAAAGCACTTGCAGAACGCGGAAATTTGCGATATCTTTCAGGTGGACGGCGAAAGAATCGTCTGCTTGGATTTTTACTGCACTTCGGAATTCGAGAACGTAAATATGCGGCTTTATATCGAGCTGATGGGCAAGTACTCAAACGCGGTTTTGACGAGCGGCGGAATAATTTTAGGCGCGCTGAAATCCACCGCTATCGGCGAGAACACCAAGCGCGTACTTTTTTCGGGGGCGAAGTATTCTTTGCCCGAGCCGCAGGACAAATGCGACGCCGAAAATTTAAACGGGCTTTGCGAGGTTTTCAAGCGCATATCGGGCGACAGCGCCAAGTTTATTTCGGAAAACGTTAAGGGCGTTTCCTACGCCACCGCGCTCGATATAGTTGAAACTTTCGGCGAAAATCCGACCGCATTCGACGTAAACCGCTATATATGTGGGGGGCAATGCCGGCCTTGCGTAACTTATTTGAACGGCGAACCGAACGATTTCAAGGTGCGCTCGGCGGACAAAACCAAAAAAAATTACGAAAGTCTTTTAAAGGCTCAGACGGCTTATTACGGATATATCTGTTCAAAACAGAACTTTAACGATAAAAAAAGAAAGCTTCAAGGCGCGCTTTTATCTTCGGTTAAAAAGCTTGAAAAGCGGCTTGCAACCATCAACCAAAAGCTTTTGGACTGCCGCGATATGGAGAGCGTAAAACTTAAAGGCGAACTGATTACCGCCAATATATATGCCGTTGAACGGGGTATGGACAGTTTTGAAGCGGTAAATTATTACGACGAAAACTGTGCTAAAATAAAGATTGCGCTCGATAAAACGCTGTCGCCTGCCGATAACGCGCAGAAGTATTATAAGAGATACGCAAAACTCAAAAGAACTTTAATTTCGGTTACCGAACAAAAGCGCGAAACCGAGGATAAATTAGAGTACTTAAACAGCATTAACTCGCACATATGTGCGGCCGAACACCTTTTAGACCTCGAAGAAACCGAGGAAGAGCTTAAAAGCCTTGGGCTTATAAAGGATACTCAAAGCGGCAAAAAGAAAACCGTTAAAACCTCGCCCTTCCGCGAGTTCGTATTCGGCGGATTTAAAATTCTGGCAGGGCGCAACAACCTGCAAAACGACAGACTTTTAAAGAGCGTTTCTCAGGGCGATTTGTGGCTGCACACGCAGGGCTACCACTCCTCTCACGTCGTTATTCTATGCGACGGCAAGGAAGTGCCCGACGGGGTTTTAAAGGCTGCGGCGGAGATTTGCGCCTACTACTCGGACGGGCGCTCGGGCAATAAAATACCCGTAGATTACACAAGGCGGAAGTTCGTTAAAAAACCGCCAAAGACAAACGCGGGCTTTGTAATTTACAGTGAATTTAAAACTATCCTCGTAACCCCGGACGGGCACGCGGAACTTTCGGCGGAGTGATTATGAAAGAAAAAATATTTTTTTATTTGGGTATTACCGCCTGCGCTTTGGGCGCGGTTTCGTTCGGGCTGTCGTTTACCGTTCTGAAAATTTACGCGCTTATCGGCTCGGTGGTACTTGAAATCGCGGCGCTGTCCTTTCTTGCAACGCAGAAAAAGAAAAACAATTTTAAGGCAGTGTTTTACGTTAAGGTAATATCTTACGCTCTGCTGTTTGCGTTTACCGCGTTTTTTGTGGGCGGACTTATTTATTCCGCTATAAACTGAATAAAATTGCGCAAATATATCCATTATTATTGTGATGGACAGAATTTACAGCAACGTTCTTGAAAAAATTTGCTCGCTTGCGCCCCTCGGCAGGTACGTGGTTATTTCCGAAGACGAGTTCTGGGAAGTATTCCCCGAAGAAGCCGAACGCAACGAAACCGAACTTCGGAAAGCGCTTAAAGGGCTTATTTCGGAAGGGTATATCGATATGAAGTACAGCGGCGGAGATATGTACTGCGTTGCGCCGCTGAAAAATTACGAGAAAGAGCCCGAAGAGCCGGTTGAAGAAATATTCGAGCCGGTTGAGCCGGAAAGACAGCCCAAAACGGAATTGAAAGCGTTTTTAGCGGCTTTTGCGGGCGGTGCGCTGGGCAGTCTTATAATATCTTTGGTATTTGCGCTGATTTAAAATGCTGAGTAAATACGAGGACAAGGTTATGTCGGCGGTATACGCGCTGTGCGACGGCACGGACGGGTGCCTTGTCTCCCCTTTGGATATTCTGTCTATTCTGCCGGAAAAACATAAAATAAGCTTAGAAAAGCTTGACGATATTTTAAACGCCCTGAAATGCGACGGGTATTTCGATTTAATTCCCTCGGAGCGCAAGGGCGAAAAAATGTACGTCATAAACCTTAAAGAAAGCGGCTTTGCATACAAGCGCACGGCAAAGCAAAAACAGCGCGATATAACCTTTAAAATTTTTCTTGCGTTTATCGGCGCGTTGGCTACGTTCGTTTTCGGTCTTATATTAAAAGGAATATTTGGATAAAAGCCGCGGTAAATTATTGCATTTTACCGCGGCTTTTGATATAATTTAGAAACTATGAAACGTAAAAAACTTATTATTTCGTTAGCGGTCGTGGGTTCCGTACTGCTGTTTTTGGGAATTTTTATTATGATATGGTTCTGGGGCGACGAATATAAGGACTTTGACGACTTCCGTCAGGAGTTCGATATTCAGGGTCTGCCCGACGGAGCTTGTCCGCAGGGAATAGCCAACTTCAAGGCCGAAGTCAAAGAGGACAACGCTGTTAAATACGCAAGCCAAAACTTCTTTTTTATAAGCGCGTACTTTAAAAACCAGTCCTCGCGCATATACGTTACGGGCGAAAAGGACGGCTATATCGGTTACGTAAATCTCAAAAACACCGACGGCAGCGACTATAAAGGGCACTGCGGCGGAGTTGCGACTAACGGAAGCTTTTTCTGGGTGTCTTCGGACGATACCGTGTTCGTTGCAAAGACCGCTTCGGGTTCGGGGTACAGCAACATCGTGCAGGAAATAATTAAAAAAGCCGCGGCAACCGACAGCGATAAAACGGTTATGTTTAACTACTCGTTTGCGGCTAACTGCAACGCGTCTTTCCTGTATTACTACGACGCGGACGGCGGTGCTACTTCAAGCCCCAGTTCAAGCGACAAGCTTTACGTCGGCGAGTTCTACCGCAAGGGCAATTACGAAACGGATAAAAAACACCGCCTTACTACCCCTGCCGGCGACAACAACACGGCGTTCGCTTACGAGTACAGCATTAATACCTCGTCTTCGTCAAGCAACGTAACGGGGCTTTCGTGCATATCCCCCAGTTATATTTCTTCGGACTGCGGTGACGTTCCCAAAATTCAAAAGATACTTTCCATTACGGGTGAAATTCAGGGCTTTGCCCGTATGGCAGACGGAAAGCTTGTGCTTTCGCAGAGCTACGGACTGAAAAATTCGCACCTCTATCTCTACGACTGGAACAAGATAGATACGGGCACTTACACCGACTCTTACTGCAAGACTTACTACGAAATTTCCGGCGAATACTTTGCGTACGACGGAGTAAAAACTACCAGCGGCGCACAGGCCACCACCAACAACACCGACAAGTCGATTTTAAGAGTTTACTACGTTGACAGCTCAAACCTTTTAAAAGATTACTCGATACCGTCCATGAGCGAGGGTATGTGCGTTGCAGGCGACAGAGTTTACGTTCTGTTTGAGTCGGGCGCAAAAAAATACCGCACGTTCGTAAGACAGATTCTTAAAAACGTTTACAGCTTTATTCCCATTAAAAACGGTTAAATAAAAAAATAAGCCGCGCGGCAACTGCCGCGCGGCTGTTTTTTATTATTTACAGAAAGCCATACAAGCCTGGTACAGCGCGTACACGTCGGCTTTTGAGATAAGCTCGTAAGGCGCGTGCATCGAAAGCACGGGCACGCCTACGTCAACGGTATCGATGCCGAGGTTAGCAATAAATTTTGCAACCGTGCCGCCGCCGCCCACGTCAATAGCGCCAAGCTCGCCTACCTGCCAGTACACACCGTCTCTTTCGAAAATGTCGCGGATAAAGCCCATGAACTCGGCGTCCGCGTCGTTAGTGCCCGACTTGCCGCGCGCGCCCGTATACTTGGAAATCGCAGCGCCGCATGAGATAAACGTTGTGTTCCTTTTTTCGAAAACCGAGGCATATGCAGGGTCGTAACCTGCCGTAACGTCCGCGGAAATGCATTTGGAGTTATAGCGAACCTCAATGGGGTTAGCCTTGAAAGAAGCGGCAATAGTTTCTATAACGTCGGATATAACCTTGCTCTGCATACCGGTCGTACCGTCGCTGCCGACTTCCTCTTTATCGGCGAAAACCGCAACCAAAGTGTGCGGTGAATTGCAGTCGAATATAGCGCGCATTTCGGGGTATGCGCAGACCTTATCGTCGTGGCCGTAAGCGGAAATAAGCGCCTTATCGAAGCCGACGTCGCGAGCTTTACCGGCAGGCACGAAGCACAGCTCCGAGCACTGCAAGTCAACTTCGGTCATACCGTACTTCTGATTTAAAAGTTTTAAAATTGCGCTTTTTACGGCTTCTTTTTCCTCTTCCTCGCCTTCGGCCGCAACCGAGGGAAGTCCGCCGATAACCGCGTTAAGGTTCTCTCCGTCGATAGCCTTGGAAAGCGGTTTTGCGGCCTGCTCCGCGCCGAGGTGGGGCAGAATATCGGTTATATAGAATACGGGGTCGTTTTCGTCCTCGCCTACGCAGATTTCGCGCTTTTCGCCGCCGGGCAGCATAACAACGCCGTGCAGCGCAAGCGGAATTGCCGTCCACTGATATTTTTTAATGCCGCCGTAGTAGTGCGTTTTAAGATAGCAAAGTCCGCTGTCCTCGAACATGGGGTTGGGCTTTAAATCGAGACGGGGCGAATCAACGTGCGCAACCATAATTCTTACGCCGCACTTTGCAACGTCCTCCGTGCCGACCTTAATCAAAAATACGTTTTTATGACGGTTTATAAAATAACGCTTGTCGCCGGCTTTGAGCTTTTCGGAAAACGAGAAGGGCTTAAAGCCGTTTTCTTCGGCAAGCTTTTTTGCCGTTATCGCCGCGTCGCGCTCGGTTTTGGAATTATCCAAAAACTCTTTATAACCTTCGGCAAACTCGTAAATTGTTTCAAGCTGTTTGCCGTCGGCTTCTTTATAAACGTTTTTTCTTGTATACTTCAAATCCATATGTTTACTCCTTGATTTTTTTCATATCACATTATAATATCGGCGAAAAACATTGTCAAGGTTTTAAATATTCAGAACGCTAAATTGAAATTTATCTTATAACCATACCGCCCAATCGCCGTAATTAAAAGTTCCTGCACCATGATGTAGCTTACCTTGTGCTTTCAGTTCACGGAAAGCATATCTCATCCTAATCGCTATTTCG
>JAAUYR010000080.1 GCA_014805025.1 Clostridia bacterium | reverse complement strand
GGCACGGCAACTTTGGATTTAAACACGCCGGGTAAGGACTTAACGCCCCTTTTTGAAACCATCGTAAACCACATTCAGCCTATGGAAGTGGACGACGAGGGTGCAACCCAGCTTCTCGTTTCGTCAATCGACTATAACGAATACGTCGGTCGTATCGGTATAGGCCGTATCGAGCGCGGCGAATTAAAGCAGGGTCAGAGCGTAACGGTCTGCAATTACAACAACCTGCAATTGAAAACTCCGGGTAAAATAGTAAACCTGTATCAGATAGAGGGGCTTAACCGCACGCCTTGCGAAAGCGCCAAGGCCGGCGATATAGTC
The DNA here is from genome assembly GCA_014805025.1 of Clostridia bacterium. GTDB lineage: Bacteria > Bacillota > Clostridia > Christensenellales > Borkfalkiaceae > Coproplasma. Next base: position 8,623 of record JAAUYR010000080.1, on the reverse strand, counting down.
TGCTTTTCGGGACTTGAAAAAATCAATATCGGCGATACTGTCTGCGCGACGGACTGCGTAGAGCCTCATAAATTCGTTAAAATTACCGAGCCTACGGTAGAAATGACTTTCTCGGTCAACGATTCGCCGTTTGCCGGCAAGGACGGCAAATGGGTAACCACAAGGCATTTAAGGGACAGGCTGTTCAAAGAACTTTTAAAGGACGTATCACTCAGAGTAGAAGAAACCGGCTCGGCGGACAGCTACCGCGTCTGCGGCAGAGGCGAGATGCATCTTTCAATACTCATTGAAAATATGCGCCGCGAGGGCTACGAGTTCCAGGTATCCACGCCGCGCGTAATGTTCAAGGATATCGACGGCGTCCGTCACGAGCCTATGGAGCGGCTGATAGTCGACGTACCAGACGACGCAACGGGCGCGGTATTCCAGAGCATGGGCAACCGCAAGGGCGAGCTTCTGCATATGAGCGCGATAGGCTCGCGCACCAGGCTTGAATTTATAATTCCGGCTCGCGGCCTGTTCGGCTACAAATCTGAATTTTTAACCTCGACCAAGGGCGAGGGCGTTATGAACAGCGTATTCTTTGAGTATCAGCCGTATAAGGGCGAGCTTTCGCGCAGAAGTACGGGCTCGCTTATCGCGTTTGAAACTGGCGAGGCGGTAACCTACGGACTTTTCAACGCTCAGGGCAGAGGTGCGCTGTTTATCGGCGCAGGCACTCCCGTGTACGAGGGTATGGTAATAGGCGAAAGCCCCAAAAACGAGGATATCAACGTCAACGTATGCAAGACCAAGCACTTGACCAACACCCGTTCCAGCGCAAGCGACGACGCGCTCCGCCTTATAACTCCCAAGAAAATGAGTCTTGAAGAGTGCCTTGAATTTATCGGCGACGACGAGCTTTTGGAGGTAACCCCCAAAAATATCCGTATCCGCAAGCGCATACTCGACAGCGAGCTTCGCGCCAAGGCCAACGCAAAGATAAAGAAAGGCTTGGCATAATTCAACAAAAAAAATCATATATATATACCACCCACAAAGGGTGGTATTTTTATTTTTTTGGTGGAGTATGGAAGAGGGACACAATCTCAGTATAGAGCAGTGCAAAAAGATAACGGCAACGCAAATTTTAAGCGTGGACAGTTTTTCGGATAAGCAGATAGTTTTAAGCTACGCAGGCGGCAGAATTGTGGTAGCCGGCAGCGGAATGAAAATTATCAACTTTTCGAAAACCAGTGGTTCGTTTGCTGCAACGGGCAATATTACCGGCGCAAGGTATATTCAGAAAGGCGGCAGTTTAAGACAGAAGCTATTTAAATAATTGTTTGATGGGTTGCGTGCTCGTCAAGCGCAATAGCAATTAAGATAACTTGATTAAACGGAACGTTTATGGAATTTTTTATTTTTATGGTTTGCCTGTTCAGCGGCGTAATCAGCGGAGTGGTATACGACGTTTTTTATATCGCCCGATGCTTTTTATGCGGCACCAACAAGCAGGAATACACCGTCAAAGACAAAATATTCATTTTTGCCGCCGACCTTATTTACTGTCTTGTGTTCGCCGCGGGCTTCGTTTTTACGTCCGTAATGTTCGATTTTTCCTCGCTCAGGCTGTATATGTTGCTCGGATGCGTGTTAGGAGCGGTCATTTATTTAAAAAGTTTTCACATAATTGTTGCATTTTTTGTAAATAGAGTTTATAATAAATTACAAGAGACCAAGGAGAAGAGAAATGAACGAGCAAAAACGCAACCGCATCGCAGCCGCAATCACGGTAAACGTAATACTCTTAATAGTCGTTCTCGTCGCCGTAATCATATACCAGCTGGTGTATATGTCGATAGTGTCGTCCAAAAAGAAACAGATTGAAGCTGAAATTGCAAGGTACCAGGCTTTGATAGAAAGCGGCGAAATGGACCTTGAAACTTTGCAGTCCGACCAGTATCTTTTAGAGTTGGCTTTAAAATACGGCTTCTATTTCCCCGACGGAGACTAATGAAAATTTCTGCAATTGATATAGGTTCTAATTCTGTCCGCCTCGCAACATGCGAAGGCGGAAAAACTTTATATAAGCGGCTTAAAACCACGCGGCTCGGCGAGGGCATAAACAGTACCGGCTCGCTTAAACCGGAAGCAATTGAGCGCACCGCACAGGCCGTTGCCGATTTCGTTAAAGAGGCGAAAGACTCGGACAAGCTCTACGCGTTTGCTACGGCGGCAGTCCGTTCGGCTGAAAACGGCAATGTATTTTTAACTCGGGTTAAAGAGCTTTGCGGCGTTCAGGTGGAAGTTTTAAGCGGCGAAACCGAAGCAAGGTGCGGTCTTTTGGGTGCCGTGGGCTTTTCCGACGGCGGAATAATAGACGTCGGCGGCGCAAGTACCGAGGTCACCGTGCAATGCGGCGGAAAGCTCTTGTATACCAAAAGCGTTAATATAGGAACAGTCCGTCTTTTCGACGGCGCAGGCAGGAATAAGGCGGAGCTTTTAAAACTAATCGATAGTAAAATTTCCGAATACGGTGAATTCAACGCGAGCGGTTTTAATATGTACGCAATAGGCGGCACGGCTTCGCGGCTTGCCTCAATTAAAAACAATTTAACGGAATACCGCCCCGAAATTACCGACGGCACGGTTATAACGCTTGAAGAGATGTACGCGCTTTCAGATAAGCTTTTAACGCTTTCCGTAGAGCAAATCCGCGCAACGACTATATGCGGCTCTTCCGCCGAGCTTGTCGGAGGCGGCTGTCTTTTAATGGCGCAGGTTATGCAAAAGTTCGGTATTGAGCGTATCACGGTTAAAGAGAGCGACAATCTCGAAGGTTATATAAAACTTAAAGAGGAGCGGTTATGAAAATTTTTTGGTCTGTAACAGTCAAGGTTTTAACGTTCGCGCTCCTTGCATACTGCGGCATACGCGTTATTTTCGACTGCGGCTACTGGGCGATACCCGTCGGCTTTTTAATGGTAATATCCTTTCCGCTGTGCACAATTTTGCACGAGCTCGGGCATATGCTGTTCGGCGCGATGGTAAAAATCAAGGCCGTGCCCGAAAACGTAAAGCAAATTTTGCTTGAATGGTGGGGCTCGTCAAGCTGTAAAATAATTCCCAAAACCGATAAAAATTTAAAGAGCAGAATAATTTTTACTACGACGGGCGGACTTGCCGTCAACTTCGTATTTATACTTTTGGGCGTGCTTGCCCTGGCAGTGCCTGCAATACCCACCGGGCTTTGCGCATTGCTGCCGGCTTCGTTTCACCTGTTTGCGCTTAACGCACTGCCGATTATGCTCGACGGCGGCAAGACCGACGGGCTTGTAATTTACGAGCTTGCAAAAAACGAGGATACCGCAAAGGTAATGCTTGCGGTGCTCGCGGTTCAGGCGCAGATGCTGAACGGCCAACCCGTTGACGAAAAGCTGTTGTTCGAAGTTCCGCAAATTCAGGAAGACGACCCCTCGTTTATTTCCCTTACCGAACTGAGGTACGAGTATTTCAAGGCAAAGGGCGACGAACAAGAGGCCGAAAAATACGCATTAAGACTTGAAGAACTTAAAAAAGAATATATGTAAAAGAAGCGCGCCGCTAACATAGCGGCGCGCTTCTTTTAACTTATTCTGTACAGCTTGCCGAAGCAGTTGGGGCAAACTCTTCCCCAAATTTCGGCCTTAGTTTTGCAGACGTGGTTTCCGCAGGTTCCGCACTCGAAAAACCCGTTGGCAAAGTCGTTAAAATCGGCGTTTTTGCAGTTAAAATTTTTCATAAAAAAAGTATATTTAAAAGTGAAAATTTTATACAAAAAACCCAGTTTTTTCTTTCAAACTCTTTACTTTGATTATATAATATGGTATAATAAATTCAACTGAAAATTTTTTTCAAAGAGGTACATTATGCCCGAAAAAATCGAAAACAATTACGACGCGAACTCCCTGCGCGCATTAAAGGGATTAGAGCCCGTGCGCGAGCACCCCGGTATGTATATCGGCCCTACGGACGAAAAGGGTCTGCACTGCCTTGTGCGCGAGGTTATCGATAACTCTATCGACGAAGCCTTAGCAGGTTATTGCGACACGATAAACGTAACTATCACGGCCGACGGCTCGTGCTCGGTTAAGGACAACGGCAGAGGCATACCCACGGGTATCAATAAGGACGAGGGCATAAGCGGCGTAGAGCTTGCTTTGACCAACCTTAACGCTGGCGGCAAGTTCGGCGGCGGCAACAAGGCCGGCGGTTATAAAATTTCGTCGGGACTTCACGGCGTCGGCGTATCCTGCGTAAACGCGCTTTCCGATACGCTCGTTGCGGAGGTCTGCCAGAACGGTCACATTCACCGCCAGGTTTACCACTGCGGCATTCCCGAAGAACCGCTTAAAATCGTCGGCGACACCGATAAGACGGGCACTACCATAACGTTCCACCCGGACGCAACCATTCTGGAAACCACCGAGTTCCACTACGATACGCTTAAAACGCTGCTTCGCGAGCTTTCATATCTCAACAAGGGGCTTACGCTCACGCTCAAAGACGAGCGCGAGGGCAAGGAGCGCGAGGACAGCTTCTGTTACGAGGGCGGCGTAGTTCACTTTATAGAGGATATAAATAAGGGCAAGCAGACGCTGTTTGAAAAGCCCGTGTACTTCGAGGACAGCGAGGGCGACGACAAATTCCTTGAAATCGCCATTCAGTATAACGACAGCTACGTCGAGCAGATTTTCCCGTTCTCGAACAATATTCGCCAGCCCGACGGCGGCACGCACCTTGACGGCTTCAAAGCGGCGCTTTCAAAGGTAATAAACGACGCCGGCAGAAAGCTGAACATTTTAAAGGATACCGAAAAACTTTCCGGCGAGGACGTGCGCGAGGGCATAACCGCGGTAGTTTCTGTAAAAATTGCCGACGCCCAGTACGAAAGCCAGACCAAGTCCAAGCTTTGCTCGACGTACGTTCGCGGCTTCGTTCATAAAGCGGTTGTCGAAAAGTTCGGAACTTACCTTGAAGAACACCCTGCCGAAACGCGCGAACTTATAATGCGCTGCGTAACGGCTCAAAGGGCGAGGGAGGCGGCAAGGCTTGCGCGCGAGGAAACGCACAGAAAGGGCGTTTTGGAAAGCACCAAGCTCCCCGGCAAACTTGCCGACTGTTCGGACAAGCGCCCCGAGCTTTGCGAGATTTATATAGTAGAGGGCGACTCCGCGGGCGGTACGGCAAAACAGGGCCGCGACAGGCGCTTCCAGGCAATACTTCCTCTGCGCGGTAAAATACTCAATGTTGAAAAGGTGCGCGTTCACCGTGCGCTTGAAAACGAAGAAATCAAAGCAATGATAACGGCTTTCGGCTGCGGTATGATGGAAAACTTCGACGAAAGCAAGCTCCGTTACGACAGAATTATAATAATGACCGATGCCGACGTTGACGGCTCGCACATAAGAATACTACTTTTAACTTTCTTCTACCGCTATATGCGTCCGCTCGTTGAAAACGGCCACGTATACGCGGCTCAGCCGCCCTTGTACAAGGTTTCCGCAAAGGGCATACCCGATACCTACCTGTACGACGACAAGGCCCTTGAAGATTTCAAAAAGAGCTACGAGGGCAAGTTCGAGTTACAGCGTTACAAAGGCCTCGGCGAAATGAACAAGGAACAGCTTTGGGAAACTACAATGGACCCGGCAAGGCGCACGCTTGTACGCATAAACGTAGAGGACGCCGTCGAAGCGGACAGGCTGTTCTCGCTGCTGATGGGCGACCAGCCTGAACTTCGCAGACAGTTCATTGAAGACAACGCAAAGCTCGTCGAAGAGCTCGATATATAAAAAATTTAACTGCGCAAGCAAGGTTTCCTTGCGATAGCGCGACCCAATTTGCGCAAGCTTGCGCCTCGGCGAGGTGAAAGCCCGCAATTAAATAAAAAGAAAGCCCCAAAGATTGCGGGCTGAGGGCGAGAAGCCCTTAAATTCGTGAAATTTCGCAGCGTCATTGCGCGAGAAATTCACGAGAAGGAGACAATATGGCTAAAAAAGAAACCAGTCCCGAATTGACCGAAGAATTTAAAAGAACGCTCGAAATGACCAAGCTTCTCGACAGAGAGGTTGACGACGAGCTTAAAAAATCGTTCATAGCCTACGCAATGGCGGTAAACGTATCGCGTGCTATCCCCGACGTAAGGGACGGCTTAAAGCCCGTTCACCGCAGAATACTCTACTCAATGCACGAGCTTGGCCTGTACTCCGACAAAGCGTTCAGAAAGTGCGCGCGTATCGTCGGTGACTGCTTAGGTAAATACCACCCTCACGGCGACAGCTCGGTTTACGACGCGCTCGTCCGTCTTGCGCAGGACTTTTCAATAAACTTTCCGCTTGTAGAGGGTCACGGTAACTTCGGCTCGGTCGACGGCGACCCTGCCGCGGCAATGAGGTATACCGAGGCAAGGCTCTCAAAGCTCGCTTCGGAAATGCTGCGCGACCTCGATAAGGAAACGGTCGACTTCTACCCGACGTTCGACGATACGGGTATGCAGCCCTCGATATTGCCCTCGCGCTTCCCGAACATGCTTGTAAACGGCTCTGACGGTATCGCGGTAGGTATGGCAACGAACATTCCTCCGCACAACCTCGGCGAGTGTATTGACGGCGTTATCGCGCTTATCGACAACCCCGAAATAGACGTCGACGGGCTTATGGAATACATTACCGCACCCGACTTCCCTACGGGCGCGCTCATAATGGGCAGAAGCGGCATTAAAAAGGCTTACAGAACGGGCCGCGGCAGTATCATTATCCGCTCGCGCTGCGAGATAGAGGAGTACCAGAGCGGCAACCAGACGCGTACTCGAATTGTTGTAACCGAAATTCCCTATCAGGTCAACAAGGCAAAACTAATAGAGAGCATTGCCGACCTCGTTAAAAACAAAAAAATCGAGGGCATAGCCGACATCCGCGAAGAATCCGACCGCGACGGTATGCGTATCGTAGTAGAAGTTAAAAAGGACGCAAACGCGCAGGTCGTTTTAAACCTTTTGTACAAGCACACCAACTTGCAGGTTTCCGACGGTATTATAATGCTTGCGCTCGTTGACGGTACGCCGCGCGTACTCAACCTTAAAGAGTGCCTGTATTATTATTTGGAGCACCAGAAAGAGGTTATCGGCCGCCGCACCCGTTTCGAGCTGAACAAAACCGAGGAGCGCGCCCACATTTTGCGCGGCTTGGTTCTTGCCCAGGCAAGCATCAACGAGGTCGTAGAGGTCTGCAAAAACGCAAAGGACAAGACCGACTGCGTTCAGCAGCTCGTTGCTAACTTCGAGCTTGACGAGCGTCAGGCTACGGCAGTTGCCGAACTCAGACTTTTCAGAATTTCCCACCTTGAAGTTGATAAGCTTACCGACGAGTTAAGCCAGCTCGAAGCGCAGATTATAGACTTAAAGGACATTCTCGCAAACGAGAGCAGAGTTCTCGACATTATCAAAACCGACCTTTTGGAAATCAAGCGCAAGTATCCTTCCGCAAGAAAGACGGAAATTGCCGTTGATTTCACGGGCGATATCGAGGACGAAGATTTAATTCCCGTAGAACAGGTTGTAGTTTCCATGACCCACACGGGCTATGCAAAGCGCCTGCCCGTCAACGAATACCACGCACAGAACCGCGGCGGTAAGGGTATTACGGGTCACAGACCCAAGGAAGAGGACTTTGTCGAGCGTATGTTCGTATGCTCCTCGCACGACTATCTGTTGCTGTTCTCCAACTACGGCAAGGTTTACAGAATTAAGGCTTACGAAATACCCGAGGCCGCGCGTACTGCTCGCGGCAGGGCAATGGTAAACCTCGTGCAGATAGAGCAGGACGAAAAGATAGCAACTATTATCCCCGTCAAGGAAAATGCAGAGGGCTATATAGCCTTTGCAACCAAGCAAGGACTTATCAAAAAGACCAAGCTTGAAGAGTTCTCGCGCATTAACCGCAACGGCAAAATTGCAATTAAGCTTAACGAGGGCGACGAGCTTATATCCGTTCAGTTTACGACGGGCAACGACGAAATTATGATAGCTTCGCGCGCAGGCAAGTGTATCCGCTTTAACGAAAGTAACGTTCGTTCTATGGGCAGAGATACGGCAGGCGTAAGGGCAATGAAGCTTGCAAGCGAGGACGACGCGCTCGTGGATATGCTTGTAATCGACGAAAGCAAGGACGTTTTAACGGTTACGGCAAACGGCTTCGGCAAGCGTTCAAGGCTTGAAGATTACCGCGTACAGGGCCGTGCCGGCAAGGGTATTAAGGCAGGTACTTTCAACGAGGTTACTGGCGCGCTTGTAAACTTAAAGCAGGTAACCGAAGACGAAGATATAATGATTATTTCCGACGGCGGCACTATTATAAGAATGCACTGCGACACTATCTCGCGCATAGGCAGAGCTTCGCGCGGCGTAAGGCTTATGAGGCTTAAAGACGGTCAGGTTGCAACGGTAGCCATTACCGAACGCGACGAAGAGGCCGAAGTGCTCGCTCCCGAAGAAACCGCGGCGGACGTTCCCGAAGAAACGGTATCCGACGACGAAGAATAAAATTAAACCTTAAATTGATTAATAGCAAGGACAGATATCTGTCCTTGAAATCGGAAGAGC
>JAAUYR010000079.1 GCA_014805025.1 Clostridia bacterium | reverse complement strand
TGGGCACTTTATGGCGCTCTGCCTTATGAAAAGGTTGCAAATGGTGGGTAACAAGCCCGTGGTTTTGCTCGGCGGCGGCACGGGTCACGTAGGCGACCCCACCGGCAGAACGGATATGCGCTCTATGATGACGACCGAAACGATTAATCAGAACTGCCAAAAATTTAAAAAGCAGATGGAAAGATTTATCGAGTTCGGCGACGACAAAGCCGTAATCGTCAACAATGCTGATTGGCTTTTAAATTTAAATTACGTCGAGCTTCTGCGCGAAGTCGGCGCGTGCTTTACCGTAAATACCATGCTCCGCGCCGAGTGCTATAAACAGCGTATGGAAAAGGGGCTTTCCTTCCTTGAATTTAACTATATGATTATGCAGGCGTACGACTTTTATCACCTCAACGAAAAGTACGGTTGCAATATGCAGTTCGGCGGCGACGACCAGTGGAGCAATATGCTTGCCGGTACTGAGCTAATCCGCAAGAAAACTGGCAAAGACGCTTACGCAATGACCATAACCCTGCTTTTGAACAGCGAGGGCAAAAAAATGGGCAAAACTGCAAAGGGAGCGGTTTGGCTTGACGAAAACAAAACGCCCGTATACGATTTTTACCAGTACTGGCGCAACATTGACGATGCGGACGTTATGAAATGCATAAAAATGCTCACGTTTATTCCGCTTGATAAAATCGACGAGATGGAAAAGTGGGATGCAAGCCGCATAAACGAAAAGAAAGAAATTTTGGCTTTTGAGCTTACAAAGCTCGTTCACGGCGAGGAAAAGGCTCAAAAGGCCCAAAGTGAAGCGCGTGCGGCGTTCGGCGGCGGCGGCGAACTTCCCGAAAAAACGGTAAGCGTTGAAAGTAAAACGGTAATTCCCGTGCTTGTCGCGGCAGGAATTTGCGCGTCCAACGGCGAGGCTCGCAGGCTCATTCAGCAGGGCGGCGTAAGCGTAAACGAAACGAAGGTTACCGATATAAATATGCCCGTGAACGACGGCGACGTAATTCACAAGGGCAAGAAGGTTCATTTAAAGATTAAGTTCGTATAATGTTGGAATACAAGTCCCTGCGCGGCGAGTGCGTAACGCAAAAGATAATAGAAAAATCGCGGTTTATAACCACCTCGCGCCATATTGAGGGCGAGGAGCAGGCAAAGGCGTTCGTTGCGGAAATCTCCGAAAAGTACAAGGACGCAACTCACAACTGTTACGCCTGCATATGGGATAACGTGGGCAACTATGCACGGTTCTCCGATAACGGCGAACCTCAGGGCACGGCAGGTATGCCTATGCTCGAAGTTATTAAAAACAATAATCTTTTTGAGGTCGCGGTAGTTGTAACGCGCTATTTCGGCGGTATAAAGCTCGGCGCAGGCGGACTTGTGCGCGCGTACTCGGGCTGCGTTGCAGAAAATATAGAAGCCGCGGAAAAGGTCTTGTACGAAACCTGCCGCGAAAGCCGTTACACAGTCGATTATCCTTTGGTGGACGCGGCTATAAGATACTTCAACGAGCAAGGCGCAAATATCGTAAACACCGAATACCTGAACGAAGTGGTGTTTACCGTTGCCGTAAAAAAGCGCGTGGCGGATGAGTTCGACGGCGGACTTTTAAACCGCTTGAACGGCAAGTTAAAAAAAGAACTTTTAAGGGAATATTATTTCCCGTTTAAAATTTAAAAAAAGCGGCTTGATTTAGCCGCTTTTTTATAGTTTTGCGCGGCGTTGACTTTTTTTTAAAGCGGTGTTAAAATTAACTTATGTCGGAAATAACCTCAATTGAACCCCAGGTAAAGGATAAAGAGCGCTGTAACGTTTACGTTGACGGCAGGTTTTACTGCGGCATAAAGCTGGAAGTAGCCGTAAAATACCACCTTAAAGCCGGTATGCAGATAGAAAAATCCAGGCTTGACGAAATTCAGCTCGAAACGGAAAAAAGCCAGGCTTTGGATAAGGCTATGACCCATCTTTCCGCAACAATGAAAACCAAAAAGCAGATGCGCGATTTTCTTTATAAAAAGGGCTATACCGAGGCCGTCGCAGGCTACGTTTTGGAACGGCTCGAATATTATAAATTTATAGACGATAACGCGTATTGCCGCGCTTACGTAAACAGCGTAAAGGGTAAGGGCAAGCGCGCAATGGAAATCGATTTAATAAAGCGCGGCGCGGAAAAAGACGCCATAGAACAAGCTCTTGCGGCAGTGGAAGAGGACGCGGACGAGGCCGCGGCATTACTTGAAAAGTATATGCGCGGAAAGGAGTCCGACAAGCAAACGCTGTACAAAGGCTTTAAATATCTTTTATCCAAGGGCTACGGCTACGATACGGCAAAGGCCGCTTTGGAAAAGGTTGGCGGCGATGAAGATTATTGAGCTTGAAGAGGTCACCTCCACAAACGAATACTTAAAGCAAAACGACCTCGGCGAGGATATAATTGTTTCGGCTAAACGCCAGAGCGCAGGCAAGGGCACGAAGGGCAGAAGCTTCGTTTCAGCCGACGGCGGACTGTATATCTCGGTTATGCGCCATTATACAAATTTACCTGCCTCGGACGCGTTTAAAATCATGGTCAACGCTTGCGTTGCGGTCTGTAAAACGCTTGAAAAATTCAAGCTTTCGCCCGTTGTGCGCTGGTCAAACGACGTACTTGTCGGCGGCAAAAAAATAAGCGGAACGCTCATTGAAAACACTTTTTCTGGCGACAAAATAATCCGCTCGATAGTGGGCATAGGTATCAACGTTTATAACGACCTGCCCGAAGAATTAAAAGCTGTTGCAACGACGGTCAGTGAAAGTTGCGGCAAAAAAATAAGCGTGCAAGCCGTGCGAGATGAGCTCATTAAAAATTTGCAGAAAGAGTTTACGGTAACCGATTACAAAAAATTTATAACCTGGTTCGGCAAAACTGTAACGCTGCACACCGCGGATAGCGAGTATCAGGCGACCGCCAAAGACGTGTTGCCGGACGGCAGACTCGTTGTAGACCGCAACGGCGAAATTCTTAAAATAAGTTCTGCGGAGGTAACTTTAAGAATATAATGGAGTGGGTACTATCCAACGCAGAAATGCGCGCGGCAGACAGCTTTACAATTGAAAACCTCGGCATATCCGGGGGGCAATTGATGAAAGCCGCCGGCAAAGCCATAGCCGACGAGGTCGAAAAGGCTGCAAAAAAGCTTAACGTAAACGATATAACAGTAATTTGCGGCACGGGCAACAACGGCGGCGACGGTTATATCTGTGCCGAGGAGCTTAAAAACCGCGGTTACAAAGTAGATGTTTGTGACCGTTATTTGCAGCATATTACGGGGGCAATCGTAGTTGACTGCATATTCGGAACGGGTCTTTGCCGCGAAGTTACGGGCGAATACGCCGAAATTATAGATAAAATCAATAACTCCGGAGCATACGTAATTTCCGCAGATATTCCGAGCGGTTTGAACGGCAATAACGGCAGAATTATGGGCTGCGCGGTAAGGGCCGATTTAACAGTTGCAATAGCCGAGTATAAGCTGGGTATGTTTTTAAACGACGGGCCCGACTATTGCGGCGAAATAATCAAAAAAGATATAGGCATTTCCCTGCCCGAAAGTAGCTATGCATTTATGGCTACGTGCCGGGATATATCGGAGTTTTACCCCAAACGCCCGAGAAATTCCCATAAGGGCAGCTACGGCTCGGCAAACTTAGTTGCCGGTTCTCATAAGTATATAGGCGCGGCGGCGCTCTCAACCGAGGCCGCTTTAAAGTCGGGTTGCGGCTACGTTAAACTTACCAGCGCGGAAAGAGTTATAAACGCGCTCGCACCTAAATTTCCGCAGGCAATTTATCTTGACGCGCCAGACCTTTCGTCTGACGCAATTGCGATAGGTATGGGCTGCGGCGCAACCGAAGTGGTCTACGAAACAATTAAAAAACTGCTTACGGAGTATAGCGGAAACCTGCTTATCGATGCGGACGGTCTGAACGCGTTAGCTAAATTCGGCGCGGATATTTTAAAGACTAAAAAATGCAGCGTTATATTAACTCCGCACGTCAAAGAGTTTTCGCGCCTCAGCGGAATTCCCGTTGAAGAAATTTTAAACGACCCCGTGGCGGTTACAAAATCGTTTGCAAAGGAGTACGGAGTAACGCTCGTTTTAAAGAGCGCTACAACCGTAATTTGCGACGGCGAAAAAACGGCGTTGAACGTTACGGGCAACACGGCGCTTGCAAAGGGCGGCAGCGGAGATATGCTTTCGGGGTATCTGTGCGGAACGCTTGCAAGGGGAGTAAAGCCGTTCGAGGCCGCGCTGTGCTCGGCGTTTGCGCTCGGCAAGGCGGCTGAAATTGCCGCGGCGGAAAAAACCGAGTACTGCGCAACGGCAAAGGATATTCTGAAAAACCTGCATATTTCTGTCAAGCGCTTGACACACTAAAATTAATCTGTTAAAATTCAAATCGTTGAAAGGGAGTAGTTATAAAGTTACGGCAACAGTCCCCGGTTTAAAAACCGTGTCGTAACCCTTAAATTTTAAGGAACAAGACTTTCGGCTTAAAATATTTAAGCCGGAGTCTTTTATTTTTTATCAAAAGGCCAAAACTAATAAAGAGGTGTTTAATTATGAACGTCGGAATGGCGATACTGTACGTCGTGCTTTTGCTGGTCGGGTTCGTGCTTTTGGTTAAAGGCGCGGATTTCTTCGTGGACGGAGCTGCCGGCATAGCCAAAAAACTTAGAGTTTCAAGCTTTATAATCGGCGTAACCGTGGTCGCTTTGGGAACGAGCGCGCCCGAGATGGCGGTAACCGTAATCGGCGCTATCGGCGGCGAAAGCGGAATAATAGTCGGCAATATCACGGGCAGCAACATAATGAACATCTTTTTGATACTCGGCGTTTCTGCGGTAATATGCAAGCTCCCCGTTGAAAAATCGACGCGCATTATCGACTTGCCGTTTCTTATTATAATAAGCGCGCTGTTCGTAATTTTCGGATATTTCGGCGGAACGTTCGCCTGGTGGGAAGGTCTTATTCTGCTTTTGCTGTATTGCGCGTTTATGGGCTACACTATCATGCTTGCAACCAAGCAGAAAAAGGCCCAGCTTGAACAGGCAACCGCAGTATCGATAACCGACGCGAACGACGGCGGCGAAATTCAGACCCCCTCGGGCTTTTTTGAAAAACTTAAATTCGGATACGAAAGACTGCAAAACAAAGTCTGGTTTTTAATAGTTATAACCTTGGTCGGACTCGGAATGGTAGTAGGCGGCGCGGAGCTTGTGGTAATGTCCGCAAAATACATTGCCGAAACGGTGTTTAAAATTCCTACCGAAATCGTTGCACTTACTGTTGTGGCTTTCGGAACGTCGCTTCCCGAGCTTGTAACTTCCGTTTCCGCCGCGCGCAAGGGCGACGTAGGCATTGCAACGGGCAACATAATAGGCAGCAACATTGCAAATATCCTTTTAATAGGCGGCCTCGGCGCGGTCTGTTGCGGCTCTTCCGGCCTGCTGTTCACAACCGAAGGCTTTATAAGCGGACTTGTTGCGCTCTTTGCGTCCGTTCTGATATTTGCGTCCTGCTGGGGCAAAAGTAAGTCGATAGGCAGAATTGCTGGTATCATAATGCTTTTGTGCCTTGCTGCGTACTACGTATTCATTTTTCTTAATTTTTATATTTTTAACCTCTATTAAGCGTATAAACAGGCTGTCGTTTGTCAAAAATAATAGCGTAATCAAGCGGCAGTACATATAATAAAATATACCCTGCCGAAGAAGAGGTAGTTATGACAATTAAGCGCGGAGAACTTTATTATGCCGATTTGTCGCCGGTTGTCGGCAGCGAGCAGGGCGGTGTTCGCCCCGTCCTCGTTGTGCAGAACGACGTGGGCAATAAATACTCCCCCACGGTAATAGCGGCGGCGGTAACAAGTAATATCAATAAGGCGAAATTGCCTACCCACATAGAATTGCCCTCGTCCTCGTACGGACTTCAACGCGATTCGGTTATATTGCTTGAACAGATACGCACGCTCGACAAGCGCAGGCTTAAAGAGCGCATAGGCGAACTGAACGAAAATACTATGAGTAAAGTGGATAGGGCAATTTTAATAAGTCTGGGTTTTACAAAATAAGACAAAATTTTCAAAATGCGGCGCGGAAGCTTGCTTCCGCGCCGCAGTATTTTATTGTAATTTCACTAATTCTTCATTGACAAAGCCGATAAATTAAGTTAAAATATACAGGCTATGTTAAAGAAGAAGCTGAAACCGTCTTTCGGTAAAAAAAGCATAATTTTAATCGCCGTAGCGGTTGCGCTTATTGCCGCGGACCTTTTAACAAAGTACTTTGAAGAGCGCTTTGTCTGGAACGCCGTAATTATCCCCGGCTTTGCCGAGATAGAAAGCGGCCACCGCAACCCCGGCTGCGCGTTCAGTTTTCTTGCCGATAACCCCAGCGTAGGCCAGCCGATATTAATTGCGCTTACGATAGTGCTTTTAGCGGTGCTTATTTTCGGGTTTATATTCATTCCCGAGCGCTTCACGGTTTTAAAAACTGCGGTCAGCATAGTAATAGCCGGCGCTATCGGCAACCTTGTTGACAGAATTTTTATTCCGTTTGCCGTGCGCGACTGGTTCGGACTTTGGATGTTCGGCAATATGACCTATTGCAACTTTGCCGATTTCTGGATAGTAATAGGCGTTGCCCTGGCAATTGTAGACTTGCTGTTTTTCAACGAATGGGCGGTTTTTCCGCTTACAAAAAAGGCAAAGGAAGCCCAGGCGGCACGCAAGGCAGAAGAAGAGTTCAACAAAAATAAAGAAGATAACGGCGAAAATCAACAGTGAAAGAGCTAACCTTTACAGCGCGGGAAGAATATTCTCGCGCAGATATTTTTTTAAGCGAGCAGCTGCAAGGCTATACGCGTTCTGCGGTTAAAAAACTATTTGTAAGCGGCCTTGTAAATATAAACGGCAAAACCTGTAAGCCCTCGCAGGAGGTTTCCTCTGGCGATATTTTTACGGTCACTTTGCCCGACGCAAAGGAGCTTTCCGCCAAGCCCGAAGATTTACCCATTGAAATAATTTACGAGGACAACGATTTAGCCGTCGTAAACAAGCCTCAGGGCATGACGGTACACGCAGGCAACGGCAACTACGAGGGCACGCTTGTAAACGCGCTCTTATTCAGGCTTGACAGTTTAAGCGGCATAAACGGAGTTATCCGCCCTGGCATAGTTCACCGCATAGATAAGGACACTTCGGGGCTTTTGGTGGTTGCAAAGAACGACGCGGCGCATTTAAATCTTTCAAAGCAGATAGAGGAAAAGAGCTGTAAACGCACCTATATCGCGCTTTTGGAAGGCGTATTGAAAGACGATAGCGGTACTGTAACAACATACATCGGCCGCGACCCGTCGGATAGAATTAAAATGGCGGTTGTTCCGCCCGAAAAAGGCAAGCTTGCCGTAACCGATTATACGGTTTTGAAACGCTATGCGGAAAACTTCACGCTTTGCCGCTTCGATTTGCACACGGGCAGAACGCACCAGATACGCGTCCACGCAAAGTATCTTAACCACCCGGTGGTGGGCGACCCTGTTTACGGCGTTAAAAAACAGAAATTCAAGCTTTCGGGTCAGCTTCTGCACGCGTACAGGCTCAGCTTCACTCACCCGACTACGGGCAAGCAAATGACTTTCGAAGCTCCGCTCCCCGACTATTTTAAAGAAGTACTGCAAAAACTTTCCGAAATTTAAAAAATTTTTGCTTTCGCTTGCAAATTAAACTTGTAATTGCTATACTGTATATTGTAATTAATTTTTAAGGAGATTTTTATGGCTAAGAAAAAAACTACAACTACTACGCGTACCACTACGCATACAACTACGAATAACGACATAATCAAGTTCTGCGGTTACTGGGGTTTGATTATCGCGGCGATAGCGGCATTGCTTTCGTTCATTTTCGGACTTCTGCACATTTGCGGAATAGACATAAGCTGGTCGGGCAGAGTAATCGGCTTATGCAACACCATTTCACAAATTGCGCTTTTGGTAACGGTAATTCTTGCTGCATACAGATACATGCGCGGTAAAAGCGTCGTTTACAGAGCGTTCTTCTGGGTAGCCGTAATTTTCGTAATACTCGGACTTATCGGCTTGAACTTAGGATTTTAATTAAAAAAAGCCCCACGGTACGCCGTGGGGCTCTTTTTAATTTGCTGTTTTAATTCTTTGTTCAGCTTCGGCAAAGTAGCGGTCGTAAGCTTTTTTACAGTATTTATCGTGTTTGTAAGGCTTTTTTTCGGCGTTCGGGTCAGGCTCTTTAAACGAGTACGCGCCGTTTACCTTCCAGCCGTTGAAAAGTCCTATTTTAATGGCGTTCTTCGGGCAGTTGAACGAGCACCGCATACACATAAGACAGTGTTTGCCAAACTTGAATTTGCCGTTTTCACATATCTTTATGTTTTGCGCAGGGCAAATTTTTTCGCACATTCCGCAGTGAATACACTCGGAATTGACTTTGTAAAACTTACCGTTGAAGCGCGCGCCCCAATGCTCTATCCTTAAAAACCAGGCAAAAAAACCGCCCATAAACATTTTTTTAACTTTTCTCGGAGTGCCCGAAAGAATTTCAAGGCAGTCAATCGGCACAAGCTTTTGCACGGTACTCCACATTCGGTAAACCATTTCGTCCGAATGGCGGAATATCATGTTGTACGGCATAACGTATTGATATTCGTTGGTAACGGTTACGTTCAGCTTTTTTAAAAGCTTTATAAGTTTCAGCGAAGATACGTCGCTCATGCGCACGGGTTCGCCCGAGGTTTTAAAGATAAACGCTTTTTTGTTAAGTGCAAATTTATTTAACCGCTTTACGAATTTAAGCACGTTTTCCGGTGCGTTAAAGGAGTGAATGGGATACCCGAAACCAAACAGGTCGAATTCGTTAAGGTCGGCGTTTAAAAGCTTTTCCGCTTCGGGTAATTCTGCAAGTACCGCTTCCGCGCCCTGTGCTTCAAAGGCAGCTTTGTAAAGTAAGGCGACTTTTTTGGTGTTGCCCGTTCCGGAAAAGTAAAAAATACAAACTTTCATTTTTGCAGTTTCTCCGCATACCCCGTAAAGTTCTCGTCGCAATAGTAACGCATGTTCTCGTTTTCCTTATGCGAATCATACCATACGGAAGCAAAAATTCTGTCTTTTTTGCAGAGTCTGTCAAAATCCCAAACGTAGCCGTCGTATACAGGGTTATGCCAGTGCCCTGCGCGCAAAACGGTATAGGGGGAAGCAATAAAGCGTTCGCCGTCCTGCGTTTCCCATTCCAGCTTTGTGTAAATATCGCCCTTTACAAAGTTATCGGTAATCAGTTTACCGCCGTGAGCCTGCGCAACCGCTTTGAGGTCGGCAAGGTCGATATCTTCGTCGCGTTTACCGAAATCGTATCCGTAAAACAGAGGGGTTTCGTTTTCTGGAATCGCGTCAAGCGCCGGAAGTGCGGGTATAATAACGTCGTCCCAGCTCTTTTGTTGCAGTTTTTCGTATTCCGCTCTCTCGCCGAAGAACGCAATAATATGCGCCTCGTTGTTCTTTGCCCAGAACGCAGGCGCGATAGGGTCTTTTAAAAGCGGTTTTATGGCAAAATGCCTAATTAAACTTTTGGGTACTATTTTCCCGGCAGCGTAAATTTTATGGTTGCGCTTTATTTCCTTCCAGTAGTCGGCAATGCTTTGCGTCTGAAAGTTGAATAAATCGTTCAATATATTGCCGTCGGAATACCACACGCCGTGGAAATTGCGGATAGCATTGTCACCGGCGTTGAAAAACTGCTTTGCGTTTCCGCCTATCAGCGCCAGGCCACCGTTAAGACTGTCTATTCCGTAACTGCGGTTGATTGCGCCCCCGGCAATGTTATAGCACTTTTTCCAGAACGATTCGGGCAATTCGTTTGCGGCTTCTTTGCTTAAAAGGTTCCGTATCAGCAGACCGCTGTCGTGCGCCGTTACCCATTCAAGCGGCGCGTCGTAACAAGTATGGAACATAAGTCCGCTGTGAAGGTTGTCGGTAAGCATGTTCGGGTGCAGCATTGCCGTTTGTCTGAGCACTGCCCAGGTCTTTATTCCGCTTTCCAGCACCCGGAACTCCGCGCGCAGTTTTGTGGCGGAGTAGATATCGAACGGGCTTACGACCAAGGGGTCGCCGACTCTTGCAAAGGGATGCGGAGCCGTGCGGTTGCCGTAAAGCGCAACAGTAGATATGTGTATGAGCTTGGGCTGGTTTTGGCTCTCTTCTATGGCGGAAACAAGCGCGTAAGTGCCGAGTTGGTTGCAAACTTCCGCGTTCTTGGGCGATGCGTCCGACTTGGGCGGAATTACCGCCGCCATATTCAAAACGATATCGCAGTCCTTAATAAGATTTGCGCATACGTCTTTATCGTTAAAATTTCCCTCTACAACCTGAGTTTTTCCGCGCAGCTTTTTGTGTTTATTCAGCAGTTTTTTCAGCTTCTTTTTGTTGTGCGCAAGAAGAACTATTTTTTCTATATAATTTTCATTTTCGAGCGCGGCAAACACGGCCTGACCCATGTTGCCGGTAACCCCGGTAATGGCTATTTTCATTATTTACTTTCCTGTCTTTGGTTTACATTATTATACATATTTTAAGCGCCAAAGTCCATTAAAATGAAATGAATTTTCCCGTTGAGGCAGTATCTTATACTTAATTTCTTTACAAATATTTAAAAATCGTCTATAATACCAGCTATGGCATTACCTTTAATAGCAATAGTCGGCAGACCCAACGTCGGTAAAAGCACGTTTTTCAATAAGGTCGTCGGCAAAAAAATTTCAATAACGCAGGACAAGCCGGGGGTAACTCGCGACAGGCTTTACGCCGACGGCGAGTGGCGCGGCAGGTCTTTTAGCATAGTCGATACGGGCGGCATAGAGCTTCGCTCTGAGGATATTATGTGGCGCGAAATCAAGCGCCAGGCAGAGGTTGCAGTCGATACCGCGCAGGTCATAATTTTGATGGTTGACGGCAGGGAGGGGCTTACCTCGTCCGACTACGACGTTGCCGATATGCTCCGCCGCAGTAAAAAGCCCGTAATTCTCGTGGTTAATAAAATCGACGAGTACTCCGAGGACAAGGTTTTCGAGTTTTACTCTCTTGGTCTTGGCGAGCCTTATCCCGTTTCCGCAGAGCACGGCACGGGCGTCGGCGACGTTCTCGACGAAGCCGTAAGCTGGTTTGAAAAGGGTACTCTCGTAGAGGACGACAGTATAAAAATCGCCGTTGTCGGCAAGCCTAACGCTGGCAAAAGCAGTCTTGTAAATAAGCTTTTGGGCTTCGAGCGTTCGATTGTTACCGATATTGCCGGCACAACTCGCGACGCTATCGATACCAAGTTCAAATATAACGGTAAAGATTACACGATTATAGATACCGCGGGTATACGCAAAAAAAGCAAAGTTGAGGACGACGTGGAGTATTACTCCGTAATGCGCGCCTTCGACGCGGTTCGCCGTGCCGACGTCTGCCTTCTTGTGGTCGACTCAACGACGGGTCTTACCGAGCAGGACACAAAAATTATCGGCTATGTACACGAGCAGGGCAAACCCTCTGTAATAGTTATGAACAAGTGGGACGTTATCGAAAAGGATACCAACACCATAAACAAGTTCGAAGCAAAGCTTAAAGAGGACTTGAAGTTTATGGACTATTTCAAGTCGGTTTACGTCTCTGCAAAGACGGGTCAGCGCACGGAAAAAATCATATCGATTATCGACGAGGTTTACGCGCACGCGCACTTCAAAATTGCAACGGGCACTTTAAACGACCTTATCTCGGATACCGTCCGCGCAAACGAGCCGCCCTCGTACAACGGCAGGAGGCTCAAAGTTTACTATTCCTCGCAGGTTTCCATCGCTCCGCCGACGTTCGTTTTAAAGGTCAACTCGTGCGATTTAATGCACTTTTCCTACGAGCGGTTTTTAGAGAACGTAATCCGTAAAAACTTCGATTTTTCGGGCACTCCCATAAAAATTCTCGTGCGCGAAAACGGCGAAAACTGAAAAAGGCTTAAATTATGAAAGAAATTTCGTTCAGCGGTTGTTGGTACTGGTTTTTGCTTGCCGCGGCCGTGTGTTATCTGGTCGGCTGCTTCAACTTTGCCGTACTCATTTCACACATTAAAAAGAAGGATATCCGCAACGTCGGAAGCGGCAACCCCGGCACTATGAACATGACCCGTACTTTCGGGCTTAAAATAGGCGGTTTAAATTTCCTCTGCGACGTTTTAAAGGGCGGACTGCCGGCTCTTGCAGGGTATTTTATATTTAAAAATTATGTTTTTGCCGGCACGGATATTCTCGTTTCCGACTTTGCACGCTACTTTTTCGGCGTTTTTGCAATTATCGGTCACGTTTTCCCCGTAACGATGAAGTTCAAGGGCGGCAAGGGCATTGCCTCTACAATGGGTCTGTTCCTGTTTGCGCTCCCGTGCGAGCAGTGGTGGTACGCTTTTGTGGTAATAGCTCTGCTTTTGGGCGTGCTTTTGTACATTGCCTTAACCGAGTGGGGCAGTATGGGCTCGCTGCTCGGCGTTTCGGGGCTGACGATTATACAGGCGGTGATATTCGTTGTAAGATACGAAAACCAACTTTCGGAGTTCAACCCGTGGGTAATTTCCATGTTGATGATTTTGCTGGTAATAAACCTGATTACCTGGCTTAGGCACAGCACCAACATTTACAAACTCGTCGCAGGTGAAGAGCATCACACGGCAGTCAGAAAACACAAAAAAAGCGGAAGTTAAAAACTTCCGCTTTTATTTTTGTTCCTCGTCGTCTTTTTTGTTTTCTTTTGATTTAATGGAAAACTCTATTTTCGGGTTGACCTTTAAAATTGCGTCGGTAAATTCTTCGTACCATTCGGGCTTAACCGCAATAACTATAAACGTGTTTCCGTCGAAGTACACGCTCAGCTTGTTGGTTGTGCGGTCAAGTACTATCGTTTCTATTTTCTTAATGTCGTACTTGCTCTTAATAATTCCGAAGCTCGTTTTAAGCTTATCGCCCTCAACCGCGTAGTAAGAGGACAGCAAAAGGCTTAGCAGAATAACGAACAGCAGCACGCATACAAAGTACATAAGGCTGTACTGTAAAATCGGATAAACTGGGTTAGCCGCGGTTTTTATTCCCTCTGCAAATACGAAATAAGTATTAACGCCGAACGCCACCGCCGCAAGTATAAGACCTATATATATAAAAGCCAAAGTCAGCTTAGTAAACCTGAATTTAAAAATATTCATAACAGTATTATAATGCCCGTAATGAAAAAAATCAACAAAATATTACCAAATTCCTTTTGGTGCGATAATTAATTGATAAAAACCGCCTTTTATAGTAAAATAAATTAAATACAAACACAGGTGACGTTATGGTAAAACTCATTCGCGGCGGCGTTTATTACACGGACGGCGCGCTTTTAAAGGAAGGCGTAGCTTTCATGGTTGAAAGCAAAAAGCAGGCGGCAATTAAGGGCACGCTTTCTTACGGCATACTCAAAGCGCACAACAAGGGCGGCGAAAACGATTTAAAAATCAAATTCGACGGGCTTGTTTCGCACGATATAACTTACGTCGGAATTATTCAGACGGCGAAGGCGGCAGGGCTTAAAGAATTCCCCGTGCCCTACACGCTTACAAACTGCCATAACTCGCTTTGCGCCGTCGGCGGCACAATCAATGCCGACGACCACGCTTTCGGTCTTTCCGCGGCAAAAAAATACGGCGGCAATTTCGTTCCGCCCAACTTTGCCGTAATTCACCAGTACATGCGCGAGGTCGAAGCAAAATGCGGCGCAATGATACTCGGCTCTGACAGTCATACACGCTACGGTGCGCTCGGCACTATGGCGGTCGGCGAGGGCGGCGGCGAGCTTGTTAAACAACTTTTAAACCATACCTACGACATCACCCGTCCGGAAATTATAGCCGTCTACTTAAAGGGCAAGCCCAAAAAGGGAGTAGGCCCTCACGACGTCGCGTTGGAGCTTATCGGCGCAACGTTCAAAAAGGGCTTTCTTAAAAACAAAGTGCTCGAATTTATCGGCCCGGGCGTTAAAAATCTTTCAATGGACTACCGTTGCGGTATCGACGTAATGACTACCGAAACGGGCTGTCTTACAAGCGTTTGGGAAACGGACGATACTACGCGCGAGTTTTTCAAACTTCACGGAAGGGAGGGCGATTTCAAGGAAATGCACCCTGCCGACCCTGCGTATTACGACGGCGCTGTCATTATCGATTTATCGCGCGTAGAGCCTATGATAGCACTGCCTTATCATCCGTCAAACGCGTTGCCCATAAAAGAGTTTATCGAAAACGCAAACGATATTCTTGAAAATACTTTATCAAGCAAGGTTAAAGACGGCAAAGTTTACGTAAATCAGGGCGTTATTGCAGGTTGTGCAGGCGGCAGTTATGAAAATATTGCCGAAGCCTGTGAGATATTGCGCGGCGGTAAAATAGGTGTGGACGGCTTCAATTTAAGCGTTTATCCTCAGAGTCAGCCGGTATTCAAAGCCCTTTGCGACAACGGCTACGCGTCCGCACTGATGTCTTCGGGCGCGGTAGTAAAACCTGCTTTCTGCGGCCCTTGCTTCGGCGCGGGCGATACCCCGGCAAATAACGGACTTTCAATTCGCCATACAACGCGCAACTTCGAAAACCGCGAGGGCAGTAAACCCGGCGAAGGTCAGACTGCGGCGGTAGCGCTTATGGACTCGCGCTCAATTGCGGCAACGGCGGCGAACGGGGGTATTCTTACCCCTGTAACAGAGGTTGAGTATTCAAGAAAAATAAAGAAGTATTACTTCGATAAAAACGTTTACGAAAACCGCGTTTACCGCGGCGCAGGCAAGCCCGATGCTTCGGCAGAGCTCGTTTACGGCCCTAACATTTCCGACTGGCTTGAACAGAAACCCCTTGCGCAGAACCTTTTAATGAAAGCGGCCGCCGTGATAAACGACCCTGTAACGACCACGGACGAGCTTATTCCTTCGGGCGAAACTTCTTCGTACCGCTCCAACCCCGCTAAGCTTGCGGAGTATACTCTTTACCGCAAAGACCCCGAGTACGTTAAAAGAGCTAAGGAAATAAATGCGGAGGAGCTTCCCGTAAACGTTTTAAAGGAAGTGGGCGTAGAAATTAAAGAAGATACTATGTACGGCAGCTTTATAGCAGCGGTAAAGCCGGGTGACGGCTCTGCGCGCGAGCAGGCGGCTTCCTGCCAGAGAATGCTCGGCGGTATTGCGAATATCGCGGTCGAATACGCAACCAAGCGTTATCGCTCTAACCTCGTTAACTGGGGCATATTGCCGCTCCAATGCCGAAAATTCGACTTTAAAGTCGGCGATTATATTTATATCGAAAACATTGCCGAGCTTATTAAAGAGGATAGCCCTGCAATTCCGGCAAAGCATATATCCTGCGGAAAAGTAAAGAATATTATGCTGGATATCGGCGCATTAACCGCCGAAGAAAAGAAAATTTTATTAAAAGGCTGTCTTATAAATTATTATAAAAAATAACCGAAAGCCCCACATATATGTGGGGCTTTCGCGTTAATTGCCTTCGTTTTCAGTACCTTCTTCGGGCGTGGGCTCGGGCAAAGGTTTATGAGGATGCTTCGGGCCGAACGAAATATTAAATATAATTTTACAACCGAAATCGTCGTGTTTAAAATCGAAGTGTCCGTCTTCGCAGTCGTCGTCCGAGCAAGGCTTTTTACGCTTGTTTTCGCGGCGCGCGCTCGGCATGCCCTGTTCTTCGTTAACCGTAACTTCTGTCTGGGAGTTTGTTGCCACGGGCTTCTGATTTGTACAGCCGGCAAAGCAGGCAATGCACAGTACAACTAAAACACTGAGTAATAAAAAATACTTTTTCATAAAAGCAGTATGAGAAGTTGTTTTTTTATTATTCATTTACTTGAAAAATTTTTCCAGTAGTGTTAAAATAAGGTTACCTGAACTTAAAGGAATACCTGAGGGTAAAGGGCTTAATATCAGTTAGCGGCAACCTTAAATTGCCGTTATTCTGCGGTTGCCTTTTATCCCTCGTAAAACGGGGGAATTTTTTATGTCCGAAAACAGACTTGCGGTTATAAGCATAATAGTGGAGGACCGCGCCGAAAGCCCTAAAATAAACACGCTCTTATCCGAGTACGGCGAGTATATCGCCGGAAGAATGGGCGTGCCTTATAAAAATAAAGGCGTTTCGGTAATTTGCGTTGTAATAGACGCTCCTATGGAAGTTTTGAATACTTTAACGGGTAAAATCGGTATGCTTAAAGGCGTTACGGCTAAGACGCTTACGTCTAAAAAATAAGGTATAAGTCAATAAAGGAGTTTAATATGAAAAAATTTTTAACTGCTCTGATTTGTGCGGTAACGGTTATGCTTTCCGCGTTCGGCCTTACGGCTTGCGGCGGCGATAAAGGCGAAGTTGCCGTTTATATGCCGGACGGCGCAACGGCGCTTTCAATGGCCCGTCTTATGACCGAAAACAAAAGCTTTGAAAAAGAAGTATCTTATCACGTCGTTGACGGCACTGTAATTCAGACTTACGTCACGGGCGAAAACCCTGCGGCGGATATCTGCGTATTGCCCGTAAATTTGGCAAGCAAGCTTCTCGGCGACGGTAAAACCTATAAAATGCTCGGCACGCTCACGCACGGCAACCTGTATCTTTTAAAGAAAAGCGGTGCGGATATCACAAAGGATAATATCGCTTCGTTGACCGGCAAAACGGTAGGGGTAATTCAGCTTGCGCAAGTTCCCGGTCTTACCTTTGAGGTTATCCTCAAAGATGCCGGGTTGCAGGATAAAGTAAATTTAAAAGCCGTAACTCCTGCTGAGGTGTTACCCCCCGAAGCGGACTGCGACTACTACGTCGTGCCCGAGCCTGCGGCAACGACCAAGGTAAACGCAACGTCAGGCAAGCTTTCGTTTGCAGGTAGCCTGCAAGAGCTTTACGGCGAGGGGCATGGATATCCGCAGGCCGTTATCGTTGCAAAAAACAGCTTGATAGAGCAAAGCCCCGAATTTATTAAAGGCTTTTTAACTGCCGTTGAGGATAACTCCGAATGGCTGTTGGGCGACGGAATAGAGGCTTATTTCAATGATATTGTGGGGGCAATTAATAAAAATATGGCTTCGGGAAGCCAAAGCACGATAACCGTAGCGGCGTTGAATAAGCAGGTTATTACAAATTGCGCAATAAAATTTGTCAAATCGGAAGTTTGCAAAACGGAGGTAAACTCTTTCCTTGAAAAGCTTATTGCCGTAAACGCAACCTCGGCTTCTGCCGTTTCGGACAGTTTTTACTATAATGCTTAAAAGGTTTTTCTCTTCAAGAAAACTCAATATCATTTATTCGGCAATATCTATAATTTTAATGTGGGTAGTTTGGATAATCGCCTATTACTGCGTTAAAAACGATTACGTAATACCCTCTTTTCAGGATACTTTCGCCGCGCTCTTTAAGTGCTTTACAGAGGGCGCGTTCTGGGTTGCCGCGTCGTTTTCGCTTTTGAGAACGCTCGAAGCATTCCTGATATCCTTCGTTATAGCCGTTGCTCTTGCCGTTTTTTCCGCTTTAAGCAAGGCTTTCGAAGCGATTTTAAAACCCGTTATTGCGCTGCTCAGAACGCTTCCGACGCTGGCGGTAATTCTTATTTTGCTGGTGTGGACTAACGCGAGTGTTGCACCCGTTATAGTTACCGTTTTGGTGCTGTTGCCCCTCATATATGCCCGAATTAACGCTCAATTGAACGGTATTGACCGCGGTTTGACAGAAATGGCCGACGTTTACAAAATAAAAGCCAAGGACAGAATTTTCAAAATTTATCTTCCGCTAGTTTCGCCGAATATCCTGTCGCAGACGGGCGCGGATATCTCGCTCGGCTTAAAGGTTATAATTTCGGCCGAGGTGCTTTCCAACACCTACAAGAGTCTGGGCGGTTTAATGCAGAACTCGCGCGCGTTTTTGGAGATGCCACGTCTTGCGGCGCTTACGCTTGTGGCGGTTGCAATGGGACTGATAATTGACCTTGCGGTATCGCAACTTGCGCGCCTTACTTATAAATGGAGCGGCAAATGATAGAAATTAAAAATTTAAGCAAGAGCTACGGCGACAACGTAGTTTACGATAATTTTAATCTTTCGTTAAAAGAGAAAGAGGTAACCTGTATTCTCGGTGAAAGCGGCAGCGGCAAGACCACGCTTTTAAACTGTATAGCCGGTTTGACCGAATACGGCGGCGAGCGGCTTGCGGTTAACTGCTCGTATATTTTTCAGTCGCCGCGCCTCGTTCCCAACCTAACGGTTTACGGTAACCTTGCGCTTGTCTGTAACGACCGGGAAAAGATAACGGAGCTTTTGCGTCGGGTTCATTTGGAGGACAAGGCAAATGCTTATCCCGTAACGCTTTCCGGCGGACAGGCTCAAAGGGTTGCGATAGCCCGTGCTTTTCTTTTCAAAAGCGAAATTATACTTATGGATGAGCCGTTCTCGTCGCTCGACTTAAAATTAAAGCTTGAAATGTACGAGCTGTTTTACGAAATTTTGCGTGAAAGCGGCCGCACGGCTCTGTACGTAACTCACGATTTGGACGAAGCGTTAAGTATAGCTCAGCGTGTTATCGTAATAAAGCACGGCGAAATTGTTTACGATAAACCCGTTTTATCGCCTGCGCCTCGCGCTTACGGGACGGAAGATAATATCCGCCGCGAACTTATCGCAGCTCTAACCCAAAACGCTTGACAAACTTAATTTTCTGAAATTATAATAAACCAAAAACGGGGGAAGAATAATGAAAAAGTTTATCAAAGAATTCAAAGAATTTATTTCTCGCGGCAACGTTCTGGATATGGCTGTCGGCGTTATCGTCGGCGGAGCGTTCACGGCGATTATTACCGCATTAACCGGTCAGATTTTGCAGCCGCTTATCAATTGGCTGCTTGCGGGTACCGGCGCAGGACTCGAAGCGGCGGTAACCGTCCTTAAACCCGCGTACGACGAAGCCGGCGCAATCGATTTGGCAAGTTCTATCTATATTGACTGGGGCGCGTTTATTACCGCAATAATAAATTTCATTCTCGTTGCGCTTATACTTTTCTGTATTCTTAAAGTTATCAACTCGCTGCGTGCCGGCGGCAAAAAGTTTGCCGAAAAGCAGAAAAAGGCAATTGAAAAACAGCTCAAAAAAGGCGAAATTACTGCTGAGGAAGCAGAGCAGGCAACTGCCGCAGTTACCGAAGAGGCAGCGCCCGTTGAAACTACCGACGATATTTTAAAGGAAATCCGCGACCTTTTAAAAGCTCAGAACGAAAATAAACAATAATTAATTAAAGCGCCCACCGTTCAACGGTGGGCGCTTTGTTAATAATTTACAATTGTTTGTGGAAAATTTTTATATAAAAAGTTTATTCAAAAGCTTTCCATTTTACAATATATTGTGTTATAATCAACTTGATTTTTGTAAATGTTGTGGCTTTTTACGCAACTACGAAAAAAGTGAACCCCGAGCGGAACGCTAAAACGGCAAAATACACGTTCAAGACGGCGATAACCGGCATAATAATCATGAGCAGCAGGTTTTTCAAGCGGTAGCGCATTATGAACATACTCACGTAAATTGAGATTGCTCCGCCCAGAATTGCCGTTAAAATAAGTTTTCCGTCGCCGGTTTTGCCTTTGCCGTCGTTTTCGGTATATTCGTCGCGCTGGGCGCGCACAAGCATAACGGCGTAAAAGTTGACGGCAAGGATATACACTATAAAAATAACGTATAAAAGTACCATACTTTAAGTATGCCGCAAAAATATCAATAAATACGGAGATACCAATGTCTAAAATAGCCGTAATAATGGGCAGCAAGTCCGATTACAACGTGGTTAAATCGGCCGTTGAGGTAATTAAAAGCTTCGGCGTGCAGACGGAGGTGCGCGTAATATCCGCGCACAGAACTCCCGAGGAAGCGCACGATTTTGCAAAAAACGCCGCAAAGAACGGGTTTGAAGTGATAATCTGCGCGGCAGGCAAGGCGGCGCACCTTGGCG
The DNA here is from genome assembly GCA_014805025.1 of Clostridia bacterium. Taxonomy (GTDB): domain Bacteria; phylum Bacillota; class Clostridia; order Christensenellales; family Borkfalkiaceae; genus Coproplasma. The sequence goes on along the minus strand of JAAUYR010000079.1, from coordinate 6,839 downwards.
GAGTAATTGCCGCAAGCACGACCTTGCCGGTAATAGGTCTGCCCGTAAAAACCGATATGATGGGCGGACTTGACAGTTTGCTGTCCATAGTCCAGATGCCGTCGGGCATACCCGTAGCAACTGTGGGCATAAACGCCGGAGAGAATGCCGGGCTTTTAGCCTTGCAGATTTTGGGTGTAAAATATCCCGAAATATCCGCAAAGCTTTCCGACTACAAGAAGAAAATGAAAGAAAAAATCAACGCCGACGACGCAGCTCTTCGGTGCGAAATTTCGCAACAATAAAACGTACCCGCAAACTGTTTTGCGGGTATTTGTATTAATTAATTACTAATTTTTTTAACATATAAGGAGAATTTCTGATGGAAAAAACCAAGCAGCTTTACGAAGGCAAGGCAAAAAAGGTCTACGCAACCGAGAACCCCGACTACGTTATCGTATCGTATAAGGACGACGCGACTGCGTTCAACGGCCTTAAAAAGGGCACTATCGTCGGCAAAGGCGTCATCAACAACAAGATGAGCAACATTATGATGCAGATGCTTGAAAAGAAGGGCGTACCCACGCACTTTGTAGAGCAAATCGACGACAGAAACAAAAAAAAAAAAAAGGTTGAAATCGTTCCCCTCGAAGTCATCATAAGAAACGTAGCGGCAGGCAGTTTTTCCAAGCGTTACGGCGTAGCTGAGGGCACCAAGTTCACCGCGCCCACTATCGAATTTTCCTACAAGAACGACGATTTGGGCGACCCCTTAATCAACGATTATCACGCGCTTGCGTTAGGTCTTGCAACCGCGGCGGAAATAGAAACTATCAAGAAAATGGCTTTCGCCGTAAACGAGGCTATGATAGCTTTCTTCAAAAAACTCAATATCGACCTTATCGACTTCAAGCTCGAATTCGGCAGATTTAAGGGCGAAATAGTTCTTGCGGACGAAATTTCCCCCGATACCTGCCGCTTCTGGGAGGCAGGCAGCTGGGATACCACAAAGCACGTCAGCCTTGATAAGGACAGATTCCGCAGAGATTTGGGCGGTGTAGAAGACGCATATCAGGAAATTTTCAAACGCTTAACCGGAGAATAATTTTATATGGGCGGTTTTTTTTTTTTTTTTAAAAAGAGCAGTGCCGTATTCGACGTGTTTATCGGCTCTGACTATCATTCGCACCTCGGCACAAAGCGCGGAGGAATGGCGGCTTACGATAAAGTTATAGGCTTACAGCGTGAAATTCACAATATCGAGAACGCGCCTTTCAGAACCAAGTTCGAAAAAGTCGTTAACGAAATGAAGGGCAACGCCGCAATAGGCTGTATCAGCGATACCGACCCTCAACCGCTTTTAACGGTTTCACGGCTCGGCACTTACGCTATCTGCACGATAGGCATTATAAACAACGCGGATACGCTCATGCGCGAGGTTATTTCGCAGGGCGGAGGCTACTTCGACGCAATGACGGGCGGCAGAGTAAACTCTAACGAGCTTATAGCCGCGCTCATAAACAGCAAGGAAAGTTACGTCGAGGGCATACGCTACGCCCAGAATAAAATAGAGGGCACGGCTTCAATACTTCTGCTTACCGACAAGGGTACGCTCATAGCCGCAAGGGACAAGCTCGGCAGACTGCCCATACAGATAGGAAAGTGTGAAAACGGCTATTGCGTATCGTTTGAAAGCTTCGCCTATAAAAAACTCGGCTACACCGACGAGCGCGAGCTCGGCCCTGGCGAAATTGTGGAAATTACCGCGGACGGCATAACTCAGCTTTCGCCTCCGGGTAAAGAGATGCGCATCTGTGCATTCCTCTGGTCGTATTACGGTTACCCCACGTCGAGTTACGAGGGCGTAAACGTAGAGGTTATGCGTTGCAAAAACGGCGAAATCTTTGCCAAGAACGACGCAAAAACTCACGATTTGCACCAGATAGATTACGTCGGCGGAGTTCCCGACTCGGGTACGCCCCACGCAATAGGCTACGCAAACGCCTGCAAAGTTCCGTTTGCTCGCCCCTACATAAAATATACGCCGACCTGGTCGCGCAGCTTTATGCCGGTCAATCAGACCGAACGCAACAAAGTTGCAAAAATGAAGCTGATACCCGTTCACGAATTTATAAACGGCAAAAGGCTTTTGCTCGTAGACGACAGTATCGTCCGCGGCACGCAGCTTAAAGAAACGGTCGATTTCCTGTATTCGCACGGCGCGAAAGCGGTGCATATGCGTTCGGCATGTCCGCCGATTATGTACGGCTGCAAGTACCTTAACTTTTCCCGTTCGTCGGGCGATATGGATTTGATTACCCGTCGCACGATGATGGAGCTTGAAGGCGAAGAAAGCATAAAGCATATGGAAGAGTACAGCAATTCCAATACCGAACGCGGCAAGGCAATGCGCAAAGCCATTTGCGATAAATTCCAGTTCGAGTCCCTGGAATTCCAGTCGATAGAAGGTTTAATAGAGGCAATAGGCATAGAGCCTTGCAAACTTTGTACTTACTGCTGGACGGGCAAGGAGTAAGTTAAAACACAAAATACTGATAATTTAAGGAGATTATTATGGCAATTTCATACAAGGACAGCGGCGTTGACGTTGAAAGAGGTTACGAAGCGGTAAAATTAATGAAGGGACACGTTCAGTCAACGTACACCCCCGGCGTGCTCGGCGATATAGGCTCTTTCGGCGGCTTTTTCGAAATGCCCAAGGATATCAAAAACCCCGTACTCGTTTCGGGCACGGACGGCGTGGGCACTAAACTCAAATACGCGATTATCTCGGGCAGACACGATACGATAGGTATCGACGCCGTTGCAATGTGCGTGAACGACATAGTCTGCCAGGGCGCAAAACCTCTGTTCTTTTTAGACTACTTTGCAACGGGCAGTTTAAGCCCCGAAAAGGTTGCAACCGTAGTCGGCGGAATTGCCGAGGGCTGCCGTCAGGCAGGCGCTGCGCTCGTCGGCGGCGAGACCGCGGAAATGCCCGGTTTTTACCCCGAAGGCGATTACGATATCGCGGGCTTTGCTGTCGGCGCAGTCGATAAAAAGAAGATTATAAACGGCAGCAAAATCAAGTCGGGCGACGTGCTTATCGGCTTGAAGTCGAGCGGTATTCACTCCAACGGTTACTCGCTTGTAAGAAAGCTTTTCGGCGAGGATATGAAAGAGCTTGAAAAGTACAACGAAGAGCTCGGCTCTACCGTTATCGACGCACTTTTGACGCCTACCAAAATTTACGTCAACAGCATTTTGGAGCTTATCAAAAAGGTCAACGTTAAGGGTATAGCGCACATTACGGGCGGCGGCTTTATAGAAAATATCCCCCGTATTTTCCCCGAGGGAATAGGTTGCAGAATTGATACCAAGTCTTACGAGCTTCCGGCAATTTTCAAGCTTCTGCAAAAGAAATCAAAGCTTTCAAAGCAAGAGCTTTACAATACCTTCAATATGGGCATTGGTATGGTAGTATGCGTCAAGAAAGCCGACGCGGAGGCCGCAATTGCCCAGCTTGAAAGCACGGGCGAAAGCTGCGTAATTATCGGTAAAACGGTTAAAGGCAACGGGGTAATTTTAAAGTGAAGCGCATAGCCGTTTTCGCTTCCGGCGGAGGCACTGATTTTCAGTCGATAATCGACGCCAACGAAAAAGAAAAGTTCTGCGAAATCGCGCTTTTAATCGCCTCCAAAGAGGGGATAGGCGCTATCGAAAGAGCGCAAAAGTACGGCATATGTACGGGTGTATTCACAAAAAACGACTATCCCGACATTGAAACGCTGTATAAAGACCTCGATAAGCTTTTAAAGGAAAAGTGCGTCGATTACATAGTGCTTGCCGGCTGGCTTAAAATAATTCCCGAAAGCTTTATAAAGGCCTACGAGGACAGAATAATCAATATTCATCCCTCGCTTATTCCGGCGTTTTGCGGTGCCGGATATTACGGACTTAAAGTCCATAAGGCGGTAATCGACTACGGCGCAAAGGTTTCGGGCTGTACCGTGCATTTTGTAAACGAAATTCCCGACGGCGGCGCAATAATCGCGCAAAAGTCCGTTGAGGTAAAAGCGGACGATACTCCCGAAAGTCTGCAACAGCGCGTACTTAAAGAAGAGCACAAGCTTTTGCCCTATTGCGTTAAAAAGCTGTGCGAAGATAAAATTGTAAAACAAGGCAGAAAAGTAACTATTAAATAAAACGGAGGAAGGTTATGAAAATGAAAAAGAGAGCGCTTGTCAGCGTATCCGACAAGGCAGGCGTAGTTGAATTCTGTAAGGGGCTCGTTGAAAACGGTTTTGAAATTATTTCAACCGGCGGCACGGCCAAGGCGCTTAAAGATGCCGGACTTAAAGTTATAGGCATATCCGAAATCACGGGTTTCCCCGAGTGCCTGGACGGCAGAGTTAAAACGCTGCACCCCAACGTTCACGCAGGGCTACTCGCTATGCGTTCCAACCCCGAGCATATGGCTCAGCTTGAAAAACTGAATATCAACACGATTGATATCGTCTGCGTAAACCTTTATCCGTTCAAGGCAACGCTTGCAAAGGGCGCGGACTTTGCAGAGTGCGTTGAAAATATCGATATCGGCGGCCCTACCATGATACGCGCTGCCGCTAAAAACTATCAGGACGTAGCGGTTATAGTAGACCCCAAGGACTACGACAAAGTTCTGTCCGAGCTTAAAACGGGCGGCGTTACGCTTGAAACCAAAAAATATCTGCAATACAAGGTGTTCGCGCACACGGCGGTTTACGACAGCTTGATTTCGAACTATCTTGCCGCTCAGCTCGGCATTACTTTCCCCGAGCAGGTCACGTTCGCTTACGAAAAGGCCCAGGATATGCGCTACGGCGAAAACCCTCAGCAGCAGGCGGTTTTCTATAACGAGCAGTTTATCCGCAGCGGTTCGCTGTCCTCTGCGAAACAGCTTTGGGGCAAAGAGCTTTCCTATAACAACATTAACGACGCAAACGGCGCGCTCGAACTTTTAAAGGAGTTTGCGAATACCCCTGCGGTAGTGGCCTGCAAGCACGCCAACCCCTGCGGCGTAGGCACTGGAAAGTCGGTATTCGAGGCATATATGCGTGCGTACGAGAGCGACCCCGTATCCGTATTCGGCGGAATACTTGCAATTAACGGCACGGTAGACAAGGATACCGCAACCGAAATCAACAAAATTTTTATCGAGATAGTAATGGCTTCCGACTATACGAAAGAAGCACTTGAAATTCTCGAACAGAAGAAGAATATCAGACTTTTGAAAATCGACAATATTGCCGCAAAGCGCGAAAAGTCGGCTTTCGATATGAAAAAGGTTTACGGCGGACTTTTGGTTCAGCAGTACGACGAAAGTTTAATTCACGGCGAGGACTTATCGCTGCTTTCTAAAAAGGCCGAGGTTGAAGAAACGCTTACCCCTGCCGGCAAACCCAAAACCGTTTACGGTATGGGCGTTGTAACAAAGCGCGCGCCCACCAAGGAAGAGATTAAAGCAATGCTGTTTGCATGGAAGGTTGTAAAGCACACCAAGTCCAATGCAATAGTAATCGGCAAAGACGGCAGAACTACGGGCATAGGCATGGGTCAGACCAACCGCATATGGGCGGCACAGCAGGCCATAGCTCACGCAGGTAAAGAGGCAAAGGGCTCGGTCATGGCTTCGGACGCGTTCTTCCCGTTCCCCGACTGCGTTGACGAGTGCGTAAAAGCAGGCATAACCGCTATAATTCAGCCGGGCGGCTCTATTCAGGATAAAGCTTCGGTAGAAGCCTGCGACGCTGCAAATATCGCAATGGTATTTGTAGGCGACAGACACTTTAAGCACTAATAAAAAAGGTTTTACTATGAACGTACTTGTGATAGGTAACGGCGGAAGGGAGCACGCAATACTTCTTGCCTTAAAAAAGAGCAAACGCGTGGAAAAGCTTTTCTGTATGAAGGGCAACGCAGGCACGGCTGAGATAGCCGAAAACGTCGACGTCGATTATATGAATATCGAAGCCGTTAAAGCCTACGTATCCGCGCACCCCGAAATAGACTATATAGTCGTTGCGCCCGACGACCCCCTCGCGATAGGTCTGGTTGACGAGCTCGAAGCAATGGGCAAGCGTTGTTTCGGGCCGAAAAAAAGCGCCGCCATTATCGAAGCGAGCAAGGCGTTTTCAAAAAACTTAATGAAAAAGTACGGCATACCCACTGCCGAGTCTGAAATTTTCGACAGTTACGACAAAGCTTTGGAGTATATCCGCAGAAAGGGCGCGCCCATAGTTTTAAAGGCTGACGGGCTTGCGCTCGGCAAAGGCGTTCTCGTCTGCGAAACTTTAAAACAGGCGGAAGAGGGCTTGAAAGAGATTATGCTCGATAAAGCCTTTGGCGCGGCAGGCAATAAAATTGTTATCGAAGAATGTATGCGCGGACTTAAATACACCCCCGGCGAAGAGGTTTCCGTGCTTGCCTTTACGGACGGTAAAACAATAGTTCCTATGATAACCTCGTGCGACCACAAGCGCGCGGAGGATAAGGATAAAGGTCTTAACACTGGTGGTATGGGCACGTTTTCGCCCTGTCCGTTCTGGTCAAAAGAGCTTGAAAAAGAAGTTTACGAAAAAATTATGTTGCCCACAATGCACGCAATGAACGCCGAGGGCAGAACGTTTAAAGGCTGTCTTTACTTCGGGCTTATGCGCACCGACAAGGGCATGAAAGTAGTCGAGTACAATTCACGCTTCGGCGACCCCGAAACGCAGGTAGTTCTGCCGATGCTCAAAACCGATTTAATGGATATTTTCGAGGCCGTAACGGACGAAAGGCTTTCCGATATCAAAATCGAGTGGGAGGACGGCGCGTGC
>JAAUYR010000078.1 GCA_014805025.1 Clostridia bacterium | reverse complement strand
TGTAAATATCGTTAAAAAGTTTGCCGACCTCGGTCTTAAACTTTACGCGACTAAGGGTACGGCAAACGTCATTAGAAGTATGGGCTTGGAATGTACCGACGTTGCAAGGCTTTCCTCGAACGAAGAAATTTTCAAGCTTATGGACGAGGGCAAAGTCGATTACGTTGTGTATACGGGTAAAACCGACGTTGAGTCTATATCCAACTATATCAGCTTGCATCACCACGCAATTTTGCTCGGAATTACCGTTTTAACCTCGCTTGACACCACAAACGCGCTTGCAGACTGCATTGCCGGCAGGTATAATGAATTCAATACCGAGCTTGTGGACATAAATAATTTAAGAAAAGAAAAGCTTAAACTTAAATTCTGCAAGATGCAGAGCCAAGGCAACGACTATATTTTCTTCAACAATATGGACGGCGGCATTACCTGCCCCGAATCGCTTGCAATTAACTTTTCGGACAGGCACTTCGCTATCGGCGCGGATGGCGTGGTATTAATTGAAAAATCGGACTGCGCTGACGCTAAAATGCGAGTATTCAACCGCGACGGCAGCGACGGCGGAATGGCTGCAAACCCGTTAAGGTGCGTTGCCAAATACCTGTTCGATAACAAGCTTGCGGCGGAGAATATGACCGTTGAAACCTGCGACGGCGTTAAAAAGCTTTCGGTAAGCTCGTTTAACGGCAAGGCAAGCTCCGTTTCGGTAAACCTTGGCAAACCTCAATTCGACGGCAAAAAAATTCCTTCGACCTTTGAGGGCGACGTCATAAATAAAACCGTGAACTTCGGCGGTAAGGATTACCAAATAACGCTTGTGAATATCGGTAATCCGCACTGCGTAATTTTCTGCGACAAGACCGACGATATCGACTTGGACGCGCTCGGTCAGGCTGTAACCGAGTCCGGTTATTTCCCTCACGGAGCGTTCGTTGAGTGCGTGCGCGTAGTCAATAACGTAACGATAAAAATGCGCGTTTGGGAAAAGCTGAACGGCGAAACCTGGTCTTGCGGAACTGCTGCGGTTGCGGCGGCGGTTGCCTCTGCGGTCTGCGGACACTGTCTGTACGGCGAAATTATTACCGTTAAGCTGAAAGGCGGCGACCTGTTCGTTAAGTATTACAGGGGCGGCAACGCCGAGCTTGACGGCACGGTTAAACTTTCGTACGAAGGCTCTATTGAAATATGATTTATCTTGACAATGCGGCAACGACCAAACCCGACAGGGAGTGCCTTGAAGCTGCGCAGCAATTTCTTACTGAAAATTATTTTAACCCTTCCGCGCTCTACGCGGAAGGGTATAACGTTCAGCTTTCTTTGCGTGAGGCAGGTAAAAATATATTATCCTGCGTTGCCGACAGCGAACGTTTCGGTATAATTTTTACTTCGTGCGGAACAGAGGCGGATAATCAGGCGGTGTTCGGCGGCGGTCGGCGCGGTAACGTCGTTACGACGTTGGGCGAGCATTCGGCGGTTTATTCTGCCGTAAACGAGCTTAAACAGCGCGGAATAGAGGTGCGCTTTGCCGAGCTCAATTCCGACGGCAGCGTAAACGAAGAAAGTCTTTTAAGTCTTATAGATAATAAAACCTCGTTGGTTTCGGTAATTCACGTCAATAACGAAACGGGCGCGGTCAACGATATTTCAAAGCTTGCAGCTCAGGTAAAAGCAAAAAACAAGCTGACGCTCTTTCATTCGGACGGGGTTCAGGCTTTCGGTAAAATTCCGTTTAAGCTTACAAAAGATATCGATATGTACTCCGTAAGTGCGCACAAAATAGGCGGAGTTAAAGGCTGCGGCGCACTTATCAAGCGTAAAAACCTTATTCTTGCGCCTTATATTTACGGCGGCGGACAGCAAAACGGTTTAAGAAGCGGTACGGAAAACGTTTTTGCGATAAAAAACTTCGAGTTTGCCGTGTTAAAGCGCTATAAAAATTTAAAAGATAACCTTGAAAAGGTTAAAAATCTTCACGAAATTTTATGGAACGGGCTTGATAAGTCGCTATTTTCGCGGATTTCGCCCGATACCGGCTCGCCGTATATTCTGTGCGTCGGCGCGGACGGCTTGCGCGGCGAAACTATTTTGCACGAGGTTGACGACTTGGGGCTTATAATAGGCACGGGCTCGGCCTGTGCTTCAAACGATAAAAAGCGGTTTTCGCGCACGATTTTGGCTTGCGGCATAACCGAGAGCCTTGCCGACGGAATTTTAAGGCTGAGCTTTTCGCCCGAAAACAGCCAAAAAGAAGTTGAAGAAGCCGCAAAAATACTCAATAAAGTTGTTGAAAACAGAAAGCAGGTAATGTCGTAATGGAAAAAGTTATAATAATAAGATATTCCGAAATTCATTTGAAAGGCAAAAACAGAGGCTACTTTGAGCGCGTTTTTGCCATAAATATGGAAAAGACTTTAAAGGGTTTAAAGCACGAAATTCACCGTCAGAGCGGCAGATACCTTATTGAAAACTTTGATTTAGACGATACCGACGAAATTTTGGACAGACTTAAAAGAGTTTTCGGTATTCATTCAATGAGCGTTGCCTTAAAGGTCAATTCCGATATGGGCGAAATTTATAAGGCCGCAAAGTCGGTTTGCTCGGCTTTTGGCGCGTTCAAGGTTGAAACTCACCGCGCGGACAAAAAATTTGCGCTTAATTCAATGCAGATAAGCGCGGAAATCGGCGGAAGACTGCTTTCCGAAAATAAAAAACTGACGGTTGACGTGCACAGTCCGGAATTTATTATTCATATCGACGTGCGCGAAAACGGCACAACGCTTGTATTTAACGAGTTTTTCAAGGGCGCGGGCGGTATGCCCGTCGGCACTTCCGGCAAGGGTATGCTTTTAATTTCGGGCGGAATTGACAGCCCGGTGGCCGGACATATGATTGCAAAGCGCGGTATGAACGTGGACTGTATTCATTTTCACAGTTATCCGTATACCAATATGCAGGCGAGGGATAAGGTTATCGAACTTGCAAAAGTTCTTTCAAAATATACTTGTGGCACAAGGCTGAATATAATTTCCGTAACGCACATTCAGGAGGAAATTCATAAAAACTGCAACGAAGAGTATATGGTAACTCTTTTAAGGCGGTTTATGATGCGCATTGCGGAAAGAATTGCTATAACGTGCGGCGCGCAGTGCCTTATAACGGGCGAAAGCTTAGGTCAGGTTGCAAGTCAGACGGTGGAGGGAATAACATCTTCTAACAGCGTTATTGAAAAGCTGCCAGTTCTGCGGCCTTTGTGCGGCTTCGATAAGGACGAAATTATTGAACGCAGCCGTGAAATCGGCGCGTACGAAATTTCGATACAGCCTTATGAGGACTGCTGTACGGTATTTTTGCCCAGGCACCCCGTAATAAAGCCTTCGCTTGCAAGCGTGCTGGAAGAGGAGCAAAAGCTTGACGTTGAAAAGCTGTTGGAAGAAGCGCTGTCTTCGCGCGAGATTATCGATTTATAAATTGTACCATTCGTCGTTTGCGATATCCGGTATTTTAATCTGAACAGAGGAATTGTTTTTCTTTAAACTTACTGCGGGCAGGGCTATTTCTTGCCCGTATATTTTATTTTCACCGCTTAAAAAGTACGGAGTAACGGTATAAGTGTAGTAACCTTCTTCCGGCTTGTCGGTTATAGTTTCTTTCCATTTTCCGTCGTAAATTACCTCAAAACCGTTACTTTTACTGCGTTTTATTAAAAATGCATAGTACTTCGCGTGACATAATTCAATATTTACGGCGTTGTTCTTGACCGAAATCGTTGGGGTGGGTATTGACGGGGAAGAAAATCTGTTGCTTTTTTCCTTAGGCTCGCTGCCGCATTTTACTTTAACGGTTAGAACGTTAAGTTTGGGGCAGAGTGGGTCGGCAACAATAATTTTGTTGTTATCGTAATACTCTTCCGCGTCGATATTTACAGTGGATGTTCCCGTCGTTACGTCAAGGTTTGCCGGTGTACCGTTCTTATAAAGCTCTTCCAAAAGCTGTTTTAAACAGGCGCAGGCTTCGCCGCCGCCTGTAACGGAGAGGCGTTCGTTGTTTTTATCGCCAAGCCAGACGCCTAAACTGTGTTCGCTTGTATAACCTACGGCGTAAGCGTCGGTGTTTCCGCTTTCGTTGCCGCAAGTACCGGTCTTTGCGGCAACGTCAAAGTTGAAATTTTTAAGTTTTTTTGCCGTGCCCGTCTTTGCGGTCTGCATTAAAATTTCGTTCATAAGCGAGCAAGTGCCGTTGGAGAAAACGCGGTTTTCAAAGCGGTCGTGCTTATAGAGCGTTTTGCCGTTTGCAGAAACTATTTTGCTTATAAAGCGTGAGGGGGCGTAAGTGCCGCCGTCTCTGAAAATTGAGTAACAGTCGGTTATGTCTTTAAGGCCGAGGCCGTACTTCATACCGCCGAGAGCAAGTGATAAGTTTTTTTCGTCATCGTCAAGCCCTATATTCATTCGGGTAAGATATTTTTCGGCGGTATTTAAAGTCAGCGCGTTGAGCGTTTTTACCGCCGGAACGTTGTAACTGTGAATTATGCTGTCGGTAACGGAAACGTAGCCGTGAAATTTTTTATCGGAATTTTCGGGCGAATAACCGTTATAATCGATTTTTTCGTCTAAAATTTTGGTGAACGGACTAAGCTGTTTTTCTTCGATTGCAGGCGCGTATACGGCAAACGGTTTAACGGTGGAACCGGGCTGCCTTTTAGTAAGGTTAATTGTTGATTTGCATGCGTTTACGCCGCCGCTTTTATCGGTTACGACTATTGAATTATCGGTTTCAAACTGCAATTTTTCAATGAAACTCTGCAATTCCTGGTTAAGATAGGTGTAAATTTTGCAGCCGCTTGTAAGCTCGTAAATGTTTAAATCTATTTCTTCGAATTCCTCGAAAACGGCGTCGATATAGTCGGAATTTTTGCCGTTATCACGGGTTTTTGCCGCATTAAGAGGCGCGTTTTTGGCTTCTTCAAGCTCGCTGTCGGTAATGTAACCGCAAACGTTCATTGCGTTTAATACGGTATTTCTGCGAGATAAGCTTTTTTCGGGATTTTTAAAAGGGGAGTAGTTGTTTGGCGAGGTCAAAAGCCCGACCAACGTTGCGCTCTCGGTAAGCGATAAATTTTCCGCCTTTTTGTCAAAATAGAACTCCGAAGCGCTTTCAAGCCCGTAGCAGTTATGCCCGAAATAAATTGTGTTGAGATACATTTCAAGTATCTCGTTTTTTGTATAACGCTTTTCAAGCTGTTTGGTAAGCTTGATTTCGTCAAGCTTACGTTTAATGGTTTTTTCGTTGGACAGGTGTGTGTTTTTTATAAGCTGTTGGCTTATGGTAGAAGCGCCCTCCTTAAAAGAGCGCGAAACTACGTTTTTATAGAGCGCTTTTAACATTCTTTTATAGTTCAAGCCGTCGTGCGTGAAAAACGTTCTGTCCTCCGAGGCGATAAACGCGTTAACGGTGTGCTCGGGCAGCGCATTTAAAGAAACGCTTTTTCTGTTGCCCGTCAGCGAAGCGTTTACAACCTCGTTGCCGTTTTCGTCGTAAATGAGAATAGTCTGGTTGGGGTTTATAAGCTTGCTTTCGTCGAGCTTTGCGTCGCGCGTGACTATAAAAAACGCGGCAAAAAGCGACGCTATAACGATTAAAATGCTCAATAAAACTATTAAAGAAATCTTTAAAAACTTAGTCATTATAAACAGTATTTATAAAATTAAAATATTGTTGCAAATTAATTGAAAAAAATCTTAAAAAATTATATAATGATTTCGTATGGCAAAGTATTATCACATTACAACGTACGGTTGCCAGATGAACGTACACGAATCGGAAAAAATAGCCGGAGTTTTGACCGAGCTCGGCTATGAGGCATGCGAGAATATAGAAGATTGCGACATTGCCGTTTTCAACACCTGCTGTATAAGGGAAAACGCGGAAAACCACGCTTTCGGCAATATCGGAATGCTTAAAAAGCTGAAAGCCAAAAAGCGTGATATGATAATCGCGGTCGGCGGCTGTCTTACGCAACAGATGGGTAAGGCCGAGGATTTGCACGGTAAATTCCCGTACGTGGATATAATTTTCGGCACTCACAATTTAGGCAATTTAAAGCAGCTTATTTTAAAAAAGCAGGCAAGAAAAAAAGCCGTAATCGAAATAGAGGACTGCGACGGGAAAGTTACAGAGGGCGAAAAGCCTTTCCGCACCAGCTACCCCAACGCGTGGATAAACATAACTTACGGCTGCAATAATTTTTGCAGTTACTGTATAGTTCCGTACGTCCGCGGCAGAGAAAGAAGCCGCCGTTCGGAAAACATAATTGCGGAAGCAAAACAACTAATTTCCGAGGGGTATAAGGAAATTACGCTTTTGGGTCAGAACGTGAACTCGTTTGCAAACGGCACGGACGATATATCTTTTCCCGAGCTTTTACGGCAAATTGCAAATATCGATGGTAAGTTCAGACTGCGGTTTATGACCAGCCACCCCAAAGATTTTTCGGAAGAGCTTGCAAAAATTATTGCCGAAAACCCGAAAATTTGTCATGCGGTGCATTTGCCGGCGCAGAGCGGTTCGGACGCAATTTTAAAGGCGATGAACCGAAAGTACACCTCGGGCGACTATCTTAAAAAGGTTGAAATCTTAAAAAAATACGTTCCCGACTGCGCGCTTACTACCGACCTTATAGTCGGCTTCCCGGGCGAAACCGACGAAGATTTTAAGGACACATTAAATCTTGTAAAAAAAGTCGGGTTTTCTTCGGCGTTTACCTTCGTTTATTCGAAGCGCGAGGGTACGGTTGCGGCGAAAATGGAAAATCAAGTTCCCGAAGAAGTTTCAAAGACTCGTATAATGGAGCTTATTAGCCTTGTAAATTCTCAAACGCGCGAGCAGTCGGCAAAGTACGTCGGCAAGACGGTTGAGGTGCTTTGCGAGGACTACGATAAAAAGAAAAACTTGTACTTAGGGCGCGACGAGCACGGAAGAATGGTTTACTTTGAAAGTGAAAAGGATATTTCGGGCGAGTTCGTAAACGTAAGAATAAACAGCGCAAACGGCGTTTCGCTGATGGGTGAAATTACAAATGGCAAAGAATGAACTTTCGGGAATGATGCAGCACTGGGCCGGCGTTAAGGAGAGATATAAAGATTGCATTATCTTTTACCGCTTAGGCGACTTTTACGAGATGTTTTTCGAGGACGCAGTTAAGGCCTCGAAAATTCTCGATTTGACCTTAACCGGCAGGGACTGCGGACTTGAAGACCGCGCGCCGATGTGCGGAGTACCCTATCATGCGGTTGACGGGTACATACAAAAGCTTGTTGCAAGCGGCGAGAAAGTCGCCATCTGCGAACAGCTTGAAGACCCTTCGACAGCCAAGGGCATGGTCAAAAGAGACGTTATCCGCGTAGTTACGGCCGGAACGCTTGACGCAAGCTCTATTGACGAAAAGACAAACAACTTTATCTGTTGCGCTTATAAAAATAAAGAGACCGTTGCGCTTGCCTGGGCGGACATAACCACGGGCGAGCTTACAGCAACCGATTTTTCGGGCAGTGAAGCGGTTAAAAACTGCGTAACGCAAATGACGAAAATCGACGTTAAAGAAATTATCGTCAACGACGAAATTCTTTTTGAATTGAAGGACGTCGTAGAATTCAAATGCGGAATTTTACCGCGCTTTTCAAGCTATCCCGAATGGGCGTTCGGGTATGCGGCCGCCGAAAGACGGCTTTTGGAACAGCTTGGCGCAAAGTCGCTTTCGCCGTATTCGATATCCTGCAAAAAGGAAGCCGTTTGTGCGGTCGGTGCGCTTTTGGAGTACCTCAAAGATACCCAGATGCACGCGCTTAAAAATATCGATAATGTTAAATTTTTATCAAGTGACAAGTATATGCAGCTTGATACGGCGGCGGTGAGAAACCTGGAACTTACAAAAACGCTCGGTTCGGGCGCAAAGTACGGCTCGCTTTTGTGGCTTCTGGATAAGACGAAAACCCCGATGGGCGCAAGGTATTTGCAGTCGGTATTGTTGTATCCGTTACATAATATCCAAAAAATCAATTACCGACTTGACGGCGTGGAAGAGCTTTGCGACGGCACGGTGGTGCGGTTGGGGCTTTTAGAGCTTTTAAAAGAGATAAAGGACGTTGAAAGAATTGCCGGCTCGGTTGCGAACGGCAGCGTAAAGCCCAGGGAATGCCTTGCACTTGCCTCGTCTTTAAACGCAATACCGAACATCAAGTTCCGGCTTTCGGGCTTTTCGTCACCGATAATTAGGGATATTTGCGACAGGCTTTACGATTTAAGCGAGCTTGCCGCGCTTTTGGACAGCGCTATCGACGAAAATCCGCCTACAAACCTCAAAGACGGCGGAGTTATAAAGAGCGGTTTTAACGCTCGGCTTGACGAGCTCAGAAACATAAAGAAGAACGGCAACAACGTTATTCTGGAAATCGAGGCGCGCGAGCGCGACGCAACCGGAATAAGGAATTTAAAAATTAAATACAACCGCGTTTTCGGGTATTTTATTGAGGTTACTAACTCGTTTGCGGATAAAGTGCCCATTAATTATCAGCGCAGACAGACGCTTGCGAATGCGGAAAGGTTCGTTACCGAGGAGCTGAAAGAGCTTGAAGACAAAATTCTTTCAAGCGAGGAAATGGCAATTAAGCTTGAAAACGAGCTGTACGATAAAATCAAGGAATTGCTGTTTGAGAATATAGAAAAATTTAAAACTATCGCTTCGGCAATTGCCAAGCTCGACGTTTTGGTTTCGTTTGCGGAAGTTTCAAAGGCCAACCGTTACGTTCGCCCTGAAATGGTGGAAAGCGGCAACGCTTTGAATATAGTCGAAGGCCGTCACCCCGTAGTTGAAGTTATCTCAAAGGACAGGTTTATCCCCAACGATACGCTTTTGGACGAGGGCGATAACAGAACTATGATTATAACCGGCCCGAACATGGCCGGCAAAAGTACGTATATGCGCCAGACCGCTATAATTTCGATTATGGCGCATCTCGGCTGTTTCGTACCTGCAAAGTCGGCTAAAATTCCGCTTATAGACAGGGTGTTTACGCGCGTCGGAGCAAGCGACAACCTTATTTCCGACCAGAGTACGTTTATGGTCGAAATGATAGAGGTTGCAACCATAATTCATAACGCTACGAAAGACAGTCTGCTTATTTTAGACGAGGTGGGCAGAGGTACATCGACCTACGACGGACTGAGTATTGCCTGGGCAGTTATTGAACACCTTACCGAAAAAATCGGTGCAAAAACTCTGTTCGCAACGCACTATCACGAGCTGACCGAGCTTGAAAACAAGATGGAAGGCGTCAAAAACTATAAAATTGCCGTAAAAGAGATAAACGGCGGAGTTGTGTTCCTGCGTAAAATTATGCGCGGCGGAGCTAACAGAAGCTTCGGTATAGAGGTTGCCTCGCTTGCCGGAATCCCCTCGGAGGTTACCGACAGGGCAAAGCGCATTTTAAAATCGGTTGAAAGCGGCGAAAAGACCGTAACAAGCCGCGGAGAAGAAGAGTATGAAGAGGTTGAGCAGTCGGAAATCGAAAAGATTTTAAGCGAGGTAGACTTAAACAATCTTTCGCCGATGCAGGCATTTTTGCTTGTTTCCGACCTTGTTGAAAAGGTGAAAAAATGAGAAAAATTAATATACTTTCGAAAAACGTCTATAACAGAATAGCCGCCGGCGAGGTTATCGACCGCCCGTATTCCGCCGTTAAAGAGCTGGTTGAAAACAGTCTTGACGCAAAGGCGACGGAAATTGAGATTTACATTGAAAAGGGCGGCAAGCAGCTTATTAAGGTTATCGATAACGGTTCGGGTATCGACCGCGACGATATGCGAGCGGCGTTTTTACCGCACGCAACAAGTAAAATTGCCACCGCCGAAGATTTGGACACCATAACGACGCTCGGGTTCCGCGGCGAAGCGCTGGCAAGTATTTCGGTAATTTCTCAGGTAGAGCTTGTTTCCGTTACCGAGGGCAATACCGCATATAAAGTGACCTGCGAGGACGGAAAAGTGGGCGAAATTGTGCCTGCGGCGCTTGCAAAGGGTACTGAAATTACTGTAAGAAATCTTTTTTACAATACGCCCGTCCGTGCTAAGTTCTTAAAGCCGGATAAAAAGGAAGAAACCGACGTTACAAGCTTTATAACTCGGTATATTCTCGGAAATCCCGAGGTTGCCTTTAAGTATTACGTTGACGGAAAACCCGAATTGCAGTCTTTCGGCGGCGGCTTGGAAGAGGCTGTTGCGCAGGTTTACGGCGCTAAAACTCTTTCCGAGTGTTTCAGACTCGAAGCCGAGAAAAGCGGTATTCGTTTACGCGGCTATATCGGCAACCAGAATTATTTTAAGCCGAACAAAACTTACCAAAGCCTGTTTTTAAACGGCAGATACATTATAAATAACACCGTATCGGTTGCAATTACGCAGGCGTATGCAAGCTATGCAATGAAGCGTCAGTATCCGTTTTACGTTCTGTTTTTGGACGTTCCCAACGACTTGGTTGACGTAAACGTGCATCCCAGCAAGGCGGACGTGCGCTTTGTTGACAATAATCAGATTTTTAAGGCGGTTTATTCGGTAATTTCCGCAATTTTAGACGGAACTGCCGGCGCTGCGGATTTCGTTATAGACGCGGTACGGGAGCCGATTGTTAAATCTACCGCGCCGGAGGAAAAAGAAGCTGATTTGCAACGGCTTATGGAAAAGTATAAGCCGGAAATTGCCCGTCCGGAAGTGCAGCCAAAACCTGAACCTAAGGTTGAAAAGCCTCAAAAGACTAACACCGAAAAGGAAGTTAAGTTTTTTAATATGTTCAGCGATATGCCGCTGAGCGACTGGGGCGAAGTAAACAAGAAAAACGTAATGAAAGTTACGGACGATACCGCTCCGCCCGATATAACAAATACTGCTGCGAGTGAAATCGAAAACAGATATTTTGAAAGAAAACAGCAGAGAATTGACCTTCAAACGCTTAAATACCGCGGAACTTTGTTCAATACGTATTTGATTTACGAACAGTACGACGCGGCGTTCTTCATAGACCAGCACGCGGCGCACGAGCGGTTGATTTTCGATAAGTTGATGGAAAAGCTCGAAAAGCGGAATATCGTATGCCAGCCGCTGCTTGTGCCGTATATCTTCGATACAAACGCAAGCGAAAAGCAGTTCATTGACGAAAAACTGCCGTTGCTTCGCGATATGGGCTTCGGAATTGCGCCGTTCGGCATGGGTTCTTACAGAATAGACGAAGTACCCGTCGATTTACAGGATATAAATATAAAGGAATTTTTCAGTGAAATTCTTACGGATATAGAAGGTTTAAAGGAAATTAAACTTGAAAATATCTTAAAGGACAAGCTCGCTATGGCTGCCTGCAAACATGCGGTAAAGGGCGGAATGCAGCTTACAGAAGCGGAAATCGAGGCTTTGATGCAGATGCTTGACGGGGATATGGGGCTGAAATGCCCTCACGGCAGACCCGTTTGCCTTAAAATTTTAAAGCGCGATATAGAGAAAATGTTTAAAAGGATAGTGTAAGCCTTGAAAAAAGTTCTCGTAATATGCGGCGCTACGGCCTCGGGAAAGACCTCGCTTGCAATAGACTGCGCAATAAAATTTAATACCGAAATAATTTCGGCCGATTCTCAGCTTGTTTATAAGGGGCTGAACATAGGTACGGCAAAGCCGACGAATGAGGAGATGCGCGGCGTAAAGCATCATATGATAGACGTCGTAGAGCCTACCCAAAATTACAGCGTATGTGACTACTCCGAAAAAGCTTTGCCCATTTTACAAAATTTATTGACCAAAAGGAAATTGCCGATAATCTGCGGCGGTACGGGTTTTTATATAAATTCACTGCTTTTTGATTACTGTTACGGCAACGTTGCGGCGGACGAAGAGGTCAGGGCAAAGTATCAAAAGTACTTAGAAGAATACGGAAAGGAAGCGCTTTTTGAAAAACTTAAAGAGTGCGATAGTGAAACCGCAGAAAAACTGCACGTAAACGATACAAAAAGGGTCATCCGAGCTTTGGAAATTTACGAGGTAAGCGGTAAAAGAAAGTCCGAGCAAAACGACAAGCTTATTCCTAAGTTCGATTACGCGGCAGTAGCAGTAAATTACCCCAGAGAAGAGCTTTACGAGCGCATTAATTCGCGCGTTGACGAAATGTTTGAGTGCGGACTTGTTGACGAGGTTAAAAATTTACTAAATAGCGGAATTGACGAAAATTGCCTTTGTATGCAGGCTATCGGCTATAAAGAAGTGGTTGAAGGTTTAAAAAATGGCAGTTTAGATAGTACTATGCGTGACATGATTAAGCAAAACACGCGACATTACGCTAAAAGACAGATAACTTTTTTCAAAAAACTGCCCAACATTTTGTGGCTTAATCCAAGCGAGGCGACACCCGAAACGATATCGGAGATAATTAATGGATAATACCGAATTTATAAAAAAGTGTGAAAAAAAGCTTACTGAAAAGTTTGAATATATAGACGAAGTAGCTTATTTTAATCAGGTAAAAGTTTTAAACGCATTCCGCGAAAACAACGTGGCAGTCCGTCATTTTAACGGCACGACGGGGTACGGATACGGTGACGAGGGGCGCGATACCCTCGGCAAACTGTATGCGGAAGTTTTCGGCTCGGAGTGCGGCATAGTTTCGCCGCATCTTTTGTCCGGCACGCACGCTTTAACCGTTGCGCTTTTCGGGCTGCTTCGCCCTGATGATACGCTTTTTTGTTTAAGCGGAATGCCGTACGATACTATCCGCGGAGTAATTTTCGGCGAAAACAACGGCTCGTTAAAAGATTTTGGCGTTAAATTCGAGTATTGCAAGCTGACAGACAACGGCAAATTTAATTTTGAAGAAATAAAGAAGAAATTTAATAGTAAAGTAAAAGTTGTTTATATTCAACGCTCGCGCGGATACGAGCTTCGCGACGCTTTTTCCTGCAAGGAAATTGAAGAGGCCTGCAAATTTGTGCGAAGCTTAGGCTTTAAAGGCTGCATTTTCGTAGATAACTGCTACGGCGAATTCGTTGAAAAAAGAGAGCCGACCGAAGTCGGCGCGGATATTATAGTGGGGTCGCTTATAAAAAATGCCGGCGGCGGTATTGCGCCGACGGGCGGTTATATCTGCGGCAAGGCGGAATATATCGATTTAATAGGCAAACGGTTGACCGCGCCATCCATAGGCCTTGAAGTAGGCTCTTACGAGGGTGGTTACAGATACTTTTATCAGGGTTTATTTACCGCGCCGCATACGGTTGCGCAGGCACTGAAAACCAGCTTACTGATAGGGCAGGCAATGTCGGAGCTTGGATATATCAATTATCCGTCGCTCGAAAAAACTCCTTACGATATTACGCGCGCCATAGAATTTGACAGCGCGGAAAAAATGGTCGGATTTATCAGAGAAGTGCAGTACGCTTCGCCTGTTGACGGTTTCGTTACTTGCGAGCCGTGGGATATGCCCGGTTACGACGATAAAATAATAATGGCGGCAGGCACGTTCGTATCGGGAGCTTCCATAGAACTTTCTGCCGACGGCCCGGTAAAACCGCCGTACATTGCTTATTTTCAGGGCGGTTTGACCTACGAACACGGCAAATACGCCTTGGAAAGAATTTTAAACGTTTTAGCAAAATAAATAACTCACAATGAC
>JAAUYR010000077.1 GCA_014805025.1 Clostridia bacterium | reverse complement strand
TTAATTGCGGGGCTTGCGGACGAAACTCCCGAAGATTTTGAAAATTCACTAAATACGGCTATCTCGTTAAATCCTGCAAATATAACAGTTCACACGCTTTCCCTAAAGAGTGGCGCTAAACTTAAAGAGGAAACGAAGAAACTGAACGTAAACGGTATAGGCGAAATGATTGCTCTTTCCCGCAAGCTTCTTACCGAGGCTGGGTATGAGCCGTACTATCTATATCGTCAAAAGTATCAAGCGGGCGGGCTTGAAAACGTCGGTTGGACTAAGCCGAATAAAGCTTGCGTATATAACGTGGACACTATGGAAGAAATTTCTTCCAACATCGCCGTAGGCGCAAACGCAATTTCAAAACGCTATTTTTCCGATGAGGACAGAATTGAGCGCTACGCCGCCCCCAAAGACATTCCAACCTATATTTCCAAAATCGAAGAAATAATCGCAAAGCGCAACAAGCTTTTCAAATGAATAGGCTTGTACTAATAATTTTAAAAATTGCGTTCAAATCATTTGCCTTTTACAGTTTATAGTGCTAAAATATCTTCGATACGGTTACAAAGCTGTGCGAACACTCAACGCCCGGCTTTGTGGCACGCAAATATTTCCATAGGAGGATAAATTAAATGGAAAAGCAGGAAATTATCGCAAAGTATGCAACTAAGGAAGGCGACACCGGTTCGCCCGAAGTACAGATTGCTCTTTTAACCGAGAGAATCAATCACCTTAACGAGCACCTTAAAGAGCATATCCACGATAACCATTCTCGTCGCGGTCTTTTAAAGATGGTCGGTCGTCGTCGCGGTCTTTTGGACTATCTCAAATCCAAGGACATTGAAAGATACCGTGCTATCGTTGCGGCGTTGAATTTAAGAAAATAATTTTAAGAAGACTGAGCGAGGCTGTTTTTTCTCGCTCTTTTTTCATAAAAAAGTTTGCAACGGGAGTTGCAGGCACAAGAACAGAAAAGGAGATTTGGTATGAACTACAAAAAATTTACACTCAAAGTAGGCGGAAAAGACGTTATTATCGAAACGGGCAAATACGCCGAACAGACTAACGGCTCGTGCATAGTTCGTTGCGGCGAAACTGCCGTAATGGTACACGTATGTATGTCCGCAAGCCCTCGCGAAGGCATGGATTTCTTCCCTTTGCAGGTTGATTACGACGAAAAAATGTATTCCATCGGCAAAATTCCCGGCGGCTTTAAAAAGCGCGAAGGCCGTGCAAGCGATAAAGCAATTTTAACGGCAAGGCTTATAGACAGGCCCCTGCGTCCGCTTTTCCCCAAGGGACTTTTCAACGACGTAGTCGTAACGGCTCAGGCAATTTCGGTTGAACCCGATATTTCGCCCGAACCCCTTGCAATGATAGGCTCGTCGGTTGCAATTGCTATTTCCGATATTCCCTGGGCAGGCCCTACCGGTTCGGTCGTTGTCGGCCTTGTAGACGGCAAGTACGTTATCAACCCCGACCTTGCACAGCGCGCAAAGAGCGATATTCACCTCAACCTTGCGGGTACTAAGGACGCTATCCTCATGATAGAGGCCGGCGCTAACGAGGTTACCAACGACGAAATGGTCGGCGCGATAATGTTCGGTCACGAAGAAATAAAGAAAATCTGCGCGTTTATCGAAGAAAAAATCGTACCCGTAGTCGGCAAGAAAAAGCTTGAAATGGAGCTTTACCACGTTCCCGAAGAGCTTGACAAGGCAGTACGCGAATACGCAAGCAAAAAGATAGACTGGGCTATTGACACGTTCGACAGACAGGAAAGAGAAAAGAGACAGGAAGAAGCGGAAAAGGATATTTTGGAGCACTTTGCAACTATCTATCCCGACAACGTTCGCGAGGTTAAGGACAGTGTTTACTACCTTACCAAGGAAAAAGTCCGCGCGAAGATATTCGACAAGGGTATCCGCCCCGACGGCAGAGGCTTAAAGGACGTTCGCCCCATCTGGTGCGAAAAAGGCGTTCTTCCCAGAGTTCACGGCTCGGCTGTGTTCACGAGAGGACAAACCCAGACCCTTACGACCTGTACGCTCGGCATGCTCGGCGAGGCTCAGAAGCTTGAAGGTCTTGACGAGGAAACGTACAAGAGGTATATGCACCACTATAACTTCCCCGGCTATTGCACGGGCGAAGCTAAGGCGCTCCGTTCTCCCGGCAGACGCGAAATCGGCCACGGCGCACTTGCAGAGCGCGCGCTTGTTCCTGTAATTCCCGACGAAGAGAGCTTCCCCTATGCAATAAGGGTGGTAAACGATATACTTTCTTCCAACGGTTCGTCATCTATGGCATCCGTTTGCGGTTCAACTATGGCGCTTATGAACGCAGGCGTTCCCATTAAAAACCCCGTTGCGGGCGTTGCTATGGGACTTATCAAGAACCAGGAAACGGGCGAGTTCAAAGTTTTAACCTATATTCAGGGACTTGAAGACTTCCTCGGCGATATGGACTTCAAGGTTGCGGGCACTCAGAAGGGCATTACCGCAATTCAGATGGATATAAAAATCAAAGGCATATCCGAAGAGATTATGCACACCGCAATCAACCAGGCAAACGAGGGCAGACAGTTTATACTTTCCAAGATGCTCGAAGTTACGCCCGAGGTTGCGCCTCAGCTTTCTAAATACGCTCCCAAGATTGTCAGTTTCGAAATCGACCCCGAAAAAATCGGCGACGTTATCGGCAAGCAGGGCTGCGTAATCAAGAAGATTATGGAAGAAACCGGCACTGAAATTGAGTTCAACGAGGACGACAGCGGCAGAGGTTATATCGCTTGCAACGGCCCTATCGAGAACGCAGAGAAGGCAAAGGCGATTATTATGAGCATTGCTCACGACCCCGAAGTCGGCGATATGTTCGTTGGTACGGTTGTGCGCATTCTGAACTTCGGCGCGTTTGTTGAGTTTGCTCCCGGCAAGGACGGTATGATACACATCTCCAAGCTTTCGGACAAGCGTGTTGATAAGGTAGAGGACGTTGTAAATATCGGCGATACCGTAAAGGTTGAAATCATCAAGATAGGCGATAAGGGCATTGACCTTCGTCTGCTTGAAAAATTATCCTAATAAATAAAAAAGTGCGATATATTTGTCGCACTTTTTTATTGGAAATAAATATGAAAATAGACAAAAGAACTATTAAAATTATAAGTCTTGCGGCGCTGTGTTTTACTGCCGCTTTGACGTTTGCGCTTATTCCCGTAAATATATTCTGCGCTAATTTCCCCGAATGGTTAACCGTGCTGTTCAGCGTTCTTTTTTGCGGCGGTTTAATTGCATATCTAATTTTTTTCAAAACAAAACTC
Organism: Clostridia bacterium; assembly: GCA_014805025.1. Taxonomy (GTDB): domain Bacteria; phylum Bacillota; class Clostridia; order Christensenellales; family Borkfalkiaceae; genus Coproplasma. Next base: position 2,980 of record JAAUYR010000077.1, on the reverse strand, counting down.
GTTACAAAGATAGTTTTACCAGTAATTTTCGGTATTGTTGCTTTACTGAGTTCGTTTGTGCCGTACCTTGTTCCGTATTGGAATTCCTATACTTTCAAGAGCTATAACGGTAAAATTCTGAACTATGACGAGGTTGTTTCCTACAAGGCTGCCGAAAGCGATTTGAATGCTTTAAAGCACTATCTTGCCAAGGTGCACCCTATGTTCAAGGACGGGCTTACCGAGGAAGTCGAAAACTTATTTGTTCGGGCTAAGGAAAATCTAAAATCTGCGGACGAAATAACAGTAAACGGTTTTCGGCGCGAAATTCAGACGGTTTTGCACGCTATGGGCGATGCGCACACCACGACTTACAACAGTTATCCGAACGATAAATATTTAAAGGCGTTTCCGGAAAAAACCTATAACGGATACAGCGTAGCTTCGATTAACGGTAAAACGGTAAAGCAGATTTTCGAAGACGCTAAACCTTATTATTGCTACGAAACCGAAGACTGGATAAGCATTGATTTGGGCAGCATTGCAAATCTCGAATTTTTAGGCTATAACGCTCCGTTTACTTACGAATGGACGGACGGCGAAAGTGTTAAAACCGAAATGTATACGGAAGCCGACTTTGTAAGCTGGGAAGAGTTTTTGGTAATCCGGAACGAATATGTTACCCCGAGCGAACCCAAGGATTTTGTATTTTACAAAATTGACGAGCAAAATAGCATGGCAGTGCTTACGCTTACCGAATGCAATTATAATCAGACCTATATCGACTGCGTTGAGGCAATGTTTACCGAGGTAAAACAAAAGAATATCCAAAACGTTGCGGTGGACTTGCGCGGTAACGGCGGAGGAAGCTCTCAGGTCGGTAACGAGTTTGTAAAGTATTTGCCCGTCGAGAATTATTACGACGGTCCGTTTGACTGGCGGTTTGGTTTTTTAAATTTGCATTCTGACGGAAAAACAACTAATTATCAGTATACAAACTTAACGTTTGACGGCAACGTTTTTATATTGACGGATAACGGTTCGTTTTCGGCGGCAAAAGATTTTGCAATGCTTATTCAGGATAATCATTTGGGCAAAATCGTCGGAGAGTCTCCTGCAAACTCTGTGAGCGGTTACGGCGAAGTTGCTTACTTTTATTTGCCGAATACGGGGCTTTTCGTGCAAATATCCACAAAAAAATGGTATCGTATAGACCAAACTAATACCGAAGATTACGTTATTCCCGATTACCGTTGCGACAGCAACGATTGCTTTGATAAGCTATACGAGATAATCGGCTGAAATCGCAAAACAAATGTTTAAACATAACAAACGCGCGTTTAAAACTTTCTTGCAGGTTTTGCGCGCGTTTTCTGTTGTAAAACTTTGAAAAATGGGTTATAATTCCGTTGATATGAAATTCGAGCTGCATTCAAAATTTCAACCTACGGGCGACCAGCCTCAGGCTATAGAAAGCCTTACGGAGGGAGTGCTTGACGGTATCCGCACCCAGGTGCTTGTTGGTGTTACGGGCAGCGGTAAAACGTTTACAATGGCAAACGTCATTAAAAACGTCAACCGCCCGACCCTTGTAATAGCGCACAACAAAACGCTTGCTGCGCAGCTTTGCAACGAGTTCAAGGAGTTTTTCCCCAACAACCGCGTTGAATATTTCGTATCCTATTACGATTATTACCAACCCGAAAGCTACATACCCTCGACCGATACTTATATTGAAAAGGATATGAGCTTAAACGACGAAATAGACAAGCTCAGAAACTCCGCTACGAGCTCGCTTGGCGAGCGGGAGGACGTTATAGTTGTTGCCTCGGTAAGCTGTATTTACGGTCTCGGCGCGCCCGAGGAGTATTTCCGCCTTGCGATTTCGTTGCGCCCGGGAATGGAGTTAGAGCGCGACGCGCTTATAAGAAAGCTTGTCGAAATTCAATATGCAAGGCGCGATATAGATTTTCAGCGGTCCTCGTTCAGGGTTCGCGGCGATACTGTGGAAATTTTCCCTGCGAGCAACTCCGAAATTGCAATAAGAGTGGAGTTTTTCGGCGACGAAATTGACAGAATATGCGAAGAGGACGCGCTTACGGGCAACGTTGTTTCCGAGCTCAAACACGTTCTTATATTCCCTGCAAGCCAGTATGCCGTCGGCTCGGATAAAATGCAGTCGGCGCTTTCTATGATAGAGCGCGATATGCGCGACGAGGTAAAGGCATTCCGCGACGAGGGCAAGCTTTTAGAGGCAGAGCGGCTTGCACAGCGCACTACTTACGACCTTGAAATGATGCGCGAGATAGGCTATTGCAGCGGCGTTGAAAATTACAGCCGATACTTCGACGGCAGAAGCCCCGGCGAGCCGTCGTTTACGCTTTTGGATTATTTTCCTGCCGGTAAATTTTTAGTGTTTATCGACGAAAGTCATATGACCATACCGCAAATCCGTGCCATGTACCACGGCGACCGCTCGCGCAAGGAAAACCTTGTAAATTACGGTTTCCGTCTCAGCGCCGCTTACGATAATCGTCCGCTTACGTTTGACGAATTCGACGAGCGCGTGCCGCAGCTTATATGCGTTTCGGCGACGCCAGCGCCGTACGAGTTGGAGCAGGCCGGTAACCTCGTGGAGCAGCTTATCCGTCCCACGGGTCTTTTAGACCCCGAAGTCGACGTTCGACCCACAAAAACACAAATCGACGACCTTTTGGGCGAAGCCAAGGGCGTAATAGCCCAAGGCGGCCGCGTGCTCGTGACTACCATGACGAAACGCATGGCGGAAAGCCTGACGGACTTTTTAAAGGAACACGGGCTGAAAGTCAGATACATGCACAGCGATATCGACGCGTTGGAGCGTATAGACATTATAAACGGTCTGCGCGGCGGCGAGTTCGACGTGCTTTGCGGCATAAACCTTTTACGCGAGGGGTTGGACCTGCCCGAAGTCAAGCTTGTTGCAATACTCGACGCGGATAAGGAAGGCTTTTTAAGGAGC
>JAAUYR010000076.1 GCA_014805025.1 Clostridia bacterium | reverse complement strand
TATACTTTTTACTGCAAGTTTTGCAGGTGGTGATACTTCCGTTACCGGCGGCGGTGTGCTATATCCCGGGCGCGATAATCTGGGGGCCGCTTAAAGCAACGTTTATCGCCTCCGCAGGGGTTATCTGCGGTTCGCTTATTTGTTACATTATCGGCAGGTTTTGGGGCAGAAAAGCCGTAATATGGATAGCCGGTCAGGAGGCAACCGACAAGTACGTTTCGCAGTTCGGCAAGCGCGGTAAAACCATATTCGTTTTAATGCAGATTTTACCTTTTTTCCCCGATGATATCCTTTGTTTAATCGCAGGATTGACGGGAATGAACTTTGTATTTTTTGCCGCAACTATCACGCTTGTGCGGCCGTTTATTATAGCGGCTTACTGCTACCTTGGCAGCGGAACTGTAATTCCTTTTACGGGCTGGGGCATATGGGTATGGATAGCGATATTCGCCGTATGTATAGTGCTTGCAATTCTTTCGCTGAAATACCAGAGCCGGTTTGAAAACTGGCTTGTAAAAAAGTTTTCCCGAAAAAACAAAAACGATGAATAAAAATTTCAATATTACCGCCGCGGCGTGAATGCTCACGCCGCGGCGGTTTTCGTTCATATAATACAGTAACTGTATTTTTTTACTTGGAGAAACACTTTGGAATGGCTTTATAACTTAACGGGTTGGCAGCTTGCGCTTATCGGTACGACCTTTACCTGGGCGCTGACGGCGGCAGGCGCGCTTCTCGTGTTCATATACAAAAACGTAAGCGAAAAGGCGTTCTCGTTCATGATGAGCAGTGCCGCCGGAATAATGCTTGCGTCGACTTTCTTTTCACTTTTAATGCCCGCAATGGAAATGACGGAAAATTACGCATACCTGATTTTAACGGGCGGATTTATCCTTGGCGGACTGTTGATAATAGTAACCGACGTAGTAATCGGCAAATTACATATGTTCACGGGCAGCGAGCGTAAGCAGAGCTGCGCGGTAATGTGTATAGCCGTTACTATGCACAACATTCCCGAGGGCCTTGCAATAGGCGTGGCGTTCGGTGCGCTGGCCTCGGGGCAGACGGCAGGCGCGGTAGCCGCGGTTATGCTTGCCGTGGGTATAGGCATACAGAACTTCCCCGAGGGCATGTGCGTAGCCTTTCCGCTACGCGCCAACGGAATGAGCAGAACAAAATCGTTCGTTATCGGCCAGTTGTCGGGCGCGGTCGAAATCGTGGCCGGCGTTATCGGCGCGCTCGCCGTTCAGGCGGTAACGGGAATTCTGCCCTGGGCGCTGTCGTTTTCCGCCGGAGCAATGCTTGCGGTAGTCTGCTCCGAGCTTATCCCCGAAAGCTTTGCTCAGGGCAAAATCAAGGCGACTATCGGTGTTATCTTCGGTTTTTCGCTCATGATGATTCTGGACGTAGCTTTCGGTTAAATATTATTGCTTTTTAATACAGCCCGTGCTACAATGAAAGTATGAAAAAGAAATTTATAGTTTTCATTTTGGCATTTGTGTGCGCATTTGCATTTTCGATTTCTGCCTGTGCCCATAAAGGTAATGACGGTAGAGGCATAGCCGACATGCAAATTAACTCAAACGGCGAGCTTGTAATAACTTATACCGACGGTACCACGGCAAACCTCGGCAAAATTATCCCCGGCGAAGAGAAAAGATATACCGAAGGTCTGCTGTACGAGGAAATTAAGTACGGAGACACAGTTGTGGCTTATACGGTTGCCGGCCTTGGCACTGCAACCGATATGAACATTGTTATTCCGCCTGAGTATATGGGTAAACCCGTAACCGAGATTAAGGACTATGCGCTTTATTGCCCTTACGGTACACCGGAAGAAAAGTGTCCTGTCAGCATAGACGTTGGGGACGTTGTTCAACGTATAGGCGAACAAGCATTCGGATATAATTCTTACCTCAAAACGATATCGATAGGCAAAAGCGTGGAGCGGATAGGCCGGTCAGCCCTTTATTATTGCAGAGCGTTGGAAACCGTCTATTGGAACGCAACGGCTTGTAAAGTTGCCGGTACACGCGAACGTCATCTGTTTTTGGAATCCCGATACGTAAAAGAAATTTTTATCGGTGATAATGTCAAATATATACCCGATTATGCGTTTATGGGCAGCCAAAGCATTAAAAGCATAACCATTCCCGATAGCGTAGTTTATATCGGGGAAGCGTTTTTAGGTTGCACTATGCTTTCGGATATATATTACAACAGCACAACAAATTACTGGGATTTAATTGTAAAAAAGGAAAATTGGGATTATTTGATAAATCAATATGACGGCGGTTCATACACAATACACTGCCTTGACGAAGATATCGTAAAAGAATAATATATTCGGCCTTAACGGCGCTTCCGAATTTTCGGGGGCGCCGTTTTTGTATAAATTGCACTGCATTTTCTCAAAATAACGGTATGGAAAAAAGTAACAAAAAGACCGCGGTGGTTGTCGGTGGAAGCTCGGGCATAGGCTACGAGACCTGCGTCCGCCTTGTAAACCGCGGCTGGGACGTTGTAAATATCTCGCGCACGCCCTGTAAAAACGCAAAGGTAACGAACATCGCCGCAGACGCGGCGGCAGGCACTGCGCTGTCCGACGCGATATTGTCGGTAGCGGAAAAAACACCCGTATCGGCGCTTATATACAGCGCCGGCTTTTCAATGGCCGCACCCATAGAGTTTGCCAAGGAAAGCGATTACAGGTATCTTTTCGACGTAAACTTTTTCGGCGCGCTGCAAAGCATACAGGCGGTAATACCCTCAATGAAGGCTCGCGGCGGCAGAATTATCCTTATCGGTTCAATAGGTGGTGATTTGCCCATATGTTTCGACAGCTTCTATTCGGCTTCCAAGGCCGCGCTGGAAATGCTTTGCCGCTCGGCGTATTCCGAGCTTAAAGGCTACAACATCAAGGTGACGGGCGTACTGCCCGGCGGCACTGCCACGAACTTCACGTTCAAGCGCAAGGTTTACGGCGACGACGAAAACAAATCTTACTCGCAAAGCGTAAACAAAGCGGTGGCGGCGCTCGCGAATATCGAGCAAAGCGGAATGCAGCCTGCCGAGGTTGCCGAAATAATTTACGGACTTTTGCTTGCGGACAAGCCCCCCGTAATTAAAATCTGCGGCGCAAAGAATACGGCAATGCGGCTGTTCTCGCGCATTGTTCCCGAAAAAATAACGCTGAAAATAAACGAGAGGGTCTACAACCAATGAAAAGAGATTTCGATTTATCGCGCCGCGACGAGCGCGAAAGCTTTGTAAAAACTTCAAAGGAAGGGGGAATAAAAAATGACAGGCAAAACCCGTGATAATTTCAACCAGAACTATCTGAACTACATTAAAACGCAGGACCCGAAAACACAGCACTTCAAAAACTGTCTTTCGGCTTTCGGGGTCGGCGGACTTATCTGCTGCATCGGTCAGTTCATAAGGTATATGTTCGAATTTGCGGGCTTTTCCGGCGACGAGCTTGCCGGGCTTACCTCGATAGTCCTCATATTTTTAGGCTGTTTTCTTACCGGCCTCGGCGTTTACGACAGAATAGGCAGGTATGCCGGCGCAGGCTCTATTGTGCCCATAACGGGCTTTGCAAACAGCGTAACTTCCCCGGCGATAGAGTTCAAAACCGAGGGCTTTATTTACGGAATGGCCGCAAAAATGTTCACCGTTGCAGGCGCAATTATAGTTTTCGGCGTATTTTCGGGCGTGCTCGTAGGTCTGATTTACTTGTTTGTATAATGTGCATAATTATAAATTTATGCACGATATAAGTAATACTTAATATTAAATAAAGATTTTTTTATAATTTTTTATGCAAATCATATCCAATTTAGTTGAGTTTTTGTTCGGGTTATTATATAATAGGTCAGAATAAAATATTATACTAAGTTGCGCAATTTTGCGCGGCGTGGACGTTCCGCAGTTGCGGTAACGTGTTCAGGAGTATGTATGAAAAAGTATTTTATAATGATTTTGGCGGCTTTAAGCATCGCGTGCGCGGTTGCCGGTATAGCATGTTCCAAAGGCCCTAAATATTATAAATTTAACTACGACGAATTCGACGGTATTACTTATACGAGCGACGTTTGGAACGACGCAGACGTAAAAGAAGGCTACGTCGTTGCTTTTGCTGTCGAAATCGACTGGAAGCGCGTCGCTTTGGAAGAAGAGGATAAACCCTACGTTGTTACGGCTAACGGCGTAGAGCTTACCGCTGACGAAAGCGGCAAGTATTACGTTACCGTTACCGGAAACACCTTAATCAAGGTGGAGGGCGTTTACCGCCTTACAAGCTATGAGGTAACGTTCGATAGGGGCGACCCTCACAACGCTTCGTATACCAGTGACGACGGCGACGTTGAAAAGGGCATCACCGTAACGGCCGGCACGGAGATTACTTTCAGAGTTAAAAAGAGCGCGTACTACGTAGGCAACTACCAGGTTTGCGCAAATACGAGAGAGCTTGAACCTCAGGATGACGGCTCCTATAAAATTACCGTTACCGAAACGACTACCATAAGCGTTAAGGGCTTAAAGCAGGATACTTCGTTCGCGGAAAGAGCGGACGGCGGTTCTGGTACTCCTTCGGACCCTTTCAAAATTGAAAGACCCATCGACTTGTACGCTATGGCTGACCTTACGAGCAACAGCTTTTATCTGGGTGCGTTCGGTACTGCATATTACGAAATGACGAAGGATATCGACTTGGACGGAGAGCAGCTCTACGTTATCGGCGACTCGACCACCGGAGAAAACGGTATAACTTCCTTCTTCGGCGGAAACTTTAACGGCAACGGCCATAAAGTAACTAACTTCTACATCAGTGACAGCATTATCGAGCAGTCCGGCTATACGAGCGTATTTTTGCCGTATATCGGTATGTTCGGCTACGTGGGCGCGACCCTCAACGGCCCTGCGCGCATTTCCAACCTCAGCTTGGAAAATTTCGAAATTAAAGTAAACGCGGCTAACCGCGGCACAGTCAGCGTCGTAGGCGGACTCGTAGGCTACGGCGCGGGCGTGGAAATTACAGGTTGTTCGGTAAACGGTAAAATTACCATTGCCGGCGACACCAACTATTTTACTTATGCGGGCGGCCTTGCGGGTCAGCTTCAAGCAGTTTACCAGAGCGACGATTTGCGTTTTTCGTCTATCGTACGTTCCTGCTCGTCGTCGGTTGACCTCGGCGGCGATACGGGTTACCTTTACGCAGGCGGCGGACTTGTCGGCTTTATGTCGGCAGGCAACGAAAAGGCAAGCGCGGTAATAGTCAACTCGTATTCCACGGGCCATATATACGGCGTAATTAATGCGGGCGGCGTAGTAGGCTATGCCGGAACGCATACTTCGGTTTTGAACTGCTACTCAACCGGCATTGTCGAAGCGTACAGCTCCGTAAGCGGTGCCGGGTTGGAGGAATACGCTAATTCCTATGCCGGCGGTATCGTTGGTTATATCAATTACGGCTCGATAGTAGCAAACAGCTTTTCAACAAGCCCGGTTTACGCAAATGCTACCGCAGGACAGGGAATAACGGGTGATATTGCGGCACGTATCGATGGGGTCGGCAATAACGACGTTGCTTCTTTCGACGCATATCTTTACAATTGCCACTTAAAATCCAGCGTTAATGAACAGTTCCTTAAAGAGAAGTTGAACTGGCAGGAAAGCGACTGGGATTTCTCGGGTACATTCCCCGTTGTCAACGGCGAAGCTACGGAAATCTCTTACAACGTAACCATAAAATCGAATAACGCAGTAGTTGAAACAATATCCGTAACTAACGCATATATGCCTATGTACGACTGGAATAAGACGGAAAACGGCATACCCGAATTCATTACGGTCGGCAATATGCGCTCGTACGCTTATTACTTTGACAGTGCCTGCACTCGAAACGTTCCTTATTCGTTTATCCCCACGGGCGAGATTACTTTCTATGCGGCGGTTGCCAATTACACGGAAGTTGCGGGATATTACTATATCGGCGACACTGCAAATAAAGAGTTTATTCAGCTTACTAACGACGGCAAACTTTTGTACAACAAAGGCGCGCTCAACTATGAGTCGTATTATACCTACGACGGACAGCAGGTTGTTTTATACGACTGCCCCGCGTTTATAGTTACGCTTTGCGTTTACGACTCGTTAAACAGAGGATATATCGACGCTTCCTCGTATTACACTGCGAGGGCTTCGGTCAACAACCCCGGCGAATTGACCATCGTTAATTTGCTTGATACGAGCATGGTTGACCAGTTCGACAGCCAGACTTACTATATCAGTTCGGCAAAATCGCACATTTATACAAATTCTAATCCTTTGCAGTTAACCAAGAGAGCAAGTGCGGTAAGTTATACGACAAACGACAAATACAAGGGCACCTGGCTTTTCAATTACAGCCTTCCCGTAAATATTACTTTTAACGAAGTAACAACCGCAGGTTACGGTACGGCGGTTATAAGCTATACCCGTTACGGCGAAACGCAAGTGCGTTATACCGTCGGCAATGACGGCAGCATTCAGTTGTATAATAAGGACGTTGAATACGGTTCGTTCACATATTCGGAATCCAATAATGCGGTTATACTTTTAGGAAGATTATACGTTCCTTACGACGGCGGCTCGGTAAAGACGGAAGTTGCCCTTTGCAAGTACGATAATTTCAGGGGTACCTGGGTAAGTAACGACGCTACCATTAAAGAAATTTACTTCGACGGTCTCGGACAATACAACTTTAACGGTTCGGGCGATTCGCTTGCTGTAAGGGGTAGCGTAAAAATTAACGGAACTACAAATGTAAGCTACTCTGACAATAAGTTCACTTATAACAATACTGTGTACACTGTAACCGTCAGCGGCTCAGACATTATCATTAACAGCGTTACTTTTAAACAGCGCGACGAGTGGTACGGTTTGGACTTGGTTGACGCGTCGGGTCACGTTTATTCATTCGACGGCAGGGGAAGCCTTACCGGCGGCGGTAAATATAAGATAGGCGGCGAAGAACAGAGCGACACTTATACGACTGCGGCAATAGCTAAAAACGGCAGTTATTTCACGTTTAAAGG
>JAAUYR010000075.1 GCA_014805025.1 Clostridia bacterium | reverse complement strand
TATAATATAACCCCACGCAGGCGTGAGGGCGTGCGTGAGGGCAGATGGGCGGTATTGGATTACGCCGACGTTATCGTGCATATTTTCGGCGACGAAGAACGCGACTTTTACAACCTTGAAAGGCTTTGGGCGGACGACGGGAAGCTCGTCCGTTACGAAAACTGAGTTATTTTTTAAACTCTATTTCCTTCGGGTTGGAATAAGTCTTTTTGGAACGCTTTTTTTCAACAATATAATAGACCGGCTCCGCTTTCGGGGTCGGCTTTTTTTCTTCGACGGGCGTGGGCTTTTTTAAGGAGTTTATTCCGATAATAGCAAGTTTTATAAGATGTACCAGAATAAAACAGAATAAAAAGGTCAAAAACAAATACAAAATTCCCATAAACATATCTGAATTTTACATCGTTTTATAATGAAAAATTTTGTGATAAAAACAAGGTTTATGGTTAAAAAGGTAAAAAATGGAAACGACCAAAATCTCAACTATGTCTCAGAGCGAGAAATTGCTTTATTCTCAGTTCAGAAGAAAAATAAATACCGAGGCCGCGCGCGCGCAGGTTAAAAAGCTGGAATACAATCTTTGCGACGTAACTACGGGTTTAAGCACTCTTAAAAACGCGTGCGCCGACAGTAACTCGCTCGGGCTTGGCGGAGTGTGCGTTCTGCCCAGCTACGTCAAAGCCTGCTCAAACTTTTTGGGGCTGCAAAGAAAGTCTCTTTTGGTCGCCTGCATAAGCTATCCTCACGGCGGCGACGCAACGGCAATAAAAGTTAAAGCGGCTAAGCGCGCCGTAAAGGACGGCGCCGACGAGGTGGAAGTAACCGCGCCCGTAGCGCATATCCGCGACGGCAACTTTGCGTACGTCAAAAAGGAGTTCAAAAAACTTCGCTCGGCAACCAAGAACAAGGCTTTGAGGATAGACGCCGAGTGTGCGCTGTTATCGCGCGAAGAGGTTATGCGCGTTTGCTCGCTTGCCGCCGACTGCGGAGTAAACTCCGTTAAGACGACGTCGGGCGCGTACGGAAGCGGCAACGAAATAGAAATGATAACCGATATAAAGACTGCGGTTAAAGACAAGTGCGCAATTAAGGCGGAGGGCATTGCAACCGTGCTTGAAATGAGCAGCGCAATTGATATGGGCGCAAGCGTAATAGGCAGTAAAAACGCGGCGGAGGTAGCAAGAACGATTCTTGCCGCCGCCGAGGTGGAAATTTAAATAAAATCTGCGGACGAAATTTTCGTCCGCAGATTTTATTTATCTTACTAAAACAAGTTTTTTCTTGGCCCTGGTAATTGCCGTGTAAAGCCAACGGTTTTTATCCTCTTTAAAGGCGTAGCTTTCGTCGAAAACAACGACGTTGTCAAACTCGCTTCCCTGCGCCTTGTGGCAGGAAATGCAATAACCGAATTCAAAGCGGTTAAGCGTGAACGCGCCGCAAGGCTCGCCCTCATCGTCCAGCTTTTCAAAATAATCGCCGCGCTTATAGCGGTAGTAGCCGTCCGTAAAAATACCCGTATCGAAAGGCACGGCCTCGGGGCAGAACTCTTCAAGAAAGTCGGGCTTGAATATCATAAACCCTATGCCCGTCTGTACGTCGTAAAAAGGCTTGTGTGTAGTGCCGATTATGCCGTTCACCATATTGAACCGCATATCTCCGTCGATAAACGTTTCCCAGTTATTCTGAGTACATATCAGCTTTTCGCCGTCCTGAGGGAGAGCGGTATACCCCAGGTATCCGCGTATCTCGTCGTTCAGCTGCGCGCGCGTCTTGTTTATGCCGCAGATAACCTGGTCAGCGGTCAAAAGGCAGTGCTTCCGTTTTTCGGCGGTAAATCTCTTGCGGTCTATTACGGTAACGCTGTCGCCGTACCTGCCGTAAGGGATATACCTGCCCTCGCGCGCCATCTCCGAAAGCTGAATTATAGGGTTGCCTATCTGTTGCCGAACTATCGACTTCAAAGTATAGTCGGGCGCTTTCAAAAACCCGTTAAAGCCCTCTACGGGCGGAAGCTGCGCGTTATCGCCGCAAAGCAAAATCTTTACCCCGAACTCGGTCAAATCGTACAGCGTTTCGTCAGAAACCATCGAGGCCTCGTCCAAAATTATTAGCTTAATACTTTTATCAATGCTTTCGCGCCGCTTGAAGTTCAGTTTTTCAACGGTTATTTTTTTGCCGTTTATCTCAATTTGCTGTTCCTCTACAATCGACTGGTAAATAAGCCGGTGCAAAGTAGTGGCGGCAATGCCCGAGCGTATAAGTACGGTAGCCGCCTTGCCCGTGGGGGTAACGAACGCCGCGCTAACTTCGGGAACGAGTTTCAGCGTTTTGCAAACCACGTGCTTTAAAAGTGTAGTCTTGCCCGTGCCCGCATAACCTGCCAGCACAAACGTCTGCCGCGTGGAATGCAAAAACCAGTCCTCTATTAATTTGTCCGCCAAAATCTGGTGCGCGGTCAAGTCCAGTGCCATAAAAAAAGTATATCACGCGAACGTACGGGTAGTCAACCTCAAAGCAATAAACTAATTTTTTTCAAACGACTATTGACTAATAATCAAATTTCATATATAATGTAAATTGTGGGAAAAGTTTCCTATAAAGATAATTCGGAGGAACATTATGGGTTATAAAACCAAAGAGTGGCGCCAGGGTATGCGCGTTACCGTAGACTACAATTATATGATGGCAAAATCGCTTGGCGAGCACGGCATAACCGACAGCGAGCTTCGCGCAATCAAAGGAAGAGCGGAGGACGCGTTCAAATACGTTGCCGACAACCGCGGCAAGGACGAGCTGTTTATGGGCTGGACCGAGCTTCCCTATAATCAGGATGCTATCGTAAACGATATTCTTGCAACGGCAAAGCAGGTAAGAAAAAAGTTTAAAAACTTCGTAGTTCTGGGTATCGGCGGCAGTGCACTCGGCCCCATTATGGCTTTTAACGCTTTAAAGCACCTTCACTATAACGAGCTGCCCCCCAAAAAGCGCGGCGGCCCTAAGTTCTACGTTGAAGACAACGTCGACCCCGTAAGAATGCAGGCACTCTTGGACGTTATCGACCCCAAGGAAACATGCTTTAACGTTATTTCCAAATCGGGCGCAACCAGCGAAACCATGACGCAGTTCTTAATTATTGCGGACATTCTGGAAAAAGCCGGTCTTTCGCTTCCCGAGCATATGATTTTCACAACCGACGCTTGCCGCGGCAACCTCATCAAAATCGACGAAAAGTACGGCGGAAAGTTCAAAAAATACGTTCTTCCCGACGGCGTAGGCGGCAGATTCTCCGAGCTGTGCCCCGTAGGACTTCTGCCTGCGGCGGTTATCGGCATAGATATTAAAGGTCTTCTTGCCGGCGCGGCTTATATGGACAGCCTTTGCTCCAAACCCAACGTTGCCAAAAACCCGGCGCTTGCTTGTGCGGTTTTGCAGTATATAACGATGCAGCAGGGCAAAAACATCAATGTTTTAATGCCTTATTCCGACAACTTAAAGCTCATGGCTGACTGGTACTGTCAGCTTTGGGCGGAATCCCTCGGCAAAGCCGTAGATTACGCAGGCAACACCGTAAACGCAGGTACTACCCCTGTAAAGAGCCTTGGCGTTACCGACCAGCACTCGCAGGTTCAGCTGTATATCGAAGGCCCTTACGATAAGGTTATAACTTTCATTTCCGTAAGCAAATACGGCTGCGAAATGCCCATTGCTCACGGCTGCGACGATATCCCCGACGTAGGCTTCCTCGGCGGTCATACTATGCAGGAGCTTATTCAGGCGGAAAACAAGGCAACGGCGTACGCGCTTATGCGTGCCGGCAGAATGAACTATACGATTAACCTGCCCGAAGTCAACGCGTTTACGCTCGGCCAGCTTATGTATCTTCTGGAATTGCAGACGGCTTATACCGGCGCGCTTCTCAACATAAATACGTTCAACCAGCCCGGCGTTGAAAACGGCAAAAAGGCAACGTTCGCGTTGCTCGGCAAAAAGGGCTACGAGGCTCAGAAGAAAGAGATGGACGAAGCGCCCGAGCTTGAAGAAAAATACATTGTATAATTAAGAAAGGCGAGCGCAAGCTCGCCTCTATTTTGTTATGGAAGTCTGGAAAATAATCGTAATCGATTTATCTGTAATTTTATTCGTGATTTTGTTGCTGTTTGCGATTGCGGCGCTTTGCCATAAAACGGCTTTCGGCAAAAGATACGATAAAAATCCTCTTTTAAAATACTTCACCGCAAAAGACTTCGGCCTTACTGCGGACGAGTTTCCGCTCGGCTGTCTTTACGGCGCAATTTACAACGGTGCAAAAACCAACGGCGAAGTAATAATTTTCGTACACGGCATGGGGCCGGGGCACTGCGCGTACATGACGGAAATCGCGTATTTCTGCAATCTCGGCTATACGGTAGTTGCGGTTGACAGTCTCGGCTGCGGCTTGTCGCTCGGCAAAAAAATCAAGGGCATGTACGAGGGCGTAATTTCCGCCGTTGATACCGTCGATTTCGTTCAAAAGCAGTTTGAAAACTCCAAAGTTTACCTTGTAGGCCACAGCTGGGGCGGTTACTCCGCACTTTGCGCGTCCGCCGCGCGCAAGGTAGATAAGGTTGTTGCAATAAGCGCGCCTTCAACCCCTGCCAAAACGCTTCAATGCGGAGCAAAACAGTTTATAGGCGGACTTTTAGCTGCAATTCTCAGTCCGTTCTGGTGGCTGATAAACTTAACCGTTTTCGGTAAAAAGGGCAACGCAAACGCCGCCAAGTGCGCTTCAAATAACAATACTCCGACGCTTTTAATTCACGGCGACAGCGATAAAATCGTCGGTAAGAACAACGCGGTTATAAACAAAGCCGACGGCAAAAATATTCAAAAGCTTATTGTGAAAGGCAAGGCGCATAACCCGTATAATACGGTTGCCGCCGAGCAAAAGCTTGCCGAACTTTCCGCGGCGCTTAGGCGAGCAGATAAAGACTATTTTTCAAACTTCGATTTTACCGCCGCCACGGAAGAGGATGCGGCTGTAATGTCGGAAATAGTTAATTTCCTACAAAAATAAACACAAGCCCCCCTGCGGCAGATGCCGCAGGGGGGCTATTAAAGGAGCGTGATATGAAAATTCTTGTTACGGGCGGAACGGTATTCGTAAGTAAATATATAGCAGAATACTTTTCGGCTAAGGGGCACGATGTATACGTCTTAAACCGAAATACAAAACCTCAGCTTAAAAAAGTTAAACTTATTCAATGCGACCGAGGCGAGATAAACGGCCGGCTCAAAGGCCATCGCTTCGACACGGTTATCGACGTAACCGCCTATACCGCAAAGGACATTAACTTGATTTTGGACGAACTTGACGGCTTTGAAAATTACGTTATGATAAGTTCCAGCGCGGTTTATCCCGAAACGCTCGCTAAGCCCTTCAAAGAATACGATACTTGCGCACGGAATAAGTTTTGGGGCGATTACGGCACGAACAAAATTGCCGCCGAAGCCGCGCTTACGGACAGAGTTCCCGGCGCATACATAATACGTCCGCCTTATTTGTACGGAGAGTACAATAATATTTACCGCGAAGCTTTCGTGTTTGACTGTGCCGAAAAGGACGCGCCTTTCTATCTGCCAAAAGACGGGTCGCTTCCGTTGCAGTTTTTCCACGTTGAGGATTTATGTCGATTTATAGAAATATTGCTTAAAACAAAACCCGAACAAAGAATTTATAACGTTGGAAATAAGTCTATAAGCGTGAAAG
>JAAUYR010000074.1 GCA_014805025.1 Clostridia bacterium | reverse complement strand
ATTGGCGCAATCAAAAACTGGGTTTCGCTGCAAAACGACTACAACTGCTATTTTGCCATTGCAAATATGCACGCCATAACCGTAAGGCAGAACCCTGCGGAGCTTAGGCAGAAAACTCTGTCGCTTGCCGCGCTGTATATCGCTTGCGGAGTAGACCCCGAAAAGTGCGTTTTGTACGTTCAGTCGCACGTGCCCGAGCACGCCGAGCTTTGCTGGGTTTTAAACACCTTTACCTACGTCGGCGAAATGGAGCGCATGACGCAGTTCAAGGATAAGAGCGCGCGCCACGCCGATAACATAAATATGGGGCTTATGGACTACCCCGTGTTAATGGCTTCGGATATTCTTTTATATCAGGCGGACGTAGTGCCCGTTGGCCTCGACCAAAGACAGCACCTTGAAATATGCAGGGATATCGCCCAGCGCTTCAACAACGCTTACACCCCGACTTTTACCGTGCCCGAAGGGCTTTATATGAAGGTCGGCGCTAAAATAAACGACCTGTTAAACCCGGATAAAAAGATGTCAAAGTCCGCCGAAAACCCTAACGGCTCGATATTTTTATCGGACGATAAGGACACCGTTATCCGCAAGTTCAAGCGCGCGGTAACGGACAGCGGCTCGGAAATTAAATACGACCCCGAATCAAAGCCCGGCGTAAGCAATTTGCTTTCCATATACTCGGTATTCACTGGCAAGACCGTTGCCGAGGCGGAAAAAGATTTCGTAGGCAAGGGCTACGGCGATTTCAAGCTTGCCGTAGGCGAGGCGGTTGCGGACAGGCTTGTGCCCCTGCAAGCCGAGCAGGCAAAGCTTTTAGCCGATAAAGAGTATTTAAACGGTGTTTTAAAATCAGGTGCGGAACGCGCCGCTTACGCCGCTAGGAAAACTTTATCCAAAGTCTATAAAAAAATAGGATTTTACCAGATATAATGTTTGGGTATATTGCGCCGGACGCGCCGTACCTTTTCAAAAAGGACGAAACTTTATATAAAGCGCTGTATTGCGGTCTTTGCAAAAGCATAGGCGCAGGCTGCGGACAGGTTGCGCGCACGGCGCTGACCTACGATATGGCTTTTACCTCGGCGCTCGTTCATAATATCCGTGGCGAGGACGTAAAAATAAAGAGGGAGCGGTGCGCCGTTCACCTGATAAAGCGGCGGCCGGTTACCGCGGTAGACGATACCACGGTTGCGCTCGGCTGCGTCAACACGGTGCTTGCGTACTTCAAGCTTTGCGACGACAAGGCCGACGGCGAGGCTCGCGGCGCGCTTCGGCATTTATATAAAAAAGGATATAAGCGCGCGTTAAAGCGCCACCCCGAGGTTGCCTCGATAATTTCTCGGCGCACGGGCGAGCTTGCCGCTCTTGAAAAGGCGGGCTGCGCGGTCATAGATATGGCGGCCGAGCCTACGGCCGAAATGATGCGCGAAATTTCCGTGTATCTTTTAAAGGACTATTCAACCGTCGATACCGAAAAACTGTTTTATTCGCTCGGTAAATGGGTATATTTAATTGACGCCCTTGACGACTACGATAAGGACGTAAAAAAAGGCCGCTATAACGTTTTTTACAATGTTTACGGCGAAAAAAGCAAGGCTCAGGCGGTGGAAAAGGGTAAAGAGGAAATTAATTTTATTTTCGATATGCTGTTTTCCGAAATGCGCGAAAGCCTTAAAAAAATTAAATTTTATTTTAATCACGACTTAACCGATAACATAATTCTGCGCGGAATTCCCATAAAAACGCGCCGGGTAGTCTATGGAGAAAAAAATGAACAAGCAAAATCTTGAAATTTTAGGGCTTGCGGAGGGCGCAACCGAAGCGGAAATTAAAGCCGCTTACGAAGCTTTGCGCGCAAAATACCTCGAAGAGCGGTTTATGGACGGCGAGGCCGGCAACAACGCCGCAAAAATGCTCACTAAAATAGACACGGCTTACGCCGAGCTTGAAAAGGAATTCAGCGAAGCTTCAACCGAGTACGGCGCAGGCGACGCGTTTTCGCACGTTGAGGAGCTTATAAAGGACGGCAATTTGCAGGAGGCTCAGCGCGTTTTAGACGGCTTTAACGAGCGCGGCGGACAGTGGCACTATTTGCAAAGCGTGCTTTTCTACCGCAAAAACTGGATGAACGAGAGCAAAAAACAGCTTGAAATTGCCATTCAGCTCGACCCCGAAAACGCAAAATACAAGGAAGCTTACCGAAAGCTTAACGAGAAAATTGCCTACGACCAGAACGCCGGCGGCAATGCCGGCACGACTTCCGGCAACCAAAGCACCTACGAGGGGCAGACTATGAACAGCTCGCGCTCGGACGACCAGATGGGCGGAAACTTCTGCGCGCAGTGCCTCGACTGCTGCTATACCTATTTGTGCATTAGCTGTCTTTGCGACGGCTGCTGCCGTTAAAGGAGCGTAAAGATGAGCGGAGGCAGGCGCTTTAATTCGTTTGAAATCGCCCTGTCCGGCATATCCTGCGCGGTTGCGGTTATCTTTTTATCGCTGGGCATTATAAGCGGCTGGCTTACGGCAACCGGTTATTTCATAGGCATACTTGCAATGATGGTGCCCCTTTCCAAGCAGTTTTTCAAGGGCGGATTTTTAGCCTATCTCGGCACCTGCATTTTAACCGTTGTGATGGGTGCGGCGGCAAAGTTCTGGGACTTGGTTCCGTTTATTATGTTTTTCGGACTGCATCCGCTTTTGAACGCGTTGCAGGTTCGCTTTAAAATCAACAGGTGGCTTGCGCTTGCCGTAAAGGCGGTGTGGTTCGACTGCACGCTTATCGCCGGATACTTTTTAATTTACGTTCTCGGCGGAGCTTCTCTGCCCGAGCCCGTTGAAGAGATTATAACCGGCTGGCGGTTGTACGTTGTGGCGTTTACGGCGGGCTCGGCAATATTCGTGTTGTACGATTATTTGATTTTCAAGTGCCAGATAATTATAAACAATCTGGTTTACAGAATAAAAAAGTAATTATGGAAAAGAACGGTATTTACGAAGGCGTAGTTACGGCTCTCGGCACTGAGGGCGAAGGAATAATAAACTCGGAGGGCACAACGGTGTTTGTGCCTTTTTGTATTACGGGTGAAAGCGTGCGCTTCAAGGCCCTTAAAGTTAAGGGCAATATCGCTTACGGAAAGCTTGAAAGCGTGTTAAACGCAGCATATTCCCGTACCAATCCGCCTTGCCCCGTGTTTGAAAAGTGCGGAGGCTGCGCTCTTCAACACCTGAATTACGAGGCGCAGCTTGAATTTAAAAGGAGTACGGTAAGCAACGCTCTTAAAAAAATAGGCGGTATAAACGCCGAGGTTTCGCCTTGCGTTCCCTGCGACAAGCAGTACCGTTACCGCAATAAGCTTGCCTTGCCCATAGGCGTAAACGCGGCTGGCGAAACGGTTGTCGGATTTTACAGCCTGCACAGCCACAGAATAGTGCCTATAACCGACTGCCTCATTCAGTCGGAATGGGTAAAACGGGTAATATCCGCAGTCGAAAAATACTCGAAAGTAAAGCATATCCCGGGGTATAACGAGGAAAAACGCACGGGAGTGCTGCGTAAAATAGTCGTTCGCGAGATAAAGGGCAAGTATATTTTTGCTCTGGTTGCGGCAAAGCCCGTCGACGTGAGCTATCTTATAGAGGAGCTTGAAAAATCGTTTGAAGATTTTACATTTTTGCTGAACGTAAACCCCTCGCAGGGCAACGCTATTTTCGGCAAAGAGTGGCATATATGCCGCGGTGAAGGCTTTTTTAACGCCGAAGAGTGCGGTATTTTGTACAAAGCCGGAGCAAATACTTTTTTGCAGGTAAACGACGACGTGCGCGCTAAGCTTTACGCGAGGGTGCTTGACGAGGTTGACGAAAGAGCCGTTGCGCTGGACTTATACAGCGGCGGAGGCATGCTCACGGCAATGCTTGCAAAAAAGTGCAGAGCCGCTTACGGAGTGGAAATTGTCGAGGAGGCCTCGCGCTGTGCCGACGAGCTGAAAGAAGCGAACGGGCTGGACGGAAAGATGTTCAATATCTGCGGCGCGGTGGAAAACGAAATAGACAACGTTTTCGCGCAGACGCAGGGCTTGGAGCGGATAATAGTATGCGACCCGCCGCGAAAGGGAATGGAGCGCAGCGTTGTGCGAGCAATAAAGGACAGCGGCGCGGACAGGGTAATTTTGGTTTCGTGTAATCCTGCGACGCTTGCTCGCGATTTGGGTATTTTGTGCGGAACGCTTACCGAAGAAAACGGCGCGCTTGTAAAGGCCGCGCCCGATAAGACGGGCTATGAAATTCAAACGGTTGTGCCGTTCGATATGTTTCCCCAGACCAAGCACGTAGAGACGTTGGTTGTGCTAAGTAAAGGTATTTAAATTTAATTAGGAAAAGCAAAAAAACGCCGCGAAGTTCGCGGCGTTTTTTATATATTATTAAAATTATTTTCATTTTTTGTAAAAAAGCTTCAAAAAGCCCTTGACAGATTTCGAAAAAGTGGTATAATAATTTTCGAAAATTATAAAAATAAACGGGAGGAAGTAATGAAAAAGAGAAAAATTCTGGCAGTACTCAGCGTACTGCTTTCGTCGCTGTTTGCGTTTGCGGCATGCGGACCCAAGGGCGGCGACGAGGAATACACTCTTGAAAAAGAGGACGGATGTAACCAGCTTACCATTTACTATAACCGCGAACAAGGTTACGACGACAGCGACGTTTGGCTTTGGGCCGACGAGGGCTTTGACGGCAGGTTCCTGACCTGGCACGAGTGCGACTACGGTGCGAAGACCGTAGTAAACGTACCGAACACGGTAGAGAAGGTCGGATACATAATCAGAACCAACGTAACCCCCGGCGGCGGCTGGGACGGCTCCGTAAAGGACGGCACGGATACCGACCGTTCGATAAAGATTACCGGCGAAGACACGGTTATCTACACCAAGGCCGGCGACCCTAACAACTATACCAGTGAAGACGGCGGCAAAACGCTTACCCTTATGAGATTTATTGCAATGGCGGATATGGTGGACGCAACCCACGTTCAGATAACCGTAAGCGACAACTCGACTCTGAAATTAGAGGACGTTTCCATTAAGGACGGTGACGGCAACGCGGTTACCGTTTCTGCGATAAATAACAACAAGCTTACGACTTCCAAGTTAGACCTTGGCAAATCGTACACGCTTTACGTTACCGGCTTTGACGAGATAGGCATAGTTCCTATGACTTATTTTTCGAGCAAGGCGTTCGAGGATGAGTACACCTACACCGGCAACGACCTTGGCGTAACGCTTGACGGCGATACCACAACCTTTAAGCTTTGGGCGCCTACCGCAACGAGCGTACGCGTCAATATGTATAGAGACGGCTCTTACGGCGACAGCAAAACTTACTATACGCTGACTCGCGGTGAAAAGGGCGTTTGGTCTTATACTCACAACGAAAACCTTGCGGGCAAGTATTACACCTACACGGTAACAACTTCCATGGGCGAGCAGGAGGCCGTTGACCCCTATGCGCGTTCGGCAGGACTGAACGGTCAGCGCGGCATGATTTTAGACCTTGCTACCACCAATCCCGACGGCTGGACGAGCGAAGATTTCGGCGCTCCCGAAGGCGTTGTAAATTACACCGACGCAGAAATTTGGGAAGTGCATATCCGCGACTTCTCCAACAAGATAGAAAGCTCTCAGTATAAGGGCAAGTACCTCGCGTTTACCGAAACCGGTCTTAAAAACGCTAACGGCAAGTCCGTAGGTATCGATTACCTCAAAGAGCTCGGCGTAAACTACGTGCATCTTCTGCCGTCGTTCGACTATGCTTCCGTTGACGAAAAGACCGGTGACGGCTTCAACTGGGGCTACGACCCTCAGAACTATAACGTTCCCGAAGGCAGCTATTCCACCGACCCCGAAAACGGCGCAACCCGCGTAAACGAATACAAGCAGATGGTTCAGGCACTGCACGCACAGGGCATAGGCGTGGTTATGGACGTCGTTTACAACCACACATTCTCGGCGGACTCCAACCTCAATAAAATAGTTCCTTATTATTACTACCGTTACAACTCCAACGGCACGCTTTCAAACGGCTCCGGCTGCGGCAACGAAACCGCTTCCGAGCGTTCGATGGTACGCAAATACTTCGTTGACTCGGTAACCTACTGGCAGAACGAATACCACCTTGACGGTTTCCGCTTCGACCTTATGGGGCTGCACGACGTAACTACTATGCAGGCAATTGCAAAAGCCGTTCACGAAACCAACCCCAAGGCGCTTATCTACGGCGAGGGCTGGACGGGCGGCACAACTACCAGTAACTACACCGGCGCAACGCTTGCAAATATTAAAAAGCTCAACTCCGGCGACTACGAGACGAACGGCGTGGCAATGTTCAACGACGTTCTCCGCGACGGCGTAAAGGGCTCGGTATGGGATATCGGCGATACCGGCTTTGCAACGGGCGCTAAGGCTGCGTACCTTGACAGAGTTCTGTTCGGCGTAACGGGCGGCATAAATACTAGAAATCAATTCTCCAAGTATACCGATGGCGGCTGGTTTGCTAATAACCCTACTAACATAGTTAACTACGTTTCCGCACATGATAATAACACCCTCTGGGACAGAATTTGCCACAAGTACGGCGAGGGTGCGGATACTTTGGCGCTTCGCTTAAAGCGCAACGCACTTTCCGGCGCGATAGTTCAGACTTCCCTGGGTATTCCGTTTATGCAGGCGGGCGAGGAAATGCTCCGCGCCAAGAAGAACGAGGACGGCACTTATAACGAGAACAGCTATAACGCATCCGACGCGGTAAACAACATCGATTGGAGCCTGCTTTCCGACAGCTCCGACCAGTACAAGATGATGCAGTACTACAAGGGACTTATAGCTTTCCGTAAATCTTGCCCGACTCTTCGCCTTGCAACGGCGGTTGACGAAGATTTTAAGCCTATATGCAAGCTTGAAAAGACCGACGGCGCGTTCGTAGCGTTCACTATTACCAACCCCGATACAAACGAAAAGCTGCTTATAATTTACAACGCTAAGGAAGAGGCTGTAAATTACACGCTGCCCACAGACGGAGCTTGGGACTTGTATATCAACGGCGAGACGGCAGGTGCAACGGTAATTGCCGCTAACCAGACCGGTGCTCAGAGCATAGCCGCTGTAAGCTGCTACGTTTACAAACTCAACAGACAGGCATAAAGAACTTAATTAAGTTTAGGGTAACCGCTTTACAGGCGGCTACCCTAAACGACCCTAATTCAAAACGGCAACCCGAAAGGGTTAAGTTTAAATAAACAATAATTTTTTGGAGGAAAAAATGAAAGCAAAAAAATTAGTTGCACTCGGTTTAACCTGTGCAATGGCAGTGACCACGGTGTCGCTTTTTGCGGCTTGCGGTCCCAAAGAGCCCGAAGGCGGTAATTACGTGGAGGATACCACTACTTATCACGTTGCGGGCACAAGTAAAAACCCCGATTTACCCCTTGCGTGGAGTGAAAAGCTCGAAGGCAAGACCGACGCAGTTATTCTTAAAAAGGATACCAGCATCACAAACGAAAACGTTTACACCATTCAGATGAAGCTTTATGCCGGCGATATGTTCAAAATCGTTCACGACGAATCGTGGGATAACGAAATCAACGCATATTACTTTGCAGGCGCTGAGGACGACGCAGACGTAGGTACGGTTACTAAGAACGAAGCAGGCGAAGTAGTATTCAGCAGCGAAAGCACTAGCAGCAGTAACATTAAGCTTGCAGAGGGCCACGACGGTATTTATACCTTCACCCTTAAAACCTATCCCGACAAAGAGAGTACTGAAAAGTACGTGCTCACCTACAAACTCGACGAGAGCATTCCCAGACTTAAAGTTCCCTACAAAATGGCTATTTACGGCGATATGAACGGCTGGGGCTACGGCAATAACATGGACGACTATGAAATGAGCAATTCCGGCACGAGCTGGACGGGCGTTGTTGAAGTTACCGAAGACCGTGCGTTGAGAGACGAAACCGGTAAAAAGTATACGAAAGATACAAAACCCACTGATACAACTTTGTACGCAGGCTTATTCGTATATAACGAAGGCGACTATGCAGAATGTGATACCTTGCAGACCTATACACCAGCAGTGCCCGAAGAAGATACTTTCTATAAGGTAGTTACATTAGAAACCGCACCCGAAGAAAAATATCCCGAGTGCAAAACAATAGTGCTTCTTCCCGTGGGTGTTTATACCATCCAGTTTAACCAGGCCGTAGCGGCTGATGGCGAAACCCCTGCAACAGAAGCTTCGGTTGTAGTTAACGAGGGCGCGCTTAAACTGTACTTCATAGGTTCTATGAACAACTGGTCGGAATCTTACGATAACGACGAATTGTTGCTTAATAAATCCGAAGACGGTAGTGCGTGGACCGGTATTCTTACCATTACCGAGGAAGATTACGCAGACGGTAAGGATTACGCAGAAGTACAGCTTTACAACATTTACCTTGATGACTACATTAACGAAGGCGATGGCAACATTAAGCTCACCGCCGGTAAATATGCGTTCAAGTATACGGTAGACGGCGCTACGGTTGTGCACGAGAAGCTTGGTTTCTGGCTTGTTGGTAGCCTAGACGGTACTCATAGTCACTGGGGTATTCCTGCTGAAAACCCTGAAACCCCTAAATTTGTTGAGAGCGAAACAACCCCCGGCGTTTACACGGCAGAATATACATTTACGGTTGACAATGCCGAAGTTAAAGTAGTTTTAGGCTCACAGCTTTTAGGTATCGCTGATTATGATATAGTTCATGGTGCGGGTACAGGTAATGTAGCTGTTGGTTCTGCCGGAACTTATGTGTTCACGGTTACTGCTACAACAACAGACGGCAATACAACTTATTCGTTTAGCTACGCGCTTAAATCATAAGTTTAAAAGCTAAATAATTTACAAGGGCGGCGCGGACGGTTTGTCCGCGCCGCTTTTCATAAAGCTATGAAAAACTTTGTATTCGATATTTACGGTACGCTTGTCGATATAAAAACCGACGAGCAAAGTTCGCGCTTTAAACGCAGGTTTTCGGCGTATTTTAATAAGCATAATAAAAACGGAGTCGACTTTTTTGCGGAGTATTTTTCGCGCTGCGCCCAAAAGGACAATGGCGGAGATAGCGAACTCGATTTGTTTGCCGTTTTTAAGGAAATCTGCGGCGAAAGCGAAGCGACGGAAATTGCGCAAAAGTTCCGCTCGCTGTCGCGCTCGCGACTTAAAGTTTACCGGGGAATTAAAAAACTTTTAAAAACTTTAAAGGGTGGTGGGGCTAAGCTCTATATTCTTTCCAACGCGCAAACCTGCTTTACTCTGCCCGAACTTGAAAAGCTTAAACTTATGAAGTATTTCGACGGAGTGGAAATTTCTTCTGAGTTCGGTAAAAAGAAGCCGTCAAAAGAGTTTTTTGAGCACGTTGTAAACAAGTACTCGCTTGAAAAGTCAGAAACGGTTTATATCGGCAACGACTTTGTCTGCGATATTCTCGGCGCGAAGTCCGCAGGGCTTAAAGCCGTTTATATTTCAAGCAACCTCTCGCCGGAAACGGACGAGCTTGCGAAAATCTCCGAAGTGGCAGACTTCGTTACGGACAAGGTATCGGAACTTAAAAATTATTTAATATAAAAACGGCGCGAGCAAATCTTTGCTCGCGCCGTTTATTTTAATTTCTTTCAATAACAGTACCGCGCTCTATAAGCTCGCAGTTGAGCATAACTCGCTGTGAGTTTCTGCCTTCAAGCATATCGGCGATTTGCTTGAACGCCTGCACGCCCATCTGGTTGAAGTCCTGCTTTAAAGTGGTAAGGTTGTACGAGGTGAACTTTAAAAGGTTCAAATCGTCGAAGCCTATAACCGAGATGTCCTCGGGAATTCTTTTTTCAAGCGATTTAAGCCCGTCAATAAGCCCCATAGCCATAATATCGGAGCAGCAAATAACTGCGGTAACGTCGGTTTCGTTAAAGAAGTTTGCGGCTTCCTCACCGGAGTTTTTAGTAAAGTCGCCGTAGTAAACGTAATCGTTATTGAAGTCGATACCCACGCGCGCAAGTCCCAAAATGTAGCCGGCAAGTCTTTCTGCGGAAACGTAGGATTCTCTTTCGCCCATTAAAAGGCCTATCTTCTGGTGGCCGAGCTTATTAAGGTGCTTTATGGCTTTAACGATAGCGTTTGTGTTTTCGCTTGATACCGAGGATATCAGCGGCGCGTTGTTTACGTGGTTATCCATAAGCACGAGCGGCACGGTGGTGTTTTTAAGCTGTTTATAGACGGGGCTTTTAAAAGTCATTCCCACAATAAACGCCGCGCAGAAGTTGTTTTGCTTTAAATATTCTTCAAGAACAAAGCCCTCGGGCTTGGACGAGATAAAGTCGGTAACAACCTCGAAGTTGTGCGCTATGGCAATATCGGTAAACGCCGAAATAACGTGGTTTAATATGTTGTTGCGCGTGTCGGAGTTAACCCTTTCGTACAGGGCGCAGATACGGCGCGTGGGCTGGTTTTTTGACCTGACGTGGTAGCCCATTGCCGCGGCGTACTGCCTGACCGTGTTTTTGGTTTCCTCCGCAATATCGGTAGCGTCGTTCAGTGCTTTCGAAACGGTGCTTATAGATACGTTAAGCGCTTCCGAAATTTCTTTTATCGTCATAAATTTCTCCGAAAAGGTTATGCTAAAATTATAGCTTTAAATTGCCTCACCGTCAAGGAAAATCTGCTTATCAATGAATTTAATTGTAAAAATCTTTCAAATTTTGAAATAAATTCATAAAATGTATTGACATTACCGAAAAATGTGATATAATATTTTCGAAAAAACAAATAAAATTTTCGAACCGAAGGAATTTGGGTCGTAGTTACATAACGATGGGAAAAGACAGAAAATACGGTATCTTAATGCCGATATCCTCGTTGCCTTCCGCAGAGGGTATAGGAACGCTGGGACGCGGAGCTTACGGCTTTATAGATTATATTCATTCCGTGGGCGCTTCGGTATGGCAGGTGCTTCCGCTCAACCCCACAAACTACGGCGACAGTCCTTATCAGTCGTGTTCGTCCGACGCGCTCAATTATTATTTTATCGACCTTGAAGAGCTCGTTGAAGAGGGACTTTTAAAGAAAGAGGAAATCGACCTTGAACTGCTTTTGGGCACGGAAAGGCGCGTTGATTACGGCAAACAGTTTTACAACAAGACGGCGCTTTTGAAAAAGGCGTACGGAAGATTTAAAGGCGGCAAGGCGTTCCGCGACTTCGTTGAAAAGGGCGAGTACGCTGATTTTGCCGTGTTTATGGCGCTTAAAACGAAGTTCGGGCACGTTGCCTGGACGGAATGGGAAGAGCCGTACCGCGAATTTGACGGGCAAACGGTTGCAAGTTTCGTTAAAGAGAATAAAGACGAGGTGCTGTTCTGGCACTTCACTCAGTATAAATTTTTGCAGCAGTGGAATGCTTTAAAGGAGTACGCAAACCGTAACGGCGTGGCGATTATGGGGGATATTCCCTTATACGTCGCTTACGACAGCGTAGAGGTGTGGAAGTACGGCGACAAGCTGTTCAAGATGGACGAAAAACGTACCCCCGTGGGCGTTGCCGGGTGTCCGCCCGACGGGTTTACGGAGGACGGTCAGCTTTGGGGCAACCCCGTTTACGACTGGCCGAAGATGCGCGGCGACAATTTTAAGTGGTGGAACGAGCGCATTTCAAGGTGTTTTAAGCTGTTTGACAGTCTGCGCATTGACCACTTCCGCGGTTTCGACAGATATTACGAAGTGCCCTTGGGCGAAACGACCGCGCGTAACGGTAAATGGTTCGACGGACCTAAGGAAGATTTGTTTGCCGACAAGCTGGATTTGAATATCGTTGCGGAAGACCTCGGCGTGATAGACGACGGCGTGCGTCGGCTTATGAAAAACGTAGGCTATCCCGGAATGAAGGTTCTGGAATTCGCCTTTGACGGAATGGGCTATAACGAGCACAAGCCTTCAAACTATACCGAAAACTTCGTTTGCTATACGGGCACTCACGACAATATGCCCATAAGGCAGTATATAGAGGATTTGGACGAAAACGCCTTGCAGGTTTACAGAAAAGACCTTTCGGAACAGTGCGCAATGCTCGGGTTCGAGGCGGACTTGACCTCGGCGGAAACGATGTGTAGAAGCGTTGTGGAGCTTGCGTTTAAATCAAAAGCGGATACGGCGATAATTCCTTTCTGGGATTTGAAAGCAATGGGCGGCGAAGCGAGAATAAACCTGCCTTCGACCGTTTCCGACAAGAATTGGAGCTGGCGGTTTATTGAGGAAGATTTCGACGGACAAACGCACGAGTTTTTAGGGCGTATAGCTTCGGAATCCGGCAGAGTTTAAAACGGACTTATATCCGTTAATATAAAAACGTAAAAAACCATTTGGAGGAAAAATGATGAAAAAACGTATACTTTCTTTACTTGCTTGCGGCGCTTTGACCGTAGGCGCAACGGCAGGCCTTACGGCTTGCGGAGACAAGGGTATAACCCTTTGGGGCCCTTCGGAGCAGCAGGCCATGCTCAAAGAAATGGTGGCTTCGTTCCTTGAAGAAAACCCCGATTTCAAGTATGAAATCAACTTCGGCGTAGTCAGCGAGGCTGACGCTTACGCAAACCTCAGCAAGGACGTTGCGGCAAGTGCGGACGTTTACGCATTCGCTAACGACCAGCTTATGAACCTTAAAACCATAGGCGCGCTTGCCCGTCTGGGCGACGAAGCTGCGGCTAAGGTTGCTGCTGAAAACGATGCGGACTCGGTTGCATCCGGCAAGGTTGACGGCGTGCAGTACGCGTATCCGTATGCGTCGGATAACGGCTTCTTTATGTATTACGATAAATCGGTAATCAGCGAAACGCAGGCTCAGACCCTCGAAGGCGTTTTGGCGGCTTGCGAGGATGCCGGCAAGTACTTCATTTTCGATATAGATAACAGCTGGTACGTTGGCTCGTTCATTTACGGCGCCGGCGGCGACTATACCATTAACTGGAACGGTTCGCTCGTTGACAGCATCAACTGCGACTTCGACCAGAAGCCCACCGGCGTTAATTATACCTACGGCGAAATCGGCGGTCAGGCGCTTATAGAGCTTAACGCTCACGAGGGTTTCAAGAACGGCGACGATACCGTTATTTCCTCGTACCTTTCCGATAAAAAGTTCGGTGCGTGCGTTTCCGGTACCTGGAAGGCAAAGGAAATGTCCGAAAAGCTCGGCGAGAATTACGGCGCAACCAAGCTTCCCACCTATCACAGCACTTTGACTGATAAAGATTATCAGATTAAATCGTTCTCGGGCTTCAAGCTTTACGGCGTAAACCCGACCTCTAAGCACCTTGCGGAAGCTCATCAGCTTGCGGCTTACCTCTCCGGCGAAAAGATGCAGGAAAAGAGATTCGATACCCTCGGCACCGGCCCGTCCAACAAGACCGTTGCGGCTTTGTCGAAAGTACAGTCCAACATCGCGCTTGCTGCGCTTCAAGCACAGATGCCTCATGCTAAAATTCAGGATTCGCTTCCTCCTTCGTACTGGTCGTCGATGGAAGCTTTCGGTACCGATATCTACGGCAAAAAGACTACTTCCGATAACCTTTCCGAAAAGATAACGAAATTAGTAGAAGCTCTTAAAGCGTAAATTAAGATAATTGAATTTGGGGCAAAGTCCGCTTTGCCCCAAATTATAAAATTTTGAAGGGGAGAAATTATGACGCAACCCGTAACCGAATTAGATTACCTTAAAATGAGCGGTTGGGAGAAATTCTGCTACAAATTCGTCAGCTTTTTCAAAAAAATTCCGACGGCTTTTTTAAATTTTTTCAAAAAGACAATCCCCGCTCTTGCAATAAAGTTCTGGCTCGACTTAAAGGGCTGTTTTTTAACTATCGGCAAGGCGGCTAAATACGGCGACTGGAAAACCCGTACCTCGTTTGTGGTAATGGGCTTTTCGCAACTTGCGCGCAAACAGATTTTAAGGGGAGTGACCTTCCTTATTTTCGAGCTTCTGTTCGCGCTTTATCTCGGACTTTTCGGTTGGAAGTACCTTGCGCTTTTCGGAACGCTCGGCGAACATACCCGTGGCGAGTTCTTAAACCCCGTAACGGGCATTTACGAGTATACCGAGGGCGACAACAGCTTGCTCATTCTGTTGTACGGTCTTTTAACCATTCTTTTTATATTTGCTTTTGCTTACGCGTGGTATCAGAACGTTAAATCGGCATACGCAACTCAGCTGAGGGAAGAGGCAAAGCAGCCCCTTGCCACGGCTAAGCAGGATATGCGCGCGTTCGTAAACGAGCAGTATCACAAAACGCTTTTAACCATACCCCTTCTGGGACTTACGGTATTCACGATTTTCCCGATACTGTTCATGATTTTCGTAGCGTTTACCAACTACGATATGGCGCACATGCCCCCGGCAAGTCTGTTTACCTGGGTCGGCTTCGAAAACTTTATGGCGGTGCTCGGCGGCGGTATGTCTACGGCCGGCTCGTTTACTATGACGTTCGGAAAAATCCTGTTATGGACGGTTATCTGGGCGTTCTTTGCAACGTTCTCCAACTATATACTCGGTATGATAGTTGCAATTCTCATAAACAAGAAAGGCATAAAGTTCAAAAAGCTGTGGCGCACCATTCTCATTATGACGATAGCCGTTCCGCAGTTCGTATCGCTGCTTTTAATGT
>JAAUYR010000073.1 GCA_014805025.1 Clostridia bacterium | reverse complement strand
TAAAATTAAAAATATAGGTCAAAACGAGCTTGCCAAAAACGTGAATACCACGCTTAAAACAATTTCGCACTGGGAAACGGGCTATTGCGAGCCTTCCATTGCGCAGCTTATTGCCTTAGCGGACTATTTTGAAATTTCGCTTGATGAACTCGTTGACAGAAAATAATAAAACCGCCGCCCGGTTGGGCGGCGGTTTATTTTTATTTATTCTCTTCGGTCGAACCGTTGATATATTTATCCAGCATCGATTTGCCTATCTTTTGACCCATCTTTAAAAGCCTGCCTTTCATTGTGGGCTTGGGGGGCTTTTCCTCTTCCTCGACGCTTCCCGAAAAATTCAAATCTTTGCAGGGGTCGAATGTTACGTAGCCGCGTTCGGTTGCATAATTGAACAGGTTCTTCAATACACCTTCCAGCACGGGCTTGTCGCTTTCTTCCGCGCGGTTAACTACGTTTAAAAGCGCCGCCGGCTTTATAGAATTTATATACTTTTTACCGAGCGCAGGCACAAGATAATTGTCGATTAGTGCCCCTATATCCTCGAAATAACGGCTTGAAACCTTTTTTACGTTGCCCATATCCGAGCCGGAAACCGTAAGCTCGTACCACTCCAAAGCTACCGTTGCAAAGCGGTATTTTTTGTTTACGGGCGAAAGTAACCAGCGCACCATTTTACCGAGTCCGCCGAACAGAAGCGGCAGAACCTGAATTATCAGCATTATTATCGAAAAGACGATAATAACTACGTTCAAAGCCATGCTCGAAGCTTCCAGTTCGCCGCCGACGCTCGTGAGCACTATCGCCGCTATCGAAATCGCGATAGACGAAAGCCTGACGAGTATTTTGAATACAGCAAGGGCGCGTTTTATTCTTCGCAGGTTTTTTGTTTTGGCGCGGCTGCTGCAAGCCGTTATTATGAGCAGCACTATAAAAAGCGCCACGTAAACGCCCAAAAGCGAGTACAAGACAATTTCAAGGTTTAAGTTAAGCTTGGTTGTAAGCGCGGTAAAAATAACGTAAGCCGCGTACAAAAGCGTAAACGCAGTGCTTATAGACAGCGTTAAAACGTTGAGTCTGCGCGCAATAACCGCGCGGTTGTTGTAGACGTTTTTAATAAAACAGCGCAAATCGAAAACGTCCTTTGCAAGCGTGAACGTTTCCTCCGCGGTTATGGTATGACGGACGACCTGCTTTTCAGAGGTTTCGTCCTTTTCTATTTCGGTTTGATTATTATCCATATCTCTATTATAGCACTTCCTCGTACTCTTTGTAAAGCCCGTCGAGAGTAATTTTTATTTGCTGTAACTCGGTTGTAATTTGCTGCACTTTTTTATAATCCGCCGCGTTCGCAGGGTCGGCTAGCTCGTCGTTAAGCCGCGCTTCTTCGGCTTCGTTGCGGCATATATCCGCCTCAATCTGCTTTATTCGCTCCTTTCGTTTGGCTTCTTCGGCGCGCTCTTTCTTCGAGCGGTACGATAAGTTTTCCGCCTCTTTGCGCTTTTTGAACTCCTGCTCCTGCTCGGCGCGCAGACGCTCTTCTTTTTGACGCTTCTTCTCGGCGGTATAAAAATCGTAACCGCCGTCGTAGGTCGAAAGCTTGTTATCCTCAATTTCCGCAACCGTTTCGGAAAGCGCGGAAATAAAATATCTGTCGTGAGAAACGAACAAAAGCGTGCCGTCAAATTCCTTTAAAGCGCTTTCAAGACTTTCTCGCGCAGGCAAATCAAGGTGGTTCGTGGGCTCGTCAAGTAAAAGAAAGTTGCCCTTTTCGCTTTCCAGAATGCTGAGCGCAAGCTTGGCGCGTTCACCGCCCGAAAGCGTCTTTACTATCTTTTGCATATCCTCTTCGAACAGCCCTGCGCGCGCAAGCGCCGAGCGCACTTCCGTTTGCGTAAGCCCCAGATGCCTGTCCCAGAGTTCCGCCATTACGGTATTTTCGCCGTTCAGGTTTTTGCCCTCCTGGTCGTAAAAAGCGATATTTACGTACCGGCCAAGCTCTATGCTTTTATTATTGCCACGGAGTATCTCGTTTAAAAGCGTGGTTTTGCCCGTGCCGTTTTCGCCGACAAGCGCAACCTTTTTGCCGCGCTTTATGTTAAGTTGCCCCCCTGATATAAGCCGTTTACCGCCTATTTCAAGGTTTAAGCCCGATATCGTTAGCACGTTTTCGTACGGGCTTACCTCGTAGGTGAATTTAAAGTGCGGAGCTTTGGGCGGAGTATACGGCTTTTCCAAAATTTCCATTCGTTCTAGCCTGTTCACCCTTGAAAGCGCCGACTTTGCCGTGGTTGCGCGGACGATGTTTCTGTCAACGTAGTCCTGCAATTTGGCGCGTTCTTCCTGCTGGGCTTCGTACTCCTTTAAAAGCCGCGCGTTGAGTTCCGCCTTTAAAACCTTGTATTTAGAGTAGTTGCCCGTAAATGACAAAAGCTTTTTATTTTCGATTTCTAAAATTCGGTTACAGATTTTATCCAAAAAATATCTGTCGTGCGAAACCGTTAAAATTGCGCCTTTAAACGTTGCAAGATAGTCTTCAAGCCAGAACAGCGTGGTTATATCCAAGTGGTTCGTAGGCTCGTCAAGAATTAGCAGGTCTGGCTCTTCCAATAAAAGCCTTGCAAGTTTAAGCCGCGTTTTTTCGCCGCCCGACATAGTATCCACTACTTGTTCGTACTTGCCCGAAAAACCCATACCGTTTAAAACGGTTTTTATTTTAACTTCCGCATTGTAGCAGTCGTGCGAGGCGATATAGCCGTTTACGCTCTCAATCTGCGAGGAAATTGCCGCATACTCTCGCGAGCCGTACTCGGCTTCGGAAAGCTTTTGAGAAAGTGCGGCAAGCTTTTCAATTGCGGCAAACTCGGCGGAGAAAACTTCGAGCATTTCGCCGTAGACGGTGTTACCGCTGGTATAGCCGCCGCTCTGTTCAAGATACCCTATTTTTGCGCCGTTCTTGCGTAAAACTTTGCCGCTATCGGGCAATATCCCCCCACATATGAGCCGAATAAGCGTAGTTTTGCCCTCGCCGTTAGCGCCGATAAGCCCTACTCTTTCGCCCTCGTTCACGGCAAAATTCACGTCCGAAAATATTAAATTGTCGCCGTATGAAAACGCGGCGTTTTCAAGTGTAATAATCATTGTTTTTTAGAAATCCCACTTGGGGATATAGTTCTCGCTTGCGCTTTCAAAGTCCTGTAAAAACACGTTTTCAAGACCTGCGGCACGCACGGCTTCGAGCACTCTTTCGTACTCACGACGGGTTATCCGCCTTTGCAATTCCTTAAAGTTTTGAATATCCCCGAACGGTGTGTACTGGCTCATAAGCGAAAACCGAACGTCTTTTTTGAGCGTTGCAACGAATTTTACCACCTCTACACTGTCGTAGGCGGCAAGCGGTAAAATGAGATGACGAACGATACAGCCCGATAGCATTTTGCCGTCGGGGCGCTCTTTATAAGGTTTTTCCGCCATAAAACGGACTGCCGGTAAAGCGAATTTAGCGTAGTCGCTACGCGCGGTATATCGCGATGATAGCGCCGGGTCGATAAACTTTAAGTCGGTCAAATATATATCTACAAACCCGTCGGCAAGTCGCAAAGCCTCTATCGTTTCGTAGCCGTGGGTGTTGTAAACTACGGGGATTTTGGGGCGGTAAAGCTCGATTGCCCCCATAATATCCCTTAAATAATGGGTCGGGTTGACTAAATTGATGTTTTCCGCACCCATGTCTTCAAGCTGTTTGAAAACGTCGGCAAGCTGCTGCACGGTTATTTCTTTACCGCGCTGATTACGGGAAAGTTCGTAGTTCTGGCAAAACGCGCACTTTAACGAACAGCCGCAAAAAAAGATACAGCCGCTGCCGTTTTTAAAAGACACCGGAGGTTCTTCGAACGGGTGAAGATAGTATTTTGCAATTTTTATCCCCCCCACTCCGCACGCGCCTTTGCTTTCGGGACGGGCGGCGTTGCAGGCAACGGGGCACTGCGTACAATTCATAACGATATTATAATAAATACCGCAAACAAATGCAACTTTTGTTTGACATATTTTGATGCGCGTATTATAATTGAGTAAACCTATAAAGAGTGTGCGAGGGAACGGCCCTGCGACCACACAGCAACCTGCAATGCAAGGTGCTAACGCCGAACCGATGGGGAAATATTGTTTTTGCGCCCCACGGCTGACGTGGGGTTTTACTTTTATAAAGGAACTTTGTTATGAGAAAATTTTTTACAAGTGAAAGCGTTACCGAAGGGCATCCCGATAAACTCTGCGACCAGATTTCCGACGCGATAGTCGACGAAATTTTAAAGATTGATAAAAACGCAAGGTGCGCGGTTGAGTGCTGCGCGGCTTACGACAGGCTGCTTATTATGGGCGAGGTTACAACCTTTGCCAAGGTCGATTACGAGAAAATTGCAAGGCAGACTATTGAGAAAGTGGGATATATTCACGGGGCTTTCGCGTTTGACAAGTGCAAAATCGACGTTGCCATACATAGCCAAAGCCCGGACATTGCAATGGGCGTTGACCGCTTGGGCGCCGGCGACCAGGGTATGATGTTCGGCTACGCCTGCCGCGAGACCGAGGAGCTTATGCCGCTTCCGATAGCGCTTGCGCACAAGCTTGCAATAAAGCTTGCGGAAGTGAGAAAGTCGGGTACTCTCCCCTATCTTCGCCCCGACGGCAAGACCCAGGTGACCGTTGAGTACGACGGAAAAACTCCCAAGCGCGTTGATACTATAGTCGTTTCCGCACAGCACAACACCAAGGTTACGCAGGACAAGCTCAAAGAGGATATAATTAAATACGTTATAAAAGAAATCGTGCCGCCGACGCTCCTCGACGGACAGACCAAATATTTTATTAACCCGACGGGCAGGTTTGAAATTGGCGGCCCCGAGGGCGACAGCGGACTTACGGGCAGAAAGATTATAGTCGATACCTACGGCGGAAGATGCGCGCACGGCGGCGGAGCTTTTTCCGGCAAGGATGCGACGAAGGTTGACCGCTCGGCTGCGTATATGGCAAGGTACATCTGCAAAAACCTGGTTGCAAGCGGACTTTGCGACGAAGTGGAGTTGCAGGTTGCCTACGCGATAGGCGTTGCCGAACCCGTTTCGGTATTCGTCGATACATTCGGCACGGGAAAGCTCACGGACGGCGAAATTGCCGATATAATCGTTAAAGAATTCGATTTGCGCCCCTACTCCATTATTGAAACGCTCGGCTTGCTTGCGCCCGTTTATTCGGCAACGGCGGCCTACGGGCATTTCGGGAAAAGCGGTCTCAGCTGGGAAAGAGTAAACCGCGCCGAAGATTTGAAAAAATATCTGAAATAAAAAAAGCGGCGGACTTCGTAACGAAGTCCGCCGCTTTTTATTAATACGCTCTTGCGAATATCACGGTATGTTTTGCTCTTTTGCCGCAGACGGCGCAGGTCTTGCTCGTTTCGCCCTCTGCGTAAACTCTTGCGGTTGCGGCGGTTTCCACCTTGATTTTATCCTCGCACTCGCGGCAGCCGCACCAGCCCGCCTTTACGAAGTTGCCGCCGTCCACTCCTTTTAATATGCCTGCCAAGTCGTTTGCGTAAACTATGCGGCTATCGCGCCTTACCCTTGCCGCTTCAAGCATATCGCTTTGAACGGTCTTTAAAAGGCTTTGGGTCTCGGCAACGATATTTTCAAGTTTATATTCGGACTTTTCCAAAGTATCTCTGCGGAATATCAGCGCGTTGCCGGCCTCGATATCGCGAGGGCCTAACTCTATGCGCAGGGGCACGCCTTTCATTTCCCACTCGTTGAACTTCCAGCCGGGGCTGTTGTCCGTTTCGTCGAGAATTACTCGAACTCCGGCTTTTTCAAGCAGAGCTTTTACTTCGGCGCACTTTTCCATAACGCCGGACTTTTTAGCGGCTATGGGCACTATTACGACCTGCGTGGGTGCGACTACGGGCGGAAGCACAAGTCCGCGCTGGTCGCCGTGAGCCATTATAAGCGCGCCTATAAGTCTTGTGGAAACGCCCCAGCTTGAAGTATACGCGTACTTCTGCGCGCCGTCCTTATCGAGGTATTTAATATCGAATGCCTTTGCAAAGTTCTGACCGAGGAAGTGCGTCGTACCCGCCTGCAAGCTTTTGCCGTCCTTCATCATTGCTTCCATACCGAAGGTTGCAACCGCGCCGGCAAACTTTTCTTTTTCCGTCTTTTTGCCGCAGATTACGGGTATTGCAAGACAGTTTTCGGCAAACTCCTTATACACGCCGAGCATTTTCATTGTTTCTTCGACCGCTTCCTCTTCGGTTGCGTGCGCGGTGTGTCCCTCCTGCCATAAAAACTCGGAGGTGCGCAGGAAAGGCCGAGTCGTCTTTTCCCAGCGCATGACGTTGGCCCACTGGTTTATTAAAATGGGCAAATCTCTGTAAGATTGCAGCCACTTTGAATACATACTGCCGAAAATGGTTTCGGAAGTCGGCCTTATTGCAAGCGGCTCGGCAAGCTCTTCGCCGCCGGCGTGAGTAACTACCGCGACCTCGGGCGCGAAGCCTTCGACGTGCTCCGCCTCCTTGGTAAAGTAGTTCATGGGAATAAGAAGCGGAAAATACGCGTTCTGATGTCCCGTAGCCTTGAAGCGTGCATCAAGCTCCTTTTGTATGTTCTCCCAAATAGCATAGCCGTAAGGACGGATAACCATAGTGCCCTTAACCGGGCCGTAATCGACGAGTTTGGTCTTTAAAACAACGTCGGTATACCACTGCGGAAAGTCCTTTTCGATATCGGCTATCTGTTCAACGAAATTTTCCTTTGCCATAATTTGCCTCTTTTTTTGATAATCCCAGTAATTATACCATATTAAAAGCTAAAAATAAAGATTTTTGAGCAAGTTTATCCGAGAAAAAAGTTGATATTAATTATTATTAAACACTTGTAATAAACGGCGAATTATAGTATAATTAGTTCGTATATGCCGAAAGAAAATCTTAAAAAACTAAAAAGCGGAACGGACGTCCGCGGAGTTGCCGTCGGTGACAACGCTCCCGTGACGCTTACAGACGAAGCAGTAACAAAAATCAGCAAGGCTTTTTACAAGTGGCTGACCCTTAAAACGGGCAAAACAAACTTAAAAATCGCGCTCGGCAACGACAGCCGAATTTCCGCGCCGAGGATTTGCGGACTTGTAAAACAAGCTATACTTTCAAGCGGCGGCGACGTTGTGTATACGGGGCTTTCTTCGACCCCCTCTATGTTCATATTGCTACAAAAGCGAACGGGCCTTGACGCTTCAATAATGATTACCGCCTCGCACATGCCGTACGACAGAAACGGTTTGAAGTTTTTCACCCCCGAAGGCGGTCTTGACGGCAAGGATATTGACGAAGTTCTGGAACTTGCCGAAAGCGGAGAATTTGTAAGCGGCTCGGGCGAGTACGGTGAAAGCCCGTTTATGGACGAGTACTCGGCGATTTTAGTAGATAAAGTCGTTAAAGAATGCGGCAAGCTCCCGTTAAAGGGCAAAAAGATTATAGTTGACGCGGGCAACGGCGCAGGCGGATTCTTTGCAGAAAAGGTTTTAAAGCCGCTGGGCGCGGATATAAGCGGAAGCCAGTTTTTAGAGCCCGACGGGCGCTTCCCAAACCATATCCCCAACCCCGAGGACAAAGAGGCAATTGACAGCCTCTCCCGTGCGGTCATAAAAAATAAGGCCGATTTCGGTATTATTTTCGATACCGACGTTGACAGAGCGGCCTGCGTGAACGCGGACGGCGAAGAAATAAACAGAAATTCGTTAATTGCTTTAATTTCGGGCATACTATTGGAAGAAAAGCCCGGAACTATCGTAACCGACAGCGTTACGAGCGACGCTTTGACCGAGTTTATCGAAAGCCGCGGCGGAAAGCATTTAAGATATATGCGCGGTTACCGCAACGTTATTGACAAGTGCAAGGAGCTTAACGAAAGCGGAGTTTACTCCCCCCTCGCCATTGAAACGAGCGGACACGCGGCGTTTAAGGAAAATTATTATCTGGACGACGGCGCGTACCTTATTGTAAAGCTTTTGATAAGCCTTGCAAAGAAAGACTTGACATCGGTAATCTCAGATTTGAAGCGGCCTGCCGAAGAATGCGAAGTAAGGCTCGGCTTTAATAAAAACAGCACGGACTTCAAAAAAGAGGGCGCAAAAGTCATTGAGGACTTAAAAGCGCTTGCCGAGAAAAGCGAAAACATGCGGCTTGCTCCCGACAATTACGAGGGCGTAAAGATAGGGCTTGAAAGCGGAACGTTTATTCTGAGAATGAGCGTGCACGACCCGGTTATGCCTATAAACTTCGAAAGTAATTTTACGGGCGGAAATAATAAAACAAAGGCAGAACTTTTGAAAATATTAAACGGTTACGCCTTTTTAGATACACAAAACTTAAAAAATTCAATTACGATTAAAGGAGAAAAATAATGTCCATTGCCAAAAAAAGCGTAGACACGATAAGAATTCTGTCCGCAGAAGCCATTCAAAAGGCAAACTCGGGCCACCCCGGCATATGCCTCGGTGCAGCGCCCATAGGTTACGAGGTTTTTGCTGACTTTTTGAATTTCAGCTACAAAAACCCGAAATGGGATAACAGGGACAGATTCGTTCTCTCCGCCG
>JAAUYR010000072.1 GCA_014805025.1 Clostridia bacterium | reverse complement strand
CTTCTTTGACAGTTTCTTTCTTCTGCCCGGACGGAGCTGCGTAAAGAACGGATTACCTTTCATTTTTATTGCGCCGACTACAATCAAAACAACTAAAAGCGGCGAAAAAACAATTAATGCAAGTCCGCTTAAAACAATATCGTAAAAGCGTTTAAAGAATGGCCTATACAGTAATGAGGAAAGCAATATCCATACGACAACGCAAACCAAACAAATTATTAAAATTCCCCACCAAGTGGAAATAAGGTTTTCAAAAAACTCTTTCATTAGTCAAAGCAAGCCCTTA
This sequence comes from Clostridia bacterium, assembly GCA_014805025.1. Lineage (GTDB taxonomy): Bacteria > Bacillota > Clostridia > Christensenellales > Borkfalkiaceae > Coproplasma. The sequence goes on along the minus strand of JAAUYR010000072.1, from coordinate 11,963 downwards.
TAATTTCAATTATCTTATTCTGCTCTTCTTCCGTCATTTTAATATCCGACGGCAAGCATAAACCGCGATTAAAAATATCCATTCCTACATCTGTACCACTACCTGCAATATAGGCATTGGTTTTCCCTCTGCCATCGCCCTCTCGCGTAACAAACGGATTCATTCTGAAAATAGGCTGCATATGCATAGGCTTCCAGATAGGTCTGCCCTCCGCATTATAACTTGCAAGGGTTTCTAAAATTTCCGTAGGACAAGACTTGCCTAGTTCCTTAATATAGCAAGCTTCCAGTTCTCCCCTTACCTGTTTGCACATTGCTTTTTTGTCAATCAGTAAGCAGGAAAGCCAAAAGTTGGGAACGGAATTTTTTTCGTCATAAGGATTCATTGTAACGGGTAAACCCTTAAACCCTTTTTTATATCTTTCGTAAATTGCTCGCTTTTTAGCAATGTGTTCTTCAAGATAAGGCAGCTGTCCGCGAACGACGCCAGCAACCACATTGCTCATTCGATAATTATATCCCAGTTCTTCGTGCTGATACCAAGGAGCATTTTCACGGCTTTGCGTAGACCATTTGCGAGCTTTGTTTGCCTGCTCCAAATCATCCGTTAACAGCATACCGCCTGCTGAACCCGTAATAATTTTGTTGCCGTTAAAACTGATAATACCTATATTACCGAACGAACCGGTTTGCTTTCCCTTATATGTTGCTCCGAAAGACTCAGCAGCATCTTCTATAATAACTGCACCATATTTATCCGCAATCTTACGTATTTCGTCCATTTTCCCAGGCACGCCATAAAGGTTTGCAACCACAATATGCTTTACTTCGGGATACATTTTAAACGCTTTTTCAAGCGCAACTGGGTCCATATTCCAAGTATCGCGTTCGGTATCGATAAATATAGGCAAACCGCCCTCATAAACAACAGGGTTAAGCGTTGCGGAAAAAGTCATATCAGTGCAGAAAACTTTATCTCCGCATCTGATACCAGCAAGCTTCATTGCTAAGTGCAAGGAAGCAGTACCTGTTGCAAGCCCGACTGCATATTTACAGCCGATTTTTTCGGCAACTATACGTTCTACTTCATTGATATTTTCGCCGACTGTTGACATCCAATTTTTATTGAATGCATCTGTCATCCAGTGAAGTTCATCTCCGTGCATAGTAGGAGAAGATAACCAAACTTTTTTTTCAAATTTTTTAAATTTATTATTTTCTGTAAACATAACTAATCTTCCGTGGTAACAGAACTATACAGTTTCTATTATACAACATTATATAATTAAAAGCAATGGAATTACATGAATTTTCCATTTACTTATTACATCTATTTTGCTTCAAATTTAGTAAAAAAATTTAAATGACGGCTTCCTGTTAGAAGCCGCCATGCTTTTATTTTCCGTTCCAAGTTCGGTTTGCTTTGAACCAGTCGGTGTCTTTAAGTATTATATCGTTGTTCGAACAGTCCACTTTCAGCTCGCTGTTCTCCGTGTAGAAAACTATGTTGCCGTTCATAGAGGTAAACTTGCCTTTGTCGTAATCGACCATGAGCGTGGTGCAGTAAATATTGTCGGTGTGCACCGATACGCGGTCTATAAACGCTTGCGAGGGGAAAGTATTTTCCGGGTTTGACGTATACTCGGTCGTGCCGCAACAGCAACAAACCGCGACGTTTCTGGGCCTTATTACGTTTAACAGTTTAGTAGTACTTGCGGTATAACTGCCGTGGTGTCCGCCCTTGAAAAGCTCGACTTGCGGCAGGACGTTTTTATCTACAAGACTGCTTTCGCCCTTTTCTTCTAAATCGCCCGTAAACAGATAGTTGAACGATTGAGTTCCCATATTCTGCGTCAACAGCATACATACGGAGTAGTCGTTTTCGTCGTTGGTCTTTTCGTCGTAATAGCGCTGATAAAGTATATTCATTGAAACGGTCTGAGCTTCGTCAAGGAAGTATTGCTTTTTAGCGCCGTCGGTCTGGTACCAGCACTGCTTTGCCGTGTAAACGGTTGTGCCGTTACCCTTTGCGTACTCTACCGCTTTACAGTAATCTTTGTAAATCTGCGTATTTGAGTTCGTGCCTGCAAACTGGATAAGCGTACCGACCTGATACTGATACAGAATACCCGTTCTGCCGCCCTTTACGGACGAACCTACAAAACCTGCGATATGGTCCTGATGAGCGTGAGTTGCGATTACGTATTCCAGAATACCGTCCTCGCAGTACTGGTCGACGTAGGCTTTTATCGTTGCCGCGCTGTCCTTGCGCGAGCCTGCGTCAATTAGAACTTCTGTTTTACCGCACTTGATTAAGGTACAGTCGCCAGTGTATTTGTTGCCGAGTTCCAAAAAGTGAATTGAAAGCTCCTGCGCACGGCTGTTATACGCGCAAACGGCACATATTCCCGTATCTTCGTCGATATTGTGGAGGCCGCTGCCCTTGATAACCTCGTCATCTGTTTCGCCGCAATACAGGCACTCGCGGCTCTTACTGCCGTTACCGCAGGTTGCTTCCTTAACGGTTTCCCACTCGCTCCATTTATGGCCGCCTATATTAAGGTAATTGTGGTATATATCGGGGCGTAGCACCCAACCGATTATAATTGCCGCAACGATAATTATGATTATTATTGCTATTGCAAGCGCTAAGTTGGGATGCTTTTTTGCCGTTTTTACAGCCTTTTTGTAGGAACTTTTCTTAGCCATTGTTTAAATAGACCCCCGAATATCACAGAGTTTTGAGTTGATTTAAGATTTTTTCGCGCATTTCGATATACTTATTGAGTTTGGCGCGCTCCTCGTCTACAAGCTTTTTGGGAGCTTTACCTACGAAGCCCTGGTTGTTGAGCTTGCCGTCGGCGCGGCGGATTTCCGCGGTAACTTTTTCAAGCTCGCCTTCCAGCCTTATCTTTTCCTTTTCAAGGTCTACAAGCTCGCCCATGGGGATATAAATCGTGCCTATGGAAACAACCTTGGTAACTACGTTTTCGCCGGCTTCCGCAGCCTCGGTAACAAAGTGAATTTCCTTTGCTCCGGCAAGCTTCAAAATGCTGTCCTGATTAGCCGAAATGAGCCGCTTGCTTTCGGTTGCAATATATAAACCGACCTTACGCGAGGGCGGACAGTCAAGCTCGGTTTTGGCCGCACGAACCGCCTTTATAACTTCCATTACTCCGCCGAACACCTGCGCGTCCTTTTTATACGCGAGCTTGGAGTTGTAACGGGGGAATTCCTGCGTCATTATAGTTCCGTTCGTGCCGGGGATATTGCGGTAAATTTCGTCGGTAATAAACGGTATGAACGGGTGCAGAAGCTTTAACGCGTTCTCCAAAACGAATGTTAAAACTGAGATAGCCGCGCTGCGTTTTGCCTCGTCGTCGCCGTATAGTACGGGCTTAACCAGCTCAATATACCAGTCGCAGAAGTCCGACCACATAAAGTCGTACATAATCTGGCAGGCTATACCGAACTCGAATTTATTGAGCGTGAGCGTTACGTCGCGTATGGACGATTGCAGCCTGGATATTATCCATTTATCGGCAGGGGAAAGCCGAACTTCGGAAAGCGGTTTTATCTCTTTTCCCTCTACGTTGGATATAACGAAACGGCTGGCGTTCCAGATTTTGTTCATGAAGTTGCGGCAGGCTTCGACCTTGGCGTCGGAGTAGCGCGTATCGTTGCCGGGGGCTACGCCCTGCAAGAGCGAGAACCTTAAACTGTCCGCGCCGTATTTTTCTATAACCTCCAACGGGTCAACGCCGTTGCCGAGGGATTTGGACATCTTTCTGCCCTTTTCGTCACGGACAAGGCCGTGAATTAAAACGTCGCGGAAGGGCACTTTGCGCATATGTTCGAGCCCCGAGAAAATCATTCTGGCAACCCAGAAGAAGATTATATCGTAACCCGTTACAAGCACGTCGCCGGGATAGAAATATTCCAAATCGGAAGTGTCGTCGGGGAAGCCCAAAGTCGAGAACGGCCACAGCGCCGAGGAGAACCAGGTATCGAGGACGTCCTCGTCCTGAGAGAGGTTGGAACTGCCGCAAACGGGGCATACATGGGGGTCTACCTTGGCACAAATCTCTTTTCCGCAGTCGCCGCAGTACCATACGGGTATGCGGTGACCCCACCAAAGCTGACGGGAAATGCACCAGTCTTTGACGTTCTCCATCCAGTTGTAATATATCTTTGCGAAGCGTTCGGGAACGAACGTAATTTTTTTATCTATAACCGCGTTTATCGCAGGGCGGGCAAGCCCTTCCATTTTTACGAACCACTGTTTGGAAACGATAGGCTCTACCGTGGTATTGCAGCGGTAGCAATGCCCGACGTTGTGGACGTGCGGTTTTACGTTGACGAGGCTGCCGTTTGCTTTAAGCTCTTCGACAAGCTGCTTGCGGCATTCGTACCTGTTGAGGCCAGCGAACTTGCCCGCAAGCTCGTTCATAGTGCCGTCGTCGTTCATGACCTTGACTACGGGCAGGTTATGGCGAAGCCCGACCTCGAAGTCGTTGGGGTCGTGCGCTGGGGTGATTTTTACGCAGCCCGTGCCGAACTCCATATCCGCGTGCTCGTCGCCGACGATTGGTATTGCCTTGCCAACAACGGGAAGTATTACGTTTTTGCCGATAAGGTGCTTATAGCGTTTATCGTTTGGATTGACCGCAACCGCAGTATCGCCGAACATAGTTTCGGGACGGGTGGTTGCAACTTCGAGGCAGATATCCTCTCCCTCCACGGGGTAATTGATATGCCAGAAGAAGCCGTTTTCCTCGTCGTAGATAACTTCCGCATCCGAAAGCGCGGTTTTACATTCGGGACACCAGTTTATTATACGGCTGCCCCTGTAAATAAGTTTTTTGTTGTATAAATTTACGAATACCTCGCGGACGGCTTTGGAGCATTTTTCGTCCATGGTGAAGGTAAGGCGCGACCAGTCGCAGGAAGAACCGAGCTTTTTAAGCTGCTCGACTATCCTGCCGGCGTACTTATCCTTCCACTCCCAGGCGCGCTTTAAAAAGCCTTCGCGGCCGACGCTCTGCTTTGTGAGGCCTTCCTTTTTCATTTGCTCGACAATTTTGACCTCGGTGGCAATAGACGCGTGGTCGGTGCCCGGAAGCCAGAGCGCGCAATAGCCCTGCATGCGCTTGAAACGGATTACGGTGTCCTGCATGGTTTCGTCCATGGCGTGGCCCATATGAAGCTGTCCCGTTATGTTGGGCGGAGGCATCATTACCGTGAAGGGGACTTTTTTATCGTCGCGAACGGCCTTGAAACAGCCGCCCTCTTCCCATTCCTTATATAATCTGTCTTCGAAATCCTTAGGGTTATAAGTTTTTTCCATAAATATTCGCTCCGTTTATACTTTGTAATTATAAAACAAAAGTCATTGGGTTGTCAAACACAATTATTGAACGCATAAAATGTATTATTAAATTTTTAAGGAGTTTAAAATACTTATTTTGAAAAAGAAATTCATTTACTTTGCACTTGCCGCTATATTTACGCTTATGCTCCCTTTTGCGGTTGCAGGCTGCGGCAAAGATAAAAAGGTTATTAAAATCAACGAAGTTACGCATTCCGTTTTCTATGCTCCGCTGTATCTTGCGGACGCGCTCGGTTATTTTGCCGACGAGGGTTATACGATAGAGCTTGAAAACGGCGGCGGCGCAAACAACACTATGGCGGCCGTGCTTTCCGGCGCGGCGGATATCGGCTTCTGCGGCCCCGAAGCGGCAATTTATACGCTTATCGGCGGCGACGAGGACGCACCCAAGGTGTTCGGGCAGCTTACCAACCGCGACGGAAGCTTCCTTGTGGGAAGAACGGACGAACCAAACTTCGACTGGCACAGCCTTGACGGCAAAGACGTACTTGCAGGCAGACCCGGCGGCGTGCCCATGATGACTTTCCAGTACGTTATGAAAGAGCTCGGCGTTACGCCCAACTACATTACGAACATCGACTTTAACTTTATGACGTCGTCATTCCTCGGCGGTACGGCGGACTACTGCACTATGTTCGAGCCGGTAGCTTCCGACTACGAAAAGGCAGGCAGCGGTTACGTTGTTGGCTCGGTCGGCGCGCTTGCTGGCGAGATACCCTACACCTGCTTTATGGCTAAGAGCAGCTATATAGAAAAGCACGGCGACGTTATTGAAGCGTTGCTGCGCGCGGTGACCAAGGGCGTTAAATACGTTTACGAAAACGACAGTCAGACCGTAGCGGAAAAAATTGTTGGATATTTTGCGGACACTACCGTCGACAGCGTTAAGACCTCGCTTGACAGCTACAAGGGCATTGACGCCTGGGTTAAGAATATGGCAATGAAAGAGAGCGGCTTTAACCGCTTGCAGGACATTATAGAGAGTGCAGGTGAACTTTCCAAGAGAGTTAAGTTCGGCGACCTTGTATTGACCGAGACCGCACAGAAAATTTATAACGAAGTTTATGCTTGAATTTAAGAACGTTTGTTACACTTACCACACCAAAGAGGGCGAAACGACAGCCGTCGACAACCTGAATTTTACCGTTGAGGACGGACAGTTCGTATCGGTTATAGGGCCTTCGGGGTGCGGAAAAACCACTATTCTTTCGCTTGCGGCAGGGCTTTTGGCGCCCTCCGCCGGCGAGGTGGTGCGGAAGGACGGCGAATGCGGCTATATGCTGCAACGCGACGCACTGTTCCCCTGGCGGAGCGTTGAACAGAATATTTTTCTGCCGCTGGAAGTCAAAAAGCGCAACACCCCCGAAAAGCGCGAAAGAGCAATTGAACTTGCCGTAAAGTACGGGCTCAAAGACTTTTTAAAAAAGACGCCCTCACAGCTTTCGGGAGGTATGCGGCAGAGAGTTGCGCTTATCCGCACGCTTGCCGCCGAGCCGGAAATACTGCTGCTCGACGAACCGTTTTCCGCGCTCGACTACCAGACGAGGCTGGAAGTCTGCGACGACGTGCAGGCAATAATCAAGGGCGAAAAAAAGACGGCGCTGCTCGTTACCCACGATATTTCCGAAGCGATTGCGCTCTCCGACAGGGTCGTAGTGCTTTCGGCGCGGCCTGCGAGGGTCGTGGCCGTGCACGATATATCCTTCGGCGGAAATAACCCCAAGCAACGCAGAGAATGCGGCGAGTTTGCGGCAACGTTCGAAATTTTGCGAAAAGAGCTCGGAATTTAGCCGTAAAAGCGTTTTTAACAAAGGAAAACCTTATGAAAAACAAGATTAAACCTAACTACTCGCGCGAGCATATCGCGTATTTGAAAAAGCAAAAGAAAAAGAAGATTATCGTACATCTTTCGCGCTGCTTTATATTGATTGCACTTTTGGGCATATGGGAACTTTTTGCACAGCTTAAAGTAGTAAACCCGTTTATAACAAGCTCGCCCTCGCGCGTTATAAAGACTATCGGAAGCCTGTATTCCGACGGAACGCTGTTCTACCACATAGGCATAACGCTAATGGAAACCATAGCCGGCTTTGTGCTTGCGGTAATTTTGGGCTACGCAATTGCCGTGGTGCTATGGGCAAGCGATATGGTACGGAAGGTTTTAGAGCCGTATATAGTCGTTTTGAACTCGCTGCCGAAAATTGCGTTAGGGCCGCTTATTATTATCTGGATAGGCACGGGCTACGACGCGATAATTTTTATGACCGTGCTCGTTTCGGTAATAGTGTGCATAATGAATATGCTGGCGGGGTTTATCGCGGTAGACAAAACTAAGCTTTTGCTTATGAAGTCTATGGGGGCGAACAAGATTACGACCTTGCGAAAGCTTATTATACCTGCCTCCCTGCCCGCGCTGATGAACACCTTGAAGGTTGCCGTCGGACTGGCATGGATAGGCTCGATTATGGGCGAATATATCGTATCCAAGGCAGGGCTCGGGTACCTTATAGTTTACGGAGGGCAGGTTTTCAAGCTTGACCTTGTTATGTCGGCGACGTTTATTTTGTGCCTTCTTGCCGGAGGAATGTACGGAATAATAGCGCTTATTGAAAAACGCGTAGTAAGATAAAATTTAATTTGCGGCGGCGCAGTATGCGCCGCCGCCTTTTTTATTGAAAATTTCGTGAAATTATTTAGTTTTTTGTTTGCCTATTATTTATATAATAGTGTATAATTGATACGTATGAGTACACACGGCGTTTCAGGCAAAAACGCAGCCAAAAAAATTGCGGTTCTCGCAATGTTTACAGGGCTGAGCCTCGTAATGTTTATTATCGAAAGCCTGTTCCCTCCGCTCATTATTCCGGGGGCGAAAATGGGGCTTGCAAACATATTCTCGTTTGCGGCGCTTATTATGTACTCACCTGTGGAAGCGTTTATAATCGTTGCGCTCAGAACACTACTCGGTGCGGTTTACGCGGGCAACGTTTCGGCGCTTTTGTACAGCTTTACGGGCGGCGTGGTATCAATGGCGGTTTCCTCCGTTTTGATGTATACCGCGTACCCTAAAATTTCGGTTATGGCGGTATCGGTCGCGGCGGCAGTCGCGCACAACATCACGCAGAACGCGGTGTTCGTGATTTTATCCGGCTCGGTTCTGATGTTCGGATACCTGCCCTACCTTATACTTTTGGGCATACTTTCGGGCGCGATTGTCGGCGGCGTTACGATGCTGGTTTTCAAGGGCGTTCCAAAGAGCGTGTTCGAAAAGGTCATATTCAAAAAATAATTTAAGTGTATTTATATTAACGGAGGTACGAATTGAAAGCAGTTAACGGAAAATTCTTCTTCGGCGGAGTTCACCCCAAGGACGCAAAAGCGCTTACAAGCGGCTGTCCCATAGAGGTTATGCCCTCGCCGACCGTGGTTAAGGTTTCAACCTTGCAGTCGCTGGGCAAACCCGCCGTTCCCGTTGTGGAAGTCGGCGCTACGGTTAAAGAAGGCACGCTTATCGCCAAGGCGGACGGCGCAATCTCTTCCGACGTGTTTGCAAGCGTTTGCGGACAAGTTACGGAGATTAAGGACGAGCTCGGCGCCGGCGGAGCTATGGAAAAGTTTATAGTGATTACGCCCGACGGCAAGGACGAAAAGGATTATCTTAAACCTTTGACCGACCCTTCCGCAGAGGAAATTAAGGAAAGAGTTAAAGATTGCGGCATTGTGGGCCTCGGCGGAGCCGGCTTCCCCACCGCCGTTAAGCTTGCGCCCAAAACCGCGGTTGATACGCTGGTTATAAACGGCGCAGAGTGCGAACCTTACCTTACGCGCGACCACAGGCTTATGCTGGAAAAGACCGACGAAGTCGTTCGCGGCGCAAGATACCTTGCCAAGGCCTTGGGCGGAGTGAGCATTGTTATCGGCATCGAGTCGAACAAGCCCGACGCAATTGCCGCTTTCGAGAAGTACGAGGACGTTAAGGTCGTAAGACTGAGAAAGAAATACCCTATGGGCGGCGAAAAACAGCTTATTTACGCAACTTTGGGTCGCAAAGTAGGGCTTGGAAAGCTGCCTGCGGACAGCGGAGTTATAGTCAACAACGTCGGAACGTGCTTTGCCGTTTGCGAGGCCGTTGAGCTCGGCAAACCGCTTTACGAGGGCGTTGTTACCGTTTCCGGCAAGGCGGTCAAGCACCCCAAGAACCTTTTGGTTAAGGTCGGTACTCCCGTTAGCGAAATCATAGACTACTGCGGCGGCGAAGCCGTTACCCCTAAAAAGGTAATAAACGGCGGCCCTATGACGGGTACGGCGCTTGCAAACTACGATAACTACACGCATAAGACGACCTCCGGCGTGCTTTTGCTGGACGAAAAGGAAGCTGCGGCGGAAGAACCTACTCCCTGCCTCAACTGCGGAATGTGCGCGGACGTTTGCCCTATGCATCTTATGCCTATGAATACGGCGTTCTACTCTGCGGCAGGCGACTTTGAAACGGCGCAGAAGCTCGGCAATGCGCTCTCGTGCATTGAATGCGGCGCCTGCGAGTATATCTGCCCTGCAAAACGCCCGTTAATTCAGGCGATAAGAAAGACGAAGGCCGCCCTTCGCAACAATAAATAACAAGGACAAGGAGATAATTTTATGGATAACACTGTTGTAATTTCCACACCTCCTCACGTCAAGTCGAAGCGGACTACGCGCTCTATAATGTTGGACGTCTGCATTGCGCTTTTGCCTTCGGCAATTGCCGGTATTGTGTTCTTCGGCTGGCAGGCGCTGATGATAGAGCTTATGTCTGTTATAGCCTGCGTGGCTACGGAGTTCGTGTACTTCTTTATTGCAAACAAAGGGTTTGCCAAAAAGTGCAAGGACGCGAAAGCCGTTTGCCGCAGATTTATAAAGCAGTTCGATTTGACCTCGGTAGTTACGGGACTTATTCTTGCGCTGATACTTCCCACCACCGATAAGTGGTACGAAGTTTTCTACGAAGTGATTATAGGAGCAATTTTCGCCATAGCGGTTGTTAAGATGCTGTTCGGCGGCACGGGCAAAAACCTTGTGAACCCTGCGGCTGCCGGAAGAGTATTTATGTTTTTAAGCTTTTCCGTTGCAACTTACACCGCCGCTAATATCCCCGCACTGAACTTTTCGAGCGGCGTGTTCTCGGGCGCGACTAACCTCAGCTGGTTGCTTGCAAACGACGGCGTAAACCCCGACACCAAGATTACCGTTATCGATTTGTTCCTGGGCACGGGCGTTGCCGGATGTATAGGCGAAACCTGCAAGGCTGCAATTCTTTTAGGTTACGTATATCTTTGCGTACGCAAGGTAATCAAGTGGTGGCAGCCCCTCCTCTTTGTTGCAGTATTCGGCTTTACGGCGGTATTCCTTTCCGGCTTTGCCTATATGCATACGGGCGGATACCTGTTCAATATGGAGCTTTTCCTGCCGCATATCTTCTCGGGCGGCGTACTGTTCGGCGCGGTGTTTATGTTCACCGACTACGTTACCTCACCCAAGGGCGTTTACGGACAAATTCTTTACTACGTTGTTGCGGCGATTTTGGTTGCCGTGCTCAGATACTTTACAAAGCTTGAAGTTACCTCGTTCGTGATAATGCTTATGAACCTGTTCGTACCTTTAATCGACAGATACCTCGTAAGAAAGCCTTTCGGCTACGTTAAAGAGAAAAAACAGCACGAAGTTATTAACGCAACGGCAAAAATCGCCGACCCCGCAACGAAAGACGCTAACGATAAGGAGGCCGTATAAATGACCGTTAAACAGTTTTTTAAGAGCAGCGTTTTCAAATGCATTGTAACGCTTTTGTGCGTGCTTCTCATAAGCGGCGTTTTCCTTACGATTATGAACGGGCTTTTGGAAGTTACCGACGAGGAAAGATTTAACCGCGCTATAAACAAAATTTACGGCAAGTCGGTCAGCACCGAAAAGCTTGCGGTTGAAAACTACAACAGCAACGCCGTAATTAACGAAGCTTATAAAGTTAAAGACGACGGCAACTATCTTATTAAAGCTACCGGCCTTGGCGGCTTCGAGAACGGCACCGTTACCTGCTGGGTCGTAGTAGTTGTTAAAAACGGCAAGGTTGCAGGCGTTCAGAACGTCACTATCGACAGCAACAAGGGCCAGTCGTATATAAGCAAAATTTCGCAGAGCTTTTTAAAGAGCTTCGAAACCAACCCTGCGGACGGCTTCTACTTCACCACCGCTGACGGTTACCTTACGAGCGGCGCGAGCCGTTCCTCAAACGCGATTTGTAACGCGGTAAACGGCGCGGTTGATTTCGTTAACGCTAAGCTCGGCAACGTTGCGGAAGATATTTACGCAGATTTACAATACGTTCAGAATATCATAACCAAGCAAACCAGCCACGAATATAACAAAGATACCCACGAAGTTATATTCCACTTAACTACCAACAGCTACGGCAACGCGGCGAACTTCGTTATAGATATAACGGTAAAAGACGGCGTAATAACCAAGTTTGATTATGTTACCAACGGCTCGACGGGCGGATACGAATCGAGTATGTATGAAGGCGTTACCAACGGCACGCT
>JAAUYR010000071.1 GCA_014805025.1 Clostridia bacterium | reverse complement strand
CTCGATATCGCTGATTTTGTTTACCCTTCTTTCGTGCCTGCCTCCCTCGAACTCGGTATTCAGAAAGGTTTCAACAATTTTAAGCGCATACCCTGCGCCAACTACCTTTTCGCCAAGCGCAAGCATATTCGAGTTATTGTGAAGCCTTGTGAACTCCGCGCAGTAGGTATCGTGGCAGTGTGCACAGCGAACGCCCGGCACTTTGTTTGCAACTATGGAAACGCCTATGCCCGTCGAGCATATTACGATTCCTTTTTCGCACTTGCCGCTTGCAACGGCCTCCGCCGCAGGCAGAGCGTAATCGGGATAGTCGCAGCTATCGAAAGTATCCGTACCGAAGTCGACCGCCTCGTAGCCGTGCTCCGAAAGATATTGTTTTACTTGGTTTTTGAGGTTCAGACCGCCGTGGTCGCAGGCAATTGCTATTTTCATTTGATTTCTTTACCGTCCTTATATTGCGTTATAAAATTTTTGATTATGATATCGCAGGCGCGTGAAAGCGCGTCGCGCGTAACCCTGTATGCGTCCAGGTTACAGCCGTACGGGTCGGGCACGTCGTAACCGCAAACGTCCTTTATGCAAAACACTCTGCCGCAGCCTTCGAGCATGGTTTTCTGACTTTCGGTCATGCAGATAACTATCGTGCTCGCCTCTATAAGCTTTTGCGTAAGCTGGCGCGGCTTAAAGTTTTCTACCGAAATTCCGACTTCTTCAAGCGCGGTTTTGGAATTCGGGCTTATAGTTCCGCCCGTTTCCGCGTGAATTCCGCAAGAGCTCACGTCCCACCAGCGAATTTTATTCTTTTTGATTTTACTCTTTAAAAGAGCTTCCGCCATGGGACTGCGGCAAGTATTGCCCGTACAGACGAACAGCACCTTTTTGCGTTTGTTTTTCCGTTTGGTTTCACTCATAATTTACTTCCGCAGGCTTTTTTAAGCCTGTTCATAACCCCGACCATTATTCCGTCCTGCTTTTCGGGCGCTATCGCTATTATAAGCGAAGCGCTGTTTTCGCCCTCGCGCAGTTTTAAATACAGGTTTGCGGCAATTTCGCTTTCGGTTTTGCCGAGATTTAAAATATCGGCTTCGCCTATAATTTCGGCCGTTTTATCGTCGCAAAGTATTTTAACCTTTTCGCCGTCGGCTTTATTTTTTTTGTACTCCACTACCGCTTTTTGCAAATCGCAAAACTCGAAAAGCATTGTTCGGCAGTTCGGGGAATAATGCTTATACTTCATTCCCGGCGAGCGCGCAGCCTCGCCTTCCTTTAAAACGTACTCGCCGCAGCTTCCTGCAATTTTTTCTATCATTTCGCGAGTTACAAGTCCGCTTCTTAAAATCACGGGACTGTCGCCCGTGCAGTCAAGAACGGTGCTTTCAATACCGCCCGAGCTGTTTCCGCCGTCCAAAATCAAACGGATTTTGCCGTTTAAATCGTAATATACGTGCTCCGCGGAAGTCGGGCTTACGTGCTTTGAAATATTTGCGGAAGGCGCAGCTATCGGCAGATTTACGTACTTTAAAAACTCTTGCGCGCCCTCGTGCGAGGGAATGCGAATAGCAAGCGTATCCAAACCGCACGAAACGGCCTTGGATACCGTTCCCTTCGATTTGTATACCATTGTCAGAGGGCCGGGCAAATACGCCTTTGCAAGCGCCTTTGCGTATTCGGGCACGTATGATACAAGCGACGAAATATCGTAATCCTTATGAACGTGCACGATAAGCGGATTATCGTTAGGGCGGCCCTTTATTTTAAAAATATTTTCAACCGCCGCATTATCGAAAGCGTTTGCACCCAGTCCGTAAACGGTTTCCGTAGGGAACGCAACTGCACCGCCGCTTGTAATTATTTCTTTTGAAAGCCTGAGCGAGCTTTCGTTTACAGGTAAAATTTCCGTTTTCATAAGTTAAAAGCCTTAAAACGGAGGCTGCTCCTCCATAGGAGGCGCGTCGTCCTCGGATAAAGGCGGCAACTCTTCGCGAGCGGGGAAACGCTGCGCCGCCTGTGCTTCCATTTCCTCGTTCATTTCGGGGTTGACGAACTTTGTCAGCTCGCCCTTGAAGCGCAGTTTTATGCGGTCAAGTCCGCCGTTACGGTGCTTGGCTACTATTAAGTCCGCCATGCCCTTTACTATCTTCTTCTTTGCAATGTCCTCGTCGGTCGCGTTTACGTCGGGACGGTTTATGAACATTACGATATCTGCGTCCTGCTCTATCGCACCCGATTCACGCAGGTCGGAAAGCTGAGGCTCGCCCGACTGAATACGCCTTAACTGCGAAAGCGCAATAACGGGTACGTCAAGCTCTTTTGCCATAATCTTTAAATCACGCGTTATGGAAGCGACTTCCTGAGTTCTGTTTTCGTCGCCGCCGCGCTTGCCGCTTGACATAAGCTGGATATAGTCTATCATAACCAAATCGAGCCGTCCGCCGTTGCGCGATTTTATTCTGCGGCACTTGGAAAGTATTTCTGCAGGGGTCACGCGCGAGGAATCGTCGATACTGATTTTTGCGTTTCTGAGTTTCTCGCTTGCCTTGGCTATGCGTTTCCAGTCCGCGTTATCGAGCTTGCCGGAAAGCGCGTCCGCCATACTTACGCCTGCGGTACTGCAAAGTAGCCTTTGAATAATCTGAACTTCGGGCATTTCCAGCGAGAACACCGCGCAGACCTTGCCCTCGTTTACTGCCGCGTTTTCGACTATGTTCATCGAAAGCGAGGTTTTACCCATACCGGGTCGCGCCGCAACAATTATAAGGTCGGACTTTTGAAGTCCGTTAGTGAGCCTGTCAAGACGGTTAAAGCCCGTGGGCACGCCGCGGAAAGCGTCTTTATCCTCGGCAAGCTTCTGGAACTTTTCAAGCACCAAATCAATGCCCTCGCTCTCGCGTATGTCCTTTACCGCGGAGGTATCGTTAGTGCGCGAAACCGCGTAAACCTTTTCTTCGGCAAACTGAATACTTTTAACGCTGTCGTCGCTCGACTTGCAAAAATCGGCAATCTCGCGAGCGGCACGGATAAGACTTCTGTTAACGCCGTCACGCTTGACTATTTCAAGATAATACTTGTAATTTGCTGCCGAAGGCGTAATTTGCGCAAGCTCGGTTATATAGGAAATTCCGCCGGCCTTTTCAAGATTTCCGTCGGCTTCAAGCTTGTCGGAAAGCGTTATAATATCGAGCGGCTTGCGCTCGGCAAAAACCATTTTTATTGCCGAAATTATATACTGGTGCGACTCCTGATAAAAGTCGTCTTTCGTAAGGCTGTCGAGCACATCGGCGAGTATCTCGTTATCGATAAGCATACAGCCCAAAAGCGCCTGTTCGGCCTCCAAATTGTTCGGCATTTCATTTGTTTTGTTAGACATAGTACTTCGCAAACCCTTTAAATACCCATTAAATTCTCAAATTCTTTCAATGTTTCGTCAAATTCACGCATTGCAACCTCGAACGGCTTGGTTGTCAACAAGTCCACTCCGGCAAGCTTTAAAAGCGATACGGGGTCGGTAGAGCCGCCGCCGGACAAGAATTTGAAGTAGTCTTTTACCGCGCTTTCGCCCTCGCTTAAAATGCGCTTTGCAATGTTTATTGCGGCCGTTATTCCCGTTGCGTATTTGTACACGTAGAACGCACGGTAGAAGTGCGGAATTCTGCACCACTCGGTGGAAATGTTATAGTCGTGCTCAATTGCTTCGCCGTAGTATTTTTTACCGATTTCGGCGTAAACGTTGCAAAGACTTTCCTTTGTGAGCGGCTCTTCCCTTTCGGCCATTGCATGAGCTTCGTACTCAAACTCGGCAAACATTGTCTGTCTGTGGAGCGTTGCGCGCATGGAGTCGAGATAGTAATTCAAAAGATATTTTTTCATGTTTATATCTTTTGCTTCGCTCAGCATAAACTTCAACAAAAGAACTTCGTTTACCGTGCTGGCAACTTCCGCTACGAAAATTTTGTAAGCGCTCTTTGCATACGGCTGGTTTTTCTGAGAGAAGTAAGTGTGCAGCGAATGACCCATTTCGTGCGCGATAGTGAACACGTCGAAAATCATAGGCTTGTAATTTAAAAGCACGAACGGATGAACTCCGTACACGCCTGCGCTGTACGCACCGCCCGATTTACCTTCCGTTTCCTCTACGTCTATCCAGCGCTCGTCGTAGCCCTTTTTCAAGAGCGCCTGATACTCTTTGCCGAGCGGCGCAAGTCCGCGGATAACGTATTCGTAAGCTTCGTCGTAAGAAAGCTTTAAGTCAGCGCCCTGCACGAGCGGAGCGTAAATATCGTAAAAATACTGCTTGTCATAGCCTAAAATCTTTTTTCTGTCGGCAATATAGCGGTGCATTGACGGCAAGTTATCGTCTACCGCCTTTAAAAGATTATCGTAAACCTTCTTGTCTACGTCCTCGCCGAAAAGCGCACATTCAAGGCAGGAATTAAATTTATAAGCCTTGCTTAAAAGCACGTCGCATTTAACGCTGCCGGCGTAGGTCGAAGTAATTGTGTTTATAAGCGAAATGTAAGCCGCGTAATATTTTTCGTAAGCTTCCTTGCGCTTTTCGCGGTTGTCGGAGTGAAGTATAATTCCGTACAAGCCGTGAGTAAGCTTCTGCGTTTCGCCCTCCCACTCGATTTCCGGCAAGGGCAAATCGAGGCTGTCTATCATTGTAAACGTTTCGTGGAACGTTCCGAAAACCTCGCTTGACATTCCCAAAAGCCGCTCTTCCGCTTCCGAAAGAACGTGAGGCTTTCTGGCGATTATGCGCTTTATCATATAATCGTAATCGGCAAAACGCTTATCGTCAATTAACGAGCGCAGGTATTTTTCGTCCTTTGCAGCCATTTCCGGCTCGAAAAACGCGTACTCGGCGGCGTATTTTGCGTAAAGAGAATTTGCCTTTGCAAAATAACCGTTATATTTGGAAATATCCGCGTCCTCGTCGTGGCGC
This sequence comes from Clostridia bacterium, assembly GCA_014805025.1. Classification (GTDB taxonomy): domain Bacteria; phylum Bacillota; class Clostridia; order Christensenellales; family Borkfalkiaceae; genus Coproplasma. The sequence goes on along the minus strand of JAAUYR010000071.1, from coordinate 7,247 downwards.
AAATGCGCGTAGTCAGCAAGCTTTTCCAAAAGCTTACAGAACTCCTCGTCCGCCTTTAAAAACTTTAAAAGCGTTTCCTTGTCACCAAGCTTGCCTGCATACTTCGAAAAAGACAGAGATTTACTCGCTTTTTCAAAGTCCTTTTCCCATGCTTCGTCGGTTGCGTAAATATCCTCTATTGCCCATTTGTAACGGTTTTCAACTTCACTACGTTTCAATATTTTACCTCTAATTTTTATTTGAATGAATGGGTGCCGGAATAAGTCCGCCCCTCTTTATAAATTTATCCGAGCCCTCTTTGTGAACGGGCATTATCGGCGCGCGGCCCAACAGTCCGCCGAAGTTGACCTCGTCGCCCACTTTTTTGCCGGGCGCTGGAATTATTCTTACGGCAGTCGTCTTGTTGTTTATCATGCCTATCGCCGCTTCGTCGGCAATAATCGCGCTTATAGTCGAAGCAGGCGTATCGCCGGGCACGGCTATCATATCGAGGCCGACCGAGCAAACCGCCGTCATTGCTTCAAGCTTGTCTATGCAAAGAGTTCCGCGCTCGGCGGCTTCTATCATTCCTATATCCTCGGAAACGGGTATGAACGCACCCGAAAGTCCACCCACGCGCGAGCTTGCCATAACTCCGCCCTTTTTTACAGCGTCGTTAAGCATTGCAAGGCATGCGGTAGTTCCGTGAGTGCCAACGCTTTCAAGACCCATTTCCTCTAAAATTGCCGCAACAGAGTCTCCTCTTGCAGGCGTCGGCGCAAGCGATAAATCAACTATACCGAACTCCGCGTTAAGACGTTTTGCCGCTTCGCGTGCTATAAGTTGACCTGCACGGGTAATTTTAAACGCCGTGCGCTTTATCATTTCGGCAAGCTCGGATAAATCCGCGTCGGGAATACTTTCTATTGCGTGCTGAACTACCCCGGGGCCGGAAACGCCTACGTTTATAACCGTGCCGCTCTCGCCCACGCCGTGGAATGCGCCGGCCATAAACGGGTTATCCTCTACGGCATTGCAGAAAACTACCAATTTTGCACAGCCGAAACCGCCGCTTTTCTTGGTTTTTTCCGCGGTTTGCTTTACTATTTCGCCCATTAGCTTTACCGCGTCCATATTTATGCCCGACTTTGACGAGCCGATATTTACCGACGAGCAAAGTCTTTCGGTATCCGCTAAAACTTCGGGGATACTTTCTATAAACCGTTTTTCGTAGTCCGCCATGCCCTTGTGGACGAGCGCGGAATATCCGCCTAAAAAGTCCACGCCGACTGCCTTTGCCGCGTCGTCCAGCGCTTTACCTATCAAATAGGACTTGTCCGCAAACGGTGCGCAGATTATGCTTGCAGGTGTTATAGATACGCGCTTGTTTACAATGGGAATGCCGTACTCGCGCGAAAGGTCGGCAGTAACTTTAACTATGTTTTCCGCGCGTTTACAAACGGTATCGTAAACGTTTTCCGCGGTTTTTTTCGCTGTGCCGCCTATGCACGGCAGAAGCGAAATACCCATAGTAACCGTTCTGATATCGAGGTGCTCCCTCTCTATCATATTTATAGTTTCCAAAACTTCGCCTGTGTTGAACATATCCGCCCCTTAAACGCTGTGCATTGCGTTGAAAATCTCTTCGTGCTGAACGTGAACCGACATACCTATTTTGTTGCCGAGCTCTTTGCACTCGTCCGCGAGCACTCCGAGCGCCACGGTAGAAGCGGTTAAATCAACCAGCATAATCATTGCAAAATAGTCCTGCAAAATGGTCTGGCTGATATCCAGTATATTTACCTTTCTTTCCGCAAGGAATGAAGAAACCTTTGCAATTATTCCCGTTTTATCCTTGCCTACAACCGTTAAAACAGCACGCATATTAACTCCTTTATCGTCAAGTAACTCCGTTTAGCGTAAATTTGAAGAATTTATGCCAGGAAGTCGTAAAGCTTTTATATTTTATTGACCACTGCGGCACGACCCCGAGAACGTTTTTCAAAAGAAAATCTCCGTTCTGCCGCGAATCGTTGCTTTCGTTGCGGTTGTCGCCCAGAAGGAATACTCCGCCCTCTTTAACTACGTGTTCCGCGAAATTGTTTACCATTTTGTTCGGGTCGTTGTATACGGCGTAGCTCTCTTCGATAATTTCAAAGTCTTCCGCGCCGTAGTACTTTATCATAAGCTGACCGCGCTCGATTTTTACGGTATCGCCCTCGAAAGCGATAGCGCGCTTAATTATGTTTTCGTGTTGCTCTTCCCAGTAAACGACTACCACGTCGCCGTAGTCGGGCTTTGCACCCGTCTTTATATAAATGTAGTCGCCGCCGGGTTCGTCCTTTGATTCCGCGCCGATAAACGTCGGGGTCATTGACCTGTTTATGACGTAAATACCCGTATAATTCGCACTGAAAATTATCTCCGCCGCAAGAATCAGCGCGAGTAAACACAGTACGATATTAATAAGTACGCCTACGGCGGAAACTTTTTCCTTTCTGCCGTAAAGCGCGTCATAGGCGGTTCTATACATATAAATTTAAAGCCAACTTACGTTATTTATTGCAAACGGTACTTCGCAATTGACCGAGAATTTGAAATTAGGGGTGTACACGTCGAGCGGCGCGCCGCCGGCATTTTTGAAAAGACTGCTTTCAAAAATCAAGCTTTGCCATACTCCGCCCACAACTTCGGGCTGATAAACGTATTCTTCGCCGGAAGTTAAATCGGTAAGCGTAAGCACGAGTTTTGCGGTTTGGTCGCAGTACGCGTCCAGAGAAAGCACGCTGCCCCCAAGCGGAGCAAACTTAGGGCTTGCAAAGCGGTAAGTTGAAATTCCGCAAGGCGAATAAACGCCCTTTATTCCCTTGGCTTTTTCGACCATATGCGGCAAAACGTTTTCGTCGGTTATAAATATTCCACCGAGCGCACCCGTCTTGGGTTCGGACATCATAAAGCCTGCCGAGCCGTCGCTGTTGCGGTAAATTACTCGGTTTTTTGTTTGCATATTGTGGAAAGTGCCGCTTATTTTCTTTACGCACATCTTAGACCAAACGGTAAAGCCGTTGGAAAAGGTAACGTAACAGAAAACAAACACTGCCGTGGTTTTTTCGTAAATATTGAGATAAAACTCGCGCTCGGTATCCGAAACGTCGCGTTTGACGGGGCAGGCCTGCCATTCCCTTATACTTGAATCGGTACTGTCCTCGGCAAGATAAACCTTACAGCTTTCAACGATACCCTCGGTATCGAAACTGACCCTTGCTATAAGGTCCTCGTCCTGGTCGACTTCCACGGTAACCTGCGCGGGCTTGGGAATGAAAACCTGTCTGGATTTGAGGTTTTTATCCAAAAACATAAACATTCCGGCAACGCTCTTCAAGCCTATTGCGGAATTGCAGCGCACGGAATAAGATATAGCGCTGTCATCGAGGTACTGAGGATTTATACGCGAAAAGGTATCGTAAGCCCTGTCGTAATCAAAGCGCTTGTCGTTGGTTGAGCAAAGCATCATAACGGGGCATTTTACGTAAGGCGCGTAAGCCTGCGAATCGACACCAGCAATAAAACGGTATCTTTCGTCGTCAAGCTGAGGCTCTTCGGACATATATTTGCTTATGCCGGCGTAGGCTTTCCAGCCTGCCGCGCAAACGGGAATTATGCAGGAAAACTCTGCCGCAATTCCTAGCTTCCAGGCAACTTCGCCGCCGTCGCGAATACCCACAACGGCTATATTGTTTTCGCCCGTACGCTCCATTATATATTTGCGCGCATACAAACCTACCGCTATCCATTCGTACCAGCTCGTTTTGTCGGCGGTTTCGTCAACGTAATCTTTATAACGTCCGCACATTGCCGTGTTGCCGTACTCGATATCTTCGGGATATTGCGTGTAAAAATCACAGCCCTGCCACTGTCCGCGGTAGTCCACCATCAGCACGGAGTAGCCCTGCTTTACGAACATTTTTATAACTTCTTCGTCGATGGTTTCGGTACTGTCGGGCATAATCAGCACGGTTTCGGTCGCAGGCGTATACGCGTCGCAGCCGAAAGCCGCGGCAATGCGTACCCTGCCCTTTTCCGTTTTATGTCCGTAAAATAAGACCTTTTCGATTTTTACTCCCCCGTCCGTTTTCTCGGACACGGTTTCGGGCAACGTTTCATACGAACATTCAATATCGCCCCAAAGTGAAAGCGGAGTTAAAATATTAGCCAAATCGTACTCCTCAACAACTCGTTTGCACGGTCGAGCCGTGGCTTTCGGTTGCTTTTATAACTGTTATTTTGCTGTCAATTCTGTGTTTCAGCTCCTCGACGTGGCTTATTACGCCTATCGTGAAGTTGGAGCTTTTAAGTTTTTCAAGTGCGCTCATTACCGTATCCACAAGCGTGGAATCGAGTGTGCCGAAACCTTCGTCAAGAAAGAAAAACTCGATAGATTTCTGCGATTTTGCGCATATGGTCTGCGAAAGCGCGAGCGCAAGCGACAGTGAAACCAAAAACGTTTCTCCGCCCGAAAGCGTGTTTACGCCGCGAAGATTTCCGCAGTTGAAATTGTCTGCTACAAAGAAATTATTGTCCTTATAAGTCAGAAAATATCTGCCGTCGGTCAATTTTAAAAGCGTTGTGGAGGCAAGCGCGGAGACGTCGCAGAGGTATTCGCCGGCAATAAACTCCATAAATTTATTGTTTTTGGTAACCTCTTTCAGCTGGGCTAAAAGATTTCTTTCGGCAATTACTCCGTCGAAACGCTTTAAAATCTCGTTCTTTTCTTTGAGTCGGTTTTCAAGGTTTTTCTTTTCCGCTTCCAACACGGCAAGGTCGCCGCCGAGCGCGTTGAACTCCGCCTCTAACTCTGCTTTAACGCTCTCCGCCCCGGCAAGCTTTTCAGTTGATATTTCGTTTATACCCTCGGTTGCTTCAAGCTTACTTTTAAGCTCAGTCAAAGCCGCAAGCTGACCGTCGTAGCCGCGTACGGCGTTTTCCGCGTCGGGATATGCCGAAAACTCGAAAACAAGTTTAACGCAGCTTTCAACACTGTCAAAGCCGCTACTTTTAAGCGATTTTTCAAGCTTTGAAGAAAGTATTTCACAGTCCTGCAAAGTCGTCTGCAACAGAGTTTTAACGCTTTGAAGAGAAACCGAAAGCTCCGATTTGTTGTTTTTTGCGCGCTCCAAGCCCTGTAAAAGCTGCTCTTTACGCTCGCGCAGGCTTTTCAGCTCGCGCTCGTTTTCCTCGGCCTTTGCCGAAAAATCGCGAACGTTTTCGCCGAAAACCTTGTTAAGCTCGCTCTTTATTTCGTCTGCGCGCGCTCTCAACTCCTCGCCGTCGCGTTTTACTACGTCCAGACGGTTGCCGTTAATTTCAAGCGCGGAATTTATCTTTGAAAGCGCGTCTTTTTTTTCGCTTAAAACCTTTAAAAGCTCTTCGCGCTTAGAGCTCTCTTCCTGCAACGCTTTAAGCCGCTCGCCAAGGCCGTTTTGCGAAAAGCCTTTAAGCGCCAAAACGCGTTCCTTGTAATCTTCTATCTTGCTCTTTACCTCGCCACTTATAAAGCTGTAAAGCGGAGTATCGTCTTTAAGCGCGTTGATATCGCCGCTAAGCCGGGCAAAGTAATCTAAATTTGCAACGTACTCTTCCTTTAAAACCGTGCCCTTTATCTGCTCGCTCAACAGCCCGTTCAAATCGGTTAAAGCAAAGCTTTCAATTTGCTTTTCAACGCTTTCAACCTCTTTTTCTGCGGTCTGCTTGCAATTTATAAGGTTTGAACGCTCCCCCTCGATTTCGCGGTATTCCGCGCGCTTTTTATCAAGCTCGGATAAAAGCGCTTTGAGTTTTTCGGGCTTACCCGAACAGGTTTTATATTCCGCCGCAAGCGCAACGCACGCGTCTATTTTCTCGTCGCGGTTGCCGTCCTTTAAGGCTTGCTCGGTATCTGAAATATTCTTTACTTCGCCGTTAATGCGGTTTTCAAGCGTTTGAATATCTTTTTCCAGCGACTGCGCTTTTGAGCGTTTTTCCGCAATTTCTTCGGAAATTTTAACGACCTCGCGGCAGTCGGGCAGGACGCTTAGTCCCTTTCTCAGCTCGTCTATTTTCTGCCGTTCCCCCCGTAATATGCTTAACTTTCCGCAAGTTTCGTCAAGCTCGGCACGCTTTGCGCTTAAAGCTTTGAGCTTATCGCAGTTTTCACGGGAAAGCTTTAACCGAGCGTTAAGCCCGTTAAGCTTTTCACGGCTTTCGGAAATTTTTATATCGGCAGCGGCAACCGCCTCCTCGGAGACTTCCGAAAAGCTTTGCAGTCTTCCCGAAACGTTCTGATACTCGCCCTCGATAGCGCTTTGGCGTACAAACAGCTTTTCTTTGAGTCTGTCGCCGTACTTTGAAAGCGAAAACAGCCTTTCTATAAGCGCAAGCCTTGCCGCCGGCGCGGACTTTACGAACTGCGAAAACTCGCCCTGCGGAAGCGCTATGCACTTGCGGAAATCGTCGTCGGAAACGCCGAGAATTTCAACGATTTTACTTGCCACGGTAGAGGCTTTATCGGCAATGCACTTATCGTCCTCGTAGAGCATCGCCTTGTGCGTGCCGCTTTTATCGCGCTTTAAAATACGGTCTACGGTGTAAACCTTGCGTTTACCTTCCGTTAGTATGTTAAACGAAAAATTGACGTGTGCGGTAGTGCATCGGTAGTTTATTATATCGGTTTTTTCCTTGCTGCGTTCCACGTCACCGTAAAGCGCAAAGTTGATACAGTCAAGTATAGTGCTTTTACCGCTGCCAGTATCCCCGAATATCCCGAAAATACCGTTTTTGGTTAAAGCCTCGAAGTCTATTATCGTATGCTCGGAAAAACTGTTTATGCCTTCGAATTCCAATTTTAAAGGTTTCATTCTTCCTCCGTAAGCGAGAGAAAGAGCGCCAAAAGCTCCTTGGAAACATCTGCGCCGTACCGCGATTTATAGTAGTCCGAAAACAGCTCGGACGAGCTCTTATCTTTATTCGAAACCCTCGAAAAGTCGGTTTCCGAAGTTCTGACGTCCGCCCTTAACGATACGAGATTTTCGTGAGCGTGCAACGCCGAGCTTTGAACGGGCGTCATCGGCTCGGTAAGGTTAAGCGTCAGTTCAACGTAATAATTTTGGTTATCTGAAAGCAGTTTAAGCCCGTCGTCCACGCCGTTTGCCTGCAATCGTATGAGCTTTACGGGGCTTTCTATTTCTATTCTTTTGAAATTTTCAACTCCGCGTTCCGTTAAATTGAAAACG
>JAAUYR010000070.1 GCA_014805025.1 Clostridia bacterium | reverse complement strand
CTGCGCTTTAAGCTCGACTTTTACGTCTTCGAGCTTACAGCAGGTTCTTTGAACGTTGCCGAAATACTTTTCAACGAGTTCTTCGGCGAGCTTTTCGTCGATGTTGCCGGCCATGGAAATTACTATATTTTCGGTAGTATACCGCTTTTGCATATATTTTTCAACGTCGGCTTTGGTAAAGTTTGAAACGTTTTCGCGCGGCCCTAAAATATTTCTGCCGTAGCCGCTTTCGCCGTAATACGCGCGCGATAAAATATCAAGGCACAAATCGTCGGGGGTGTCCTCGTTCATGCTTATTTCTTCTAAAATTACGCCCTTTTCCCTCGCCATTTCGTCCTCGGGGAAAGTGCTGTTCAGAAATAAGTCGGAAAGAATTTCAAAGGCTTCCGCCGCGTGCGCGGTCGTGGACTTTGCGTAATAGCAGGTCATATCCTTGCCCGTGAACGCGTTTACCTGCGCGCCTATTCTGTCCATTTCGTCGGAAATCTGGAACGCAGTGCGCTTTTTAGTGCCCTTGAACATCATGTGCTCAATAAAGTGCGAAATTCCGTCTTCCTTATCCGTTTCGACCGCCGCGCCAGTATGCACGAGGATGCCCATTGTTACGGACATAAGCCCGGACATCCGGTTTACAATTAATCTTAATCCGTTATCAAACTGTTTAAAATGTATCATTATTCTCCTAAATTCTGAGAAATCGTAGCCGTTTTAAGGCCGTTTTCTCTTATGTAAGATAATATTTCGGGAAGAGCCTGAACCGTTACGTCCTTAGGATGCATCAGAATAAACTCTCCTGCTTTCAAGTTTTGTGTAGCGCGCTTTATTATAAGGCTAACGTCCTTGTCGCGCCAGTCGATAGTATCCCTGCTCCACATTATAACCTTCATATCAAGGTACGCGCATGCGGAAAGAGTATCCTCGCAGAACGCGCCCGAAGGCGGAGCAAACAGCGATATTTTTTTGCCGCAAATCATTTCCAAAAGCTTAACGCTTGGCCGAATTTCTTCAAGATTTGCTTCATAGCTCATTTTTGAGTGGTCTTTATGGAAATATCCGTGGCTGCCGAGTTCGTGTCCGCGGTTATAAATTTCGCGCACGCAGTCAACGTTATCGTCCGCCCAGCTGCCGCCTATAAAAAACGTAGCCTTTACTTCGTACTCGTCGAGAATATCCATAATTTTAGTAACGTTTTCCGAGCTTTCGTAAACGTTAAAAGTAAGGCTTACCTCCTGGCTGTCTTCCCGACCGTTGTAATAAAGATTAGTGTTTTTATAGGATACTGCCGCCGCGTTCCCACTGTAATATCCGACAAGCGATATCGCGAGAACGATTATCATTAAAGTGCAATTAGTGATTATTGTTAAAATTTTGCTCTTCAATTAGTTTACCCCTAAAACGAAATAACTATTTATATAATACTCCGCTTTAAGGCTTTACTTGACTATTTAAGCTTAATAAAAGTTACGCCGGTTTCACCCTCGCCGTATTTTCCGGCACGGAAGCTTTCCACGCTTCTGTGCTTTTTAAGATGCTCTGAAATCGCCTGCCTCAGCTTTCCCGTACCCACGCCGTGAATAACCTTTATCTCTTCAAGATTATCGGTAACGGCTCTGTCGATAAAATTATCGACTTCGTACAGTGCTTCGGGTACGGTCATACCCAAAACGTTAATTTCAAGCACGGGCTGGGATTTAGGCAAGTTTTTAGTAACTTTTACCTTTTGAGGTTTTGTTTTTTCGGTATTTCCTACAATCAGCAAGTCCTTTAACTTTAAGTGCATTTTTATGCTGCCGCACAAAACTTCCGCCTCACCCTTGTTGGGAGAATACCCAGTTACCTGACCGCGACAGTCCATCGGCTTAATAAAAACCGTAATTCCGACTTTGATATTTTCTGCGGTGGCCTCGGCAAAATCGTTGACCTTTTTTGTTTCTTCTTCCTCGTCGAACGCGCTCTTTAAAAGCTTGTTTTTTAAGGTGCGTGCTGCTATTAAATCTTTTTCGCTTAGCTCTTCCTTTTTGAAAATCTCTTCGATTTTTTCAAGCATCTGCTCGGCTTGTTCCGTACGCTCGTTTATAATTCTGCGACTTTCAACCCTTGCCGAACGGTTTATTTTTTCTTTTTCACGGTTAAGTTCTTCAATTTTTGAATTGACCTGTTCAAGTTTTTGCCGCCATTCCAACTCGATTGCATTAATTTCCGAAAGCTTTTTTTCGGCTTCTATGCGAGATTCCTCGGCGCGGCGCACAACGTTTTCAAAACTCCTTGCGCCCTCGGAAAGATAACCTTCCGCCGCCTTTAAAATTTCCTCGTTCATTCCCAGCCTGCGCGAAATTGCAAGCGCGTTACTCGCGCCGGGAAGCCCTATTTTAATGCTGTAAAGCGGTTTTAAAGTTTCGGAATCGAACTCCATGCTCGCATTTTCAATGCCCTGCACCGCGTAGGCAAACTCTTTAAGCGGCGTAAAATGAGTTGTAACGATACCCTTGCAACCGTTATCCAAAAGCTTTTTAACTATTGCCTTGGCAAGCGCCTGGCCCTCGTCGGGGTTGGTGCCGCCGCCAAGCTCGTCTATTAAAACCAGACTGTTATTGCCGGCCTCGTTACAAATTTCAATTACGCTTTTCATATGCGAGGAAAAGGTTGAAAGGCTTTCCTCTATGCTCTGACTGTCGCCGACGTCGCAGTAAACCCCGTCGAAAACCGCAACGGAGCTTCCCTCCGCCGCAGGTATAAACAGACCGCAAGCCGCCATAAGGCAGAATAGCCCCGTCATTTTAAGCGTAACCGTTTTACCGCCCGTGTTCGCACCCGACAACAGCAAAAAGTTATATCCGCTGCCAAGCTCTACCGAAACTGGCACTATCGTCTTGGGGTCAACCAACGGATGCCTGCCCTTAATTATATTGATATATCCCTTTGCGTTAACTTTCGGCTGCGTGCATTTTAGCGAATACGCGTACTCTGCACGCGCGTAAAGACTGTCCAGCTCGGCAAGAACTTCTTCGTCGGTAATTAGCTGATGCGCCATAGCCCCGACACGCTTTGACAACGCGCGTAAAATTGCCTCAACCTCTTCGCGCTCGTCCAAAGTCAGGGCAATAAGCTCGTTGTTAAGCTCCAAAACGTATTCCGGCTCGATAAAAAACGTTGCGCCCGTTTTCGAGCGGTCGTGCACGAAGCCGCGAACGTGGTTCTTATGTTCGGCCTTTACGGGAATAACGTATCTGTCGTTCCTTATTGTAACTATGCCGTCCTGCAAGTATTCCGCGTCTTTGCCCGAGGTATACTCGGAAAGTTTAGAGCGGATACGCTCATTAAGGTTCTTTATTTTTGTGCGAATTGAAAACAGCTTATCGCTTGCAAAATCGCTTACGGCGTCGGTAGATATTATTTTTTCGGTAATATCGTCTTCCAAAGCCTTATCAAAATAAATTCTTGAAGCGATTTCATGTATTAACTTGATTTCGCCGTCGTCGATTTTTTCAATTGCAGTAAAAGCCGTCCTTGCCGAACGCAACAAAGCCGCCGCATTTAAAAGCTCGCCGCAGGACAGCGCCGAGCCCTTTTCCGCGCGGATAAGCTCGTCGTTTATTTCCGAAAAATACTCTATTTTGCCAATACCGTAAGTATACAAAAGCTTGTCGCACTCGCGCGTTAACGCAAGGCGGCGCTTAACTTCGGCAATATCCGTCGACGGCGCGCAGCTTGTCAAAAGCGCTTTACCCTTTTCAAGTGCCGCATATTCCGCCGCTGCCGACAAAATTTTATTCAGTTCAAGTTTATTTAAACTATCCATTTCACTTTATAGGTATTAAAGAATGTCCGCGCGTATAGTTGCCCGAATAATACTTTTTAAGTTTTTCGGTATTTTCGGCAGCGGTTATAAGTTTTTGAGCGTTTTCTTCAAGCGAGCAGTCAAAAAGCTTGCCCAAACCTGCGAAAGTCTCTGTAACAAGTTGAGCGCAATTATAAACTTCAAACCTGCACGCGTCGGTTTTATATCGCCTGAGCGGAAATTTTCTTCCGTTTTCGTCGGTCAATGTGTATAAGTTTTTCCTGTCGCAAGTTTTACACTTCTTTTCAAACGGGCAATAAATCAAGTCCATAACTTTTATTGCTCCGGCCGCAAGATAAAAAGCATTTCCGGTTGAAAGCTTCCGAGCCTCGGAAGCGGTCAGCTCCTTAGAAACAGCAAAATACTTTGCTTTGCAAAAGCCGACGTCAATTTTGTTTGATATATTCATACCCGTGCCTGCAAAAAGCGGTTTATTCAGCTCTTCACAAAGCTTAAACGCGTAAATTCCGTCGCAATAAATTCCGTCGAATTTGTTTATAACAGGCTTTAATTTTTCAATTTCCGCACCCGTAAGATACGGCGGAAGATACAGATATTTTTCACCGTTAAAGTTACTGCAAAGCCCGTCAACAGCCGAGTAATCGTCGGGTTTGAGTATTCCTATATCGACTACAACTCCATTTAAATCTTTACAAATTGCGGCCGTTTTTTTGTTATTTCCTGCATTAAAGTCGGGGAATTCACACTTGTCAACAACTTTTACATTGTTATTCTGAGAAATTTTATCAAAATACGCCTTATAAGCGTTTCTTCGGACGGCGTTCAATTCGGAAGCAGGCACAAAAACACCGCCCGTGGAAATTTCGCCGTACTCGACGGAAAACGGATAAATATCCGTCTTATTAAAGCAGTTTTTTACGTCTTCAACGGTAAGCGGTCGGCCCTGCGCCTTTTCAAGAAGTTTTTCGCCGGAAAACTTTTCACCGTTAATATGAATTTCCGCAAAACTCCCGACTTCGAATTTCGCGCTTACTTGTATATTTATAGTCCGTTTTTTGCTTAAAAGCCTGCAATTTAAACTTGTATCGGTAGTTACAAAAACTTTATCGCCGTTTTTAAGCCTGTCACGACTGGTTAAAACAAATCCGCCCTTAGTTTCGCCGAAATAACTCGCTCCGCCAACCTCTTTGCCGTCGCGGAGTATTTTAAACCCGTCGCCTTTTACAAATTCAAGTCTGCTTTGGCATACAAATTTGCCGTTTTCAACCTTGATAACCCCGACAAACTCGCCGATATGCCCCTGAACGGCGGAAGAAATAAAGCTTTTATCCTGCCCGAAAGCAAGTCCGCCCGTATAATTGCCGCGGTTATAAGTTCTTTTTAAGTCACTTAAACTTTCACTGGTTTCTTTACCGCTTAAAATATTTTTATAGTACTTTACAGCGGCGGCCACGTATTCGGCGCGACGCATTCTGCCCTCAATTTTAAAAGAGTACACTCCGGCTGCGACCAGCTTTTCAATATTTTCGCCAACGCTTAAATCGGAAAGCGAAAGCCTGTAAGATTGTTCTTCAAAACCGCTCCTGTCAATTGAATAAAGCTTTCTGCAAGGTTGTTTGCACTTGCCTCTGTTGCCGCTGTTGCCACCGGCAAACGAAGATAAATAACACTGCCCAGAAAAGCAAGTACACAGCGCACCCTGAACAAAAACCTCGGTTTCAATGATTTTTGCAATTTTTTCTACGTCTTCTATCGCCGTTTCCCTTGATAAAATTACGCGCGAAAAACCTATCTCCTTTGCAAGCTCGGCAGCGTAAGAATTACAAACACCTGCCTGGGTTGAAAGATGCAAAACAATTTGCGGATAGTTTTCTTTAATAAATTTACCCAAAAAAATATCTGAGATAATTAAAGCGTCAGCGCCGGAATTCCAGGCAGTTTTCGCGCTTTCCACAAAGCTTTCCACCTCGTCATCCTTTACGAGCGTATTCATTGCAACGTAAACTTTAACGCCGAAAGCGTGCGCAGTACGTGCAATTTCTTCAAAAGCTTCAAAATCGAAGTTCTCGGCAGAACTTCTTGCAGAAAACTGTTTTAAACCCAAATATATTGCGTCAGCCCTCGCATTTATTGCGGCAAGCGCGCTGTTTTTATCGCCGGCAGGGGCTAATATTTCAGACATAGTACTATGCAAATCCGTATTTTTTAATAATTTGAGCCACTGCACCCTGGTTATTTGTAACGGAAACGAAGTCCGCTGCTTCTTTAAGCTTTTCCGTTGCATTGCCTACGGCAACGCCTATTCCCGCGGCTTTAACCATCGGCAAATCGTTTAAATTGTCGCCTGCAGCGACTGTTTTTTCGATAGGAACGTTATAATGCTTAGCTAAAAACTTTAAAGCTTCGCCCTTGTTATCGGAAAGCGGAGAAATTTCAACTAAGACGCTCGCGCTGCAAGTTACGTCAAATTTTTTGCCAAGCCTTTTTGAAAGCTCCTCATACAGCCATTCCCTTTCTTCGGGCGCGACAAGTACCGAAACTTTTTGGCAAAACAAGTCTTTTTCTACAACAAATTCGGACATTTTACCGTCAACGTACTTAGAGTCTATGCCAACGATATCTTCGTAAATTTTTAAATAGCTTTCGTTTTTATTGACTGTGGTGTACATTACGTCGTCAGAGTAAACGTTTATAAGCCTGTTCAGCTCTTCAAGGTGCTTGCAAACCTCCGCGACGTCCCGACTCTTCATACCGCCGTATTTAATAAGCTTGCCGCTCTCGATTTCGGCAATAACAGTGCCCTGGTGTGCAACAACAAGCCCTTTTAGTCCTAAATCACGCACGGTTGGCAAAATACTGCACAGCATTCTACCCGTACAAACTGCAAAAATGCCGCCGCAAGCTACGTATTCGTTTATTGCAGAGTTCACTTCGGGCGAAATTTTGCCGTTATCGTCTATAAGTGTTCCGTCAAAATCGGAAACAATAAGTTTATAATTTAATTTCTTCATACGTTATTGTCAAGATAGTTTTTAATATTCTGCGCCAACGCTTTACTTATTCCATCAACTTCGCTAAGTTCCTCAACGCTCGCGGACATAATTTTATCCAAAGTGCCGAACTTTTCTAATAGCGCCATTCGCTTAACTTTGCCGATACCCTCGATTTCCGAAAGCTCGCTGCTTAAATTGCGCTTGGAATGAAGATTTCTGAAATAGGTTATCGCAAATCTGTGCGCCTCGTCACGGATACGCTGCAACATTTTCAAAGAATAATCTCTGTGCGGTATCTTTATACTTTCTTCGGAATACAGCGTAAAAACCTCTTCTTCGCGCTTTGCAAGCGAGCAAAGTTCAATGCCGTCGACATTCATATTCTCGAAAATCTGTTTTACTGCGGAAAGCTGACCCTTGCCGCCGTCTATAATTATTAAATCTGGCTTGGGGAACTTTTCTTCCTCTTCCGTGCCGAGCTTTTGAAGCCTGCGCGTCAGTACTTCCTGTAAAGATGCAAAATCGTTTGCGCCCTCGACCGTCTTTATTTTAAAGCGCCGGTAACTGCTTCTGTCGGCTTCGCCGTCGATAAACACAACCATTGAACCGACTTTATCAACGCCGCTGACGTTAGAAATATCGTAGCATTCCATTCTGCGCGGATAAGCTTTTAACCCAAGCAGTTCCTGCAAACGCTTGCAGGCGTCTACCGTCATTTCGTCCTTGTGTTTAATTTTATCAACCGACTTTTCAAGGTAATCTTCCGCGTTTTGCTTGGCCATTTTTAAAAGCTTGGCTTTATCGCCCTGCTTAGCCAAGGTAATTTCAACGGATTTTCCGAATTTTTCCTTGAAATAGTTCTGCAATAGCTCTTTTTCGCAGAATTCTTCGCAGATAATTTCGGCAGGAATCTCGTGATGCGAATAATACTGCACCAAAAAGCCCGTTAAAGCCTCGCCGTCGTTCATATGCGCTTCGTCCAAGGCAAAGCTTGTGCCGCCCTGCATTATGCCTTTGCGCGTAACCAAAACGTTTACAGCCGAGTAAAGATTGTTTGTTGCGTAAGCAATAATATCCGCGTCGATACTGCGGTTTAACGAGGTTATCCTCTTAGCTTCAAGCTTTGACAGCATTGCAAGTTTGTTTTTATAATCAAGCGCAAGCTCGAAGTTTTCGTTTGCAGCGGCGGCAAGCATCTTTTCTTCAAGCAGCTCGCTGCCCATTTTGTAGTTGCCGTCAAGGAAACTTAAAGCCTTTTTAACGCGCTCCATGTATTCTTCGCGGCTGATTTTGCCTGCACAGGGCGCTGCGCACCTGCATATGTGGTAATTTAAGCACTCGCGCTTTTTGCCCGTAATCTTCGTGTGGCAAAGCCGCACGGCAAACGTAAGCTGCAAGGTATCGAGAATATCTCCGCAGTTAATGCCGCCCATAAACGGCCCGAAGTACCTGCAACCGTCTTTTTTGATTTTACGGGTTATATAAAAATTAGGGAATTCTTCGCGCAAATCCGCCTTTATATACGGATAAGTTTTATCGTCCTTTAAAAGAATATTGTACTTGGGCTTGTATTTTTTAATTAAATTGTTTTCAAGCGCAAGCGCGTCTATCTCCGAAGCGGTTATTATATAGTTGAAATCGCGTATGTTTTCAACCATTTTCATAACTTTTTCGGGTTTTTGCGTGTTATGGAAGTATTGACGTACTCTGTTTTTGAGTACGCGCGCTTTGCCGACGTAAATGACGTTTTTATATTCGTCAAGCATTATATAAACGCCGGGGTTTTCCGGCAAAAGTTTTAATTTTTCCTGAATAACGTCCATACTTCTCTAAATTAAATTATAACACAGCCCGTATATTTTTGCAATAAAAAAGGGACGAAAACCGCCCCTTAAAGCCTTATTTTCAATACCCGAGAAACTCTACGCCTTTAAGCATAACGTCGTTTACGGTATCGTTTACCAAACTGTAAAAAATTATCTTTCCCTGCCGCTCGCTTTTTACTATTCCGAGATTTTTAAGTAGCCTTAACTGATGCGAAACCGTCGTCTGGTTTATATCCAGAACTCTTGATAAATCAGTTACGCACATTTCCGAAATAGCCAAAGCCGACAGCATTCTTACCCTTGTTGAGTCGGCAAAAATCGAAAAAAAGCAAACGATACTGTCGAGCACGTCGCCGTCGGGAACGTACTCTCTTACCAAATCTTTAGTACGCCTGTCCAATAACATCGTATCCTGCATACGCGCACCTCCTATAAAAATTATAATGCCCCGTATGCTGATATGTCAAAACGTTATCATGGCGTATACTGTCATAAATTGACTTCGTTTGTCGTTTGTTATTTTGCCTCGATTTCGGTAACCGAATAGCCTGCATCGGTAACAAGCGCGGTTATTTCCTCGTTGGAAACTTCCTCGCGGCTGCGGATAACGGCTATTTTCTTTTTAAGCTTAACGTCAACAGAAACAACGTTTTTAGCCGTGGAAAGCTTATCTTCCACGCGCTTTGCGCAGTGTTCGCAGCACATACCTTCAATGTGAACTATTTTTTTCATCGTTTTATCCTCAATTTTTTTATTTTTATATAAAAGAAGTCTTAATGCGTTGCCCACTACAAAAAGCGAGCTTAAACTCATACAGGCCGCGGCTATCATGGGGTTGAACGCAAACCCGAGCGCGGAAAACGCGCCTGCGGCAACTGGTATCATTACCACGTTGTAAAAGAACGCCCAGAACAGATTTTCCTTGATATTTCTTACCGTGGCGCGGCTCAAATCGAATACGGTATCAAGCGTTCGCAAATCCTCGCTGACAAGCACTACTCCGGCAGAATCGATAGCAACGTCCGTTCCACTGCCCATGGCAATACCTACGTCGGCCTGCTTTAACGCCGGAGAATCGTTTATTCCGTCGCCGACCATTGCAACGCAACCACCGACCGACTGCACGTTTTCAACGGCTTTCAGCTTATCTTCGGGCAGAACTTCCGACAAATAATCGTCAATTCCCACGCTGTCCGCAACGTATTTTGCGCACTTTTTTTCGTCGCCCGTAAGCATTGCAACACGGAAGTTACGGGCTTTTAAAAGCGCAACAGCCTCTTTACTGCCCTCTTTTACCGTATCGGCTACGGCGAAAAGCGCCAAAACCTTTTTACCGTCGGAAAAATACATAACGGTATTTCCCCTTTCGGAAAGTTCCGCCGCCTTAGTTATTACCCCCTGTGGCAGTTTTAATTCGCCAAGTAATTTTATATTGCCTAAACAATAAGTTTTGCCGTCATAATCGGCCTTAGCACCCTGACCCACGGTATAAACAAAGTTTGTAACTTCAACGCTTTCGCCTGCGTAATCGACAATGCATTTTGCAAGCGGATGATTTGAGTTTTTTTCAATACCACAGGCAACCTTCAAAGCAAAGTCCCTGTCGCAACCGAAAGTTACAACCTCGGTAACTTTGGGCTTGCCCTCTGTAAGCGTTGCGGTTTTATCGAGAAGAACCGAATTGATTTCGCAGAGCTTTTGCAGACTTTCGGCATCTTTATAAAGTATTCCGAGCGACGCCGCTTTTCCCGTCGCGGTCATAATGGCTACGGGAGTTGCAAGCCCCAACGCGCACGGGCAGGAAACCACGAGCACGCTTATTGCGTAAGTTACGCTATGTTCGGGTTTTATTCCGCCGTCGACAAGCAGCCAGATTATAAAGGTTGCAAGCGCTATAAGCACGACTACGGGCACGAATATCCCGGCGATTTTGTCGGCAAATTTCTGAATAGGCGCTTTGCTCGCGCCTGCCTCGCGCACCATTTTAATAATTTTGGAAAGCGTCGTGTCCTCGCCGACGCGCTCGGCTCGCATTTTTATAAGTCCGCTCTTTACCATTGCCGCCGAGGTTACAACCTCGCCCTCGACAACCTCTACGGGCAAGCTTTCGCCCGTTATAGCGCACTTATCGATAAACGCCGTGCCGTAAATAACCTTACCGTCAACGGGCACGTACTCGCCCTGCTTTACAACGACTGTATCGCCCTCTTTGACGTCCTTGACGGAAACCGTTGTCTGAGTTCCGTTTTCGTCCTCGACCGTAACGGTATCGGGCGCAAGCTTTAAAAGCTTTTCTATCTCGTCGCCCGTCTTTTTCTTTGATTTCTCTTCAAGCCACTTGCCTACATCAACGAGCGCCAAAATCATGGAAGCCGACTCGAAGTGCAGGTTCATTGCGTTTTCCATTGGGCTTTTGCCAAGGAAAATCAGAACGGTCAGCGCCACCGAATACGCGAACGAAACGCCCGAACCGAGCGCGACGAGCGTATCCATATTGGGCACTTTTTTAAATACCGCAACCGTGCCGTTTTTGAAAAACGCGTAGTTTACGCCTATAACTGCCGCGGAAAGTATTGCCTGGTATAAGGCAAACCAGCGTTCGTTGCCCTTTTCGGGGTCTATAAAGAACGGCAACGGCGCGCCCAGCATATGCCCCATAGAAACGTACATCAGCGGCACGAGAATACAGACGGAAATTATGAAGCGTATAAAAAGCTTTTTGTCCTCGCTTTTAACCTTTTGCTTAGGCTCTTCGCCCTCGCGGTATACTCCGTAGCCGAGCGATTTTACAGTATTGAAAATATCCTCTTCGGAAACTGTGCTTTCGTCAAAATCAACGCGCATGCTTTTGCCCATAAGGCTGACTTCGCAAAGCGCGACTCCGTTAAGTTTTCCTACCGTCCTCTCTATGCCCGACGAGCACGCCGAGCAGGTCATACCGGTAACTACATACGATTTTTTCATTAAATATATTATAAGGTCTAATTCCTATTTTGTCAATAGGAATTAGACCTTATTACTAATAAAGCTTTTCAAAGAAGTAATTTTCCTTTAATTCGTCCTCGATTTTTTTATCCGAGCCGAGCGCCAAAAGAACTTTAACGGTAGCCATTTCAAAGCTTATGTCGTAAGCCGCCGTACAAAGCTCTGGAAGTCCGAGCGCGCTTTCGTAAATTCTTGCGCGGCTGTCGATAGGCGCGATTACTACCTGTATTCCGATATTTTTACAGTAAGCCAAAAACTTTTTGAAGTTTGCTTCCTCGCCCTCGGTGCACACCGTGCCGCTGTGATAAAGCTGCACCATCACTGCCTTGGGCTTGACGTCGGTAAAGCGGTAATAATTGAAATTCAAAAGCGAATGCGCCTGAATTGTTACCATGTCGGTGCAAAGCTTTTGCGCGTTGCACTTCTTTCGCGGCGCTTTAAGCTGCTCTATCGTGGGGTTTTGAGGGGCGCAATTATAAACGAATTTACCGTTTACTATTTCGCCGAAGTCCACGTTTAAAATACTTTCGTACTCGCCGCTTATCTGGGTTGCAGCTATCAGCCTTGAAGCTAAATGAATTTTGCAGTTTTCGCCGTAGTTTTGAAAGCTTACGAAAACTCCGCCGAAATCTACGCTTTGAATAAACGTTACCGCTCCGGCAAAATTCTCCACACCCTTACTGCGCGTATCGTCCAGCGGATATAGCGCGGAAACGAAAACGAGCGGCACTTTAATATCGCAGAAAATCTGACTGAACAGGTTTGCGGTAAAACACAGAGTGTCCGTGCCGTGGGTCATAATAATTCCGTCGTAATCGTCAAGATTTACGCCGCGAACGCAGTCCGCCATTTTTTCAAGGTCGGAAGGCTGCACGTTTTCGCTTAAAATGTTCAGCGGTCGCAAAGTATCGAACTTGACCGAATTACCGTATAACGCGGTATACTTTTCTATGAGAACGCTTTTATCGTCCCTGCTTAAATCGACGGTATTGCCGCTTACAACCGAGCCGATAGTTCCGCCCGTAAAAATAACACAAATTCTGTTTTTCATATTGTAAAATAGTGAAATTTATTATAAACTGCCGACCGTTCTGGGATAGAGAAGCGTGTCGCGGATATTCTGAACGCCCGTTATATACATTATAATTCGCTCGAAACCGAGCCCGAAGCCGCTGTGGGGAACACTGCCGTACTTGCGTGTATCGAGGTATTCCGCATACGCTTCAAGCGGCATTCCGCGCTTTGTCATAGCCGCTTTCAGCTTTTCTATGTCCGCCTCTCTCTCGCTGCATCCGATTATTTCGCCGATTCCCGGCACAAGCAGGTCGGTTGCCGCAACCGTCTTGTTGTCGGGGTTCTGCTTCATATAGAAAGCCTTAATATCCGCAGGGTAATCGGTTACGAACACGGGCTTTTTGAAGTACTCTTCGGTAAGATACCTTTCGTGCTCGGTCTGCAAATCGCAGCCCCATTCCACGGGATATTTGAACTCTTTTTTGCTGTTTTTAAGCACTTCCACGGCCTGCGTATAGGTAATTTTACCGAAATCGCTCGATATAACGTGTTTGAGCTTTTCAATAAGCCCTTTTTCGATACGCTCGTCGAAGTACGCAAGCTCTTCGGGACAGCTCTCCATAACGTCCTTAATAATGAACTTTATAAAGTCTTCGGCAATTTCGATAATATCGTGCAAATCGCAGAAGCAAACTTCGGGTTCTATCTGCCAGAACTCCGCCGCGTGCCTCGTAGTATTGCTGTGCTCCGCGCGAAAAGTCGGGCCGAAAGTATAAATTTTGCCGAGCCCCATTGCCGCAACCTCGCCTTCAAGCTGACCGGAAACGGTCAGACCGGCTTTCGCACCGAAAAAGTCGCCGCCGAAGTATTCGCTTTCGGTCTTTGCCTTAGCGTTCCAGGGCTGGGTTGTTACGCGGAACATCTCGCCTGCCCCCTCGCAGTCGCTGCCGGTTATTATGGGCGTATGCACGTACTTATAGCCGTGCTCCTGAAAATATTTGTGAATTGCGTACGCAAGTCTGCTGCGAACCGCAAAAACCGCCTCGAAATACTTTGCACGCGGTCTTAAATGCGGAATTGTACGCAAAAATTCAAGAGTATGATGCTTTTTTTGCAGGGGATAGTCCTGCGGACAACCGCCGAGAACGGTTATTTTAAGCACGCTGATTTCGTAGCCGTTGCGCTCGGAGGGAATAAACTTGCCCTCTACCTGCAAAGCCGCGCCGACGACAAGAGCCGCACGGACCTGGTTTTCGTCCAAAGCGCCCTTTTCTATTACAAGCTGAACGTTTTTCAAAGACGTGCCGTCGTTAAGCTCGATAAACGAAACGCTTTTGGAATCGCGCCAGGTACGCACCCAGCCGCAGACCGTAACGACAGTATTCTTATATTTTTCGCCGTTTGTGAAAAGTTCTTTAACGTCAATATGTTTCATCGTTAATCTCCGGATTATTCAAAAATACGGACTGCCTTTCGGGCAGTCCGCAATTTTGTCAGTTAGCTTTCTTTTCGTCCTTGGAAACTACTTCGACCTTGTCGTAATAGCCGCAATTGCCGCAAACCCTGTGAGCCTCTTTCATTGAATGACAATGGGGGCACTCTACAAGCGTAGGAGCCGTAGCTTTGTAGTTTGCAAATCTCTTGTTAGTTCTGCTCTTGGACTGTTTTCCCTTAGGTACTGCCATCTTTATACACCTCTTTTTTCTTTTTTAGGTAACGTCAATACCCTTGCAG
>JAAUYR010000069.1 GCA_014805025.1 Clostridia bacterium | reverse complement strand
GCTCGTCCATGTCCGCACGGATAAGCGGCAAGGTTTTTTCCTGCTCGTCCTCGGGAATAAAGGCTTTTACAAGCACGTCGCCGCGTCCGGAAATCAGCTCGTCGTCGATATAGTCCCAGTACATCGCCTTGTTCTGTTGCAGGGCTATTACGTCCTTTACGTCGGAAATGGCAACACCGTAGTTTGTGTACCGCCACATAATGTCCGCGATAAGCTCGCTGCCCTCGGTTGTTGTGTGAATTGTAAGCTCTGTAAATTTCATAAACTCATTCTATCATTTTAACGTATTTAATGCAAGAAAAAAGCGACCGTTTAACGGTCGCTTTCTGTTTTTTCCATTGATAACACGAACGGGTTGTCGTTCAGTGTTTTGCAAATAAAGTTTGCGTCGATTTGCTTTCTTGTATGTACTACCGCATAGCAGATAATTTCGCCGTCGACACATTCGGCTTTAAATTCTGTAAAGCTCGTAATATCGAAAAGCTTTTTAATCACCGAGGGGTAATCGTCCGTCGTGCTTTTGAAGCAAATTCTTATTTCGTTATAGTGCTTTTCCTTGAAAAGACGAAGGGGCAAATGCAAAAACAGCTGTATTAAAATTACTACTACCGTAGCGCCGAGCGCAATATAGTACATTCCGGCGCCTGCGGACATTGCTATTGCCGCGGTAAGCCAGATACCAGCCGCAGAGGTGAGTCCGTGAACGGCGGTTTGTCTGTGCAAAATCATACCGGCGCCGATAAAGCCGATACCCGAAACAACCTGCGCCGCAACCTGCGCGGCGTTAAAATAACCGGTGTCGCCGAAACCGTACTTTGAAATTACGGTAAAGAGCGACGCGCCCGCCGCAACTACTACGTGAGTGCGAATTCCGGCTACTTTAAGGCGAAGCTGACGTTCGACGCCGAGCGCAAAGCCAAGGAACATTGCAAGCAGTATTCTTAAAAGACATTCCAGCCATAAAAGGTTTTCCGGTAAAAGAGCGTGTTCGGGCATGAGTTACCTCTCAAAAAGTTCATTAGTATATTCTATTAAGATTTTAACACAATAAACCTTAAAACGCAAGGTTAATTGATTATTTACCTAAATATTCCACTGCCGAGTGAGCGGCTACGTTGCCCTCCCCCACGGCCTTTACGTACTGATAGGGTCTGCCCGTGCAGTCGCCCGCGGCAAAAATCCCAGGAATGTTTGTGGAGCAGTCACGCTTTACTACGATATGACCGCCGTCCGTTTCAAGGCCGTGAACGAGCGTCGACGGCGAAACCGAGCCGCGTAAAATAAACACTCCGTCAACGTCAAGCCGGCCGTCCTTGAACAGTACTTTATTGAGCTTCAAATCGCCCTTGAACTCCACGGGCTGTTTTAAAAGCACTTCCGCGTTGGGCGATTTGATATTATAATCTTTATAAAACGGCAAAACGTAGACCTTATTTGCAAGGTTGCACAGATATTCAATTTCGTGCTCGAAGCGTTTATCCGTGCACATTACGGCAATTGTTTTGCCCTTGTATAAAAAGCCGTCGCAGGTCGCGCAATAGCTTACTCCGCGACCCAAAAACTCCTCCTCGCCGCTAACGGGTTTAGAGGTCTGAACGCCGACGCAAAGTATTACGGTTTTTGCGTCGTAAGTGTTATTGCCTGCCATTAGCGTGAATTTGCCGCCCGTTTCGTAAACTCCGGTTATAACCTCTTCGGTTACGCTTATGCCCATACTTTCAGCGTGGTTTTTGAGCGTCCAGGCAAGTTCGCCTCCGGTGATTTCGGGAAGCCCGGGATAGTTTTTTATAAGCTCGGCCCGACTGACTTTCTCTGATACGGCACGGCTTGAAAACCATATAAAGCTTTTTTGAAGTATTTTTGCGTTGAGCGCGGCGGAAACCCCGGCAGGGCCGCTGCCTATTATTGCTATATCGTACATATTTTATTTATTGACTTAAAAGCCTCGCGTTATGCGAGGCTTTCGATTAATCCATTTTAGTGAGCTTTTCCGCCAAATCTTCCATTTCCTTGGGCGGTACTTTTTCCGCACTGGTTTTAACTATCTGGTCAACGGCAACCTTGGCGCGCTCGGGCGGAATTATTGTTCCGACTCCGGCAACACAGCCACCGGGGCAGCCCATGCCCTCTATCATATATCCGTTAAGCTTACCGGCTTTTGCAAGCGTTAAAACCTTTTTGCAGTCGAAAAGACCTTCCGCATGCTGAATTTTAACGTCCGTGCCCGGGAAATACTCGCCTATGCAGCTTTCAATGGCGCTTGCGACGCCGCCCGAGCATGCGTAACCTCTGCCTGCGCCCGTTGCCTGAATATCTACGGGCAATTCTTCAAGCTCGGCAAGGTTTATTCCCTTTGCGTCGAACATGCCTGCAAGCTCTTCAAAAGTAATTACGAAGTCTACGTGGCTGCGCACGGTTCTTCTCGATGCTTCTAATTTTTTAGCCGCGCACGGGCCTATGAACACCACTCTCGCGTTGGGGCGGTTGACCTTTATGGAACGCGCGGTTGCGACCATGGGGGTAAGCTCCTGCGAGACTTCGGAAGCGAGGTCGGGGAACTGCTTTTTAACGAGAACCGCCCAGGCCGGACAACAGCTTGTGAAAAGGAACGGAAGTTTGCCTGTTGCAACCTCGTTTACGTAATGGTGCGCCTCGGCAATACAGCCGACATCCGCGCCGACGGCTACCTCGTACACGTCCTTGAAGCCGAGCGCAAGCAAAGCCGCTTTCATTCTGCCGGGGGTTACGTTGGGGCCGAACTGTCCGACGATTGCCGGAGCTACTGCTGCGACAACCTCGTCGCCCTTGCGTATTGCCTGAATGAGCTGATATATCTGTGATTTATCCGCAATTGCGCCGAACGGGCAAGCAGACATACACTGACCGCAGGCAACGCACTTTTCGTTATCGATATGCGCTCTGCCGAACTCGTCGGAGGAAATTGCTTTGACGCCGCAAGCCGTTGCGCAGGGGCGTTTGTGGTGTGCGATAGCATCGTACGGGCAAGACGACTTGCATTTGCCGCACTTTATGCACTTTGACTGGTCTATGTACGACCTGCCGTCCTTAATGGAGACAGCGCCCTTGGGGCAGTTTTTTATACAGGAATGAGCAACGCAGTTGCGGCACTGGTCGGTAACATAGTACTCGTTATCGGGGCACTTGTCGCAAGCCGAGGGGATAACCTGCATTAAAGGCGGTTCGTAATATTTTTCGGCAATGTTGCTTTTAGCCACGCCCGAGGTTATGCTTACGGGCTTGTTTGCCGGGCGAAGCGAAAGCCCCATTGCAAGGCGCACGCGCTCTGCCGCTATCTGGCGCTCGCGGTAAATGCTTTCACGGTACTTGGGAATTTCGTCCGGAGTAATTAAATAGGGTATTTCTTCCAAATCTGTTGCCGGGTTTTCCGATTCGTACGCGACGCGCGCGACCTCGGTAAACACCTTTCTTCTGAGTTCTGTTACAACGCTTTGACTTTTCATAATATCCTCTGTTAGTTTTTAAGTTCGGGGTGCTTCATATGCTTTGCCAATACGAAGTACTGCAAAAGTATATAGCCCACGCCGAGTACTACCATTACTATACTCCATATCTGCGAGGGATATAACACTCCCGGTATAAGAACGCCGCGAGGGTCGTCGCGGAAATATTCTATTATAAAACGCCAGATTCCGTACGTTATTGCGTACAGACCGAAGTTATAGTAAAACCTGAATTTGAAATATAGCACCGCCATAACTATTCCGAGTGCTAAAAGGAACAGCATTTCGTAAAGCTGAGTGGGCACTCTTAAAATATTATCGTACTGCGAGCAGGGCAAGCCCCATACTCCCTCGGCCACCGCTTTACCGTAGCAGCAGCCGCCGAAAAGACAGCCGAGTCTGCCGAACGCGTGCGCGATTACTATGCCTATGGGGATAAACGGCAACGCGTCGGTCAAGGTTGCGTTCATGTTGTTTCGCAAAAACTTGATATTTGTGCGCGGAGCTATAACGTAAATGTACAGCCAGTAAACGCCCAAAAAGCTTACTACTCCGCCGATAAGACCGCCTATAAAGGTCATTCCGCCGAGCTTGAAGCCGTCGGAGGGGTCTTCTATAAAGTTATAAACGCTCTGGAAAAGCATTGCCGCGAATATGCCGAAGCCTGTCCCGAATACGCCGATTAGTAAAATTTTATCGGCCGCGTCCTCGTTGAATTTCATTCTCCACATCGTAATCATGAGGAATACAAAGCAGAGTATTATGCCTACGGCCATACAAACGCCGTATGCGTATACCGAGAACGGACCTATCGAAAATAAAGGTTGAGGATGCATAGTTTAGTCCTGATAAAATCAATTAGCGGCGCGGCGTTTCTACGCCGCGCCGCTTCCGTATTTTTATATTAACACAATCCGCCGTTTCCGTCAAGTGATTTTTTTTGGAAAAACGGCACTCCGCGCAGACACTTTATACCAAAGAAAAAGCCCATTGCAATTACCGTGCCTATCGCCCAGCCTATCACCCAGGCCCAGCAGACGCCGGCAAAGCCCCAGCCTATACCCGTTAAAACGTAGACGAGCACGACCCTCAATATCAGGTCGGTCAGCGTGCTTATCATAAACCCCAGGTTTCCGCCGCAGCCGCGAACCGCGCCGTCCGCCACGATTTTTACGCACACCATCGGCAAAAAACAGGAAACTATAACAAGGAACTGCACGGAGTATTCCGTTGCCTCGGGCGTGAGCTTATCCTTCTGAATAAATATTTCGGTAAGGAATTTCGGACAGGACACGAAAAACACAAGAAATATCAGGCTTGTTAAAAGCGTATAACAAAGCACGGCCAGAGTTCCGGTTTTTATCCGCCTGAACTGCCCTGCCGCCTTGTTCTGCGAGGCAAAGTTCGCAAGTCCGTTAGTCATTGAAATTACGCCCATATTCGCAACGCATATAAGCTTGAACGCGGTAGTAAAGCCCGTAACCGCGTCGCCCGTCTCGTCGAGGTTGTTTATGCACCTGTTTATCGCAAAGTTACCGACAGAAACAAAGCACTGCTGCAAGATAACCGGAGTTGACGTTACGACAAGCTCTTTAAAAACGTGTTTATCGAATCTCTTGAATTTTTCGTCAGTACGGAACGCGTTGAGTTTTTTAACGAGCACTATAACCGTAAGCACGCAGCTTACCGCCTGGGAAATAAGCGTTGCCCAGGCCGCGCCCGCAACGTCCAGGTGCAAAACGCACACGAACAAAAGGTCTAACCCGATATTGAGCACGGACGATATAACCAAAAATATAAACGGAGTTTTGCTGTCGCCGAGCGCCGAGCAAATTCCGCAGCCGAGGTTATACAAAAATACGAACGGAAGCGAACCGACGTATATGTACATATATTCAAGGCAGTCGGAAAAGTAAGCGCCGTGAACGTCGAGCGCGACGAGCGAAAGTCTGCCGAAGCCGAAGCCCGTCGCCATTAAAATTGCGCAGAGCGCGGAAAAAGATATTATCGCGGTACTGACCGTTTCGCGCAGTTTAAGCTTGTCGTCCGCTCCGAAATACTTTGCAACTATAACCGAGCAGCCGCTGTTTGAGCCAAGCGCGAAAGAAAGCAGTATGTTTATAACAACGGTAGCGTTGCCTATGGCGTCCACCGCCAGCGCGCCCTCTTTTGCAAAGTTGCCCACGACCAGCAAATCCACCATGGAATACAACTGCTGAACCATGGCGCTGCCCAAAAGCGGCAGCGAATACAACAGCAGAGTTTTCCATACGTTGCCCTTGGTCAAACTGAAAGTTTTTGACTTAACCTCATTCATTTCGGCACATATTATAGTTCGCGCATTTGCAATTTGCAAGCGTTTTTAAACACAAAAACGCGCCCACAGTTTTTAACTGTGGGCGCGGATTATTTAGTATTATTCGTTCCGTTCGAAAACCCTCGGCGCGGAATACAAATCGAACTCTTCGTCGATATCGAATTCCGAATCGTCGTCGAACGCGGCGAGCTTGGAAATGGAAACCTCGTACGCGGTCATAGTAACAAAGCTTTCGTCGGGCTGTTTTTTCTGATACTCGCGGCTCTGAATTCTGCCCGACAGCGCAACTCTGTCGCCTACGGCTAAATTCCTTACAAAGCGCGCGTTTCTGCCCCAGGCAATTGCCGGAATATAATCGGACTTGTTATAGCTGCGGTTGACGGCTATAAGTAAGTCGGCAATTTCGCGGTTGAACGGCGTCGTGCGGTAAACGGGCGGTTTGCATATATACCCAGAAAGCACTATCGAGTTCGGGTTCTTGCCCGGCTGGGTTTCCAAAAGTTCGCGAACGAAAATCGTAAGCATAAGTCGCGATTTTCCGTTCTCCAACTTATTGTACGAACGGAACTGTCCGAGCGCGCAGATGTATCCGCCGACTTTCATATCCTCCGTCATTATCCGCTCGGATACGGTAACGGGCAGTATATCCGCCTGACCCGAAAGCCGCATTACCTTTACCATAAATTCGTAAAAGCCCTCGCCGTACACCTCGTGCGAAAACTGAGCTTCGGAAACAATTTCGCCGTAAACGTAAACCTTGTTATTTTTTTCCGTGTTGTAATTCATATATGCCTCCTGAAAATGTTTTTCCCTTACTTTTATAAGCGGTTGCCCCCGTAATATGCGGAAGTTTCGCCCGTTTTACTGTGCCGCCTTCTGCCTGCCCGTACCGTCTATAACGTAGTTTTCGCGGTATATGAGTTCGCCCACGGGCACAAAGGAATATCCCCTGTTTTTCAGCGTTTCCAAAATGATGGGAACTGCCTCGGCAGTGTGCAGACCGTTGTTGTGCATTAAAATTATCGAGCCGTTTTTTGCGCCGTTTATTACGCGCATTGCAATGTCGCTTGCAGATAAATCTTTCCAGTCAAGACTGTCTACGTCCCACTGTATGGTGTAATAACCGAGCTCGGATGCCGTTTTTATAAGCTCGTCGTCGTAGTCGCCGTAGGGCGCGCGGAACAGGTCAACCTTTTTGCCGGTAACGCTTTCTATCGCCTCGCTCGAAGTTGTAAGCTCTTTCTTTATCTCCTCCGCGTTGAGCTTAGACATATAAGAATGCGTTGAAGAGTGCGTACCGATTTCGCAGCCGCTTTCGTCTATCTTTTTGACGAATTCGGGGTATTTGGTCGTCCAGAACTCCACCATAAAGAAAGTTGCGCGCACGTTTGAAACTTTAAGCGCGTTTAAAATTGCGTCGGTATACTCCGTGCCCCAGGCGCAGTCGAAAGTTATGGATACCACCTTATCCTGCCTGTCTACCGAATACACGGGAACAAGCCTCGGCGTGTTGCCGTAAAACACGGCGTACGCACCCGTAGAAAAAGCCGAAACGCTTAAAACGACCAGCATCGCAAGCGTTAAAATTACAGATAATACGTTTTTTAAATTGAATACGCGAACCAAATTCTTCTCCGATAATACCAGACCGAGCCGATATAATTTTGACTTTGTTTGTCTTATTTTGTGTTTTTTAAACGAAACGGTTTTATCCGCTTCCTAAAATATTTGTATTACGCTTGTCTCCCGTTTATGATTTTAAAAAAATAAAAAAAAAGCGCCGCGCGGCTTTAATGCCGCGCGGCGCGCTGTAATTTAATTATTTGTTTTCGCCCTTGTCCTTGCGAATCTGTTTTACAGTCTTTTCAAAGCCGTAATCGGACGGAGTATAATAAATTCTGTCCTTCAATCTGTCGGGCAGATACTGTTGCTCAACGTAGCCGCCCGCAAAATTATGCGGATATTTATATTTTGCGCTCTGCGCCTTGGTCTCTCTGTCCCCGAAGGTGTTGTCCTTTAAGTACGGCGGAACTCCGTCGTCGTCGCGAACCTCGCGCGCGTCTTTCTTGGCGGCGTTCATTGCAACTTCAACGGTATTGCTCTTGGGCGCTTCGCAAACGTAAATTATAGCCTCGCAAAGCGGTTCAAGCCCCTCAGGATAGCCCGTCTTTTCAAATATATAGGTTGCGGAAGCCGCCATAATAAGCGCGTTCGGGTCTGCCATGCCCACGTCCTCCGCGGCGTGAATGGAAAGCCTGCGCGCAATAATCATCGGGTCGCAGCCGCCCTCTATAAGTCGCATTGCGTAATACAGCGCCGCGTTGGCGTCGCTGCCGCGGAGCGATTTGCAAAATGCCGAAAGATAATCGTAATACGCGTCCTCGTTATAAGACATAGCTTTCCGCTGTATGGACTGTTCCGCATCGGCAAGCTGTACGCGTATACTTCCGTCGGCTTGCGGCGGAGTCGTCAAAACGGCAAGCTCCAAAGCGTTGTATGCAGTGCGCAAATCGCCGCCTGCCGTCCTTGCTATATGGTCGAGCGCGTCCTCGTCAACAACCGCGTTATATTCGCCCAAGCCGCGCCGTTTATCGCCCAAAGCTTTGACCATTGCCCCCCTAATATCCTCGAACGAAAGCCTCTTGAACTCAAAAACCCTACATCTTGAAACTATTGCCGGCGTCATTGAAGCGTAAGGATTTTCCGTTGTGGAGCCTATAAAAATTATCGTGCCCTGCTCTATTGCAGGCAGGAGCGAATCGGACTGCGTCTTGTTGAAACGGTGGCACTCGTCAAGCATAAGGTATGTACGCTTGCCGTACATTTTAAGACTGTCACGCGCATGCTCTACGGCCTTTTTTACGTCGGCAACGCCTGCCTGTACGGCGTTGAGTTTTATAAACTCGCCGTTGGTAGTCGAAGCCACGATATTCGCAAGCGTGGTCTTGCCCGTGCCGGGAGGCCCCCAGAATATACAGCTGCCAAGCCTGTCAAGCGATATCGCGCGGCGAAGTAGCGAGCCTGCCGCAACTATATGACTTTGGCCTATAAAATCGTTTAAGTTGTTTGCGCGCATACGCTCGGCAAGCGGCTGTGCCGCGGTTTCGTTGCCGTTCAAATCGAATAAATCCATTGTTTTTTACGAAAGTAATTTCTTGATTTTTTTAACGTTTGCCTTGCCGGCCTCGTAGCCCTCTACGTAAGCTTTGTCAAGGTCTTTAATTAGATACTGGCTCATACCCTTCATTTCGGGCGCGATTAAAAGGTCGCAAAGCTTTTTCTCCAAGGCGCGAGCCTGTTCTGTCTGGTGGCTGTCCATAACGTCGAAAACCCTTAAAACCATCATAACGATGTTGGGAATTTTATCTACCGGCTCAAACGTGTTTTTAAGCACGTCAACCGCAACGACTACGTCCGCGCCCATTTCCTTGACCTGTTTTACGGGCAAGCGGCAAAGGCAACCACCGTCAACGAACATTTTGCCGTCGGCCTTTACGGGGCGGAAAACCACGGGAATCGTGCTTGAAGCTTTTATGGCCTGAACCGCGTTGCCTTCCTTAAATACGTGAAGCGAGCCGGAATGCAGTTCGGTTGCAACGCATCTGAAAGGGATATCCAAATCCTGAATCTGCTTGTCGCCGAGGTATTCCGTAAGCATTGTCTCCATTTTTTTACTGCGGAGAATTGACATTTTGGTAATTACCGCAGGGCTTAAATCGAGGATATCGCGCATTCTTAAATCAAGCAGCACGTCCTTAATTTTGAGCGCAGGAATACCGCTTGCGTAGCAGCCGCCTACGACTGCGCCCATCGAACACCCTGCAATATAGTCGGGTTTAATATCCGCTTCTTCAAGCGCGCGCAAAAAACCTATGTGCGCTATGCCGCGCGCACCGCCGCTTCCTAAGGCAAGTCCCAAAGTTTTACTCATAAAAACTCCTTATAAAAAATAGTCTTATTTATATAATGAAAAAAAGTTACTTAAAGTACATTGCGCTGAGTTTAGCGCTTGTTACGTTCGGGGCGGCAATAATTATTTTCCCCGAGCGGTACGTAAACTGCTCGTTTCAGGGTTTTGCAATGTGGGCGGAATGCGTACTGCCCTCACTGTTCCCGTTTATGATTATAACGCTTATTTTCGTTAAAACGGGAATGGCGGAAAAAGCTTCGCTGCCCCTTAAAAAGGTAACGGGGATATTCAACCTGCCGCCGGCCGCCGCGCCCGTCTTTGTTTTGAGCGTTTTCTCCGGCTATCCGGCAGGCAGCAGAGTTTTAAGCGAGTTTTACGAAAACGGTTCGCTTACCAAAACCGATTGCAAAAAGCTTTCCTACCTTGCCTCTACCTCCGGGCCGCTGTTTATTGTCGGCAGCGTAGGTTTTAAAATGTTCCAAGACAAGCTTGCCGGCATTAAAATACTTATCGCGCACGTGTTTGCGGTTACAGTAATCTCGCTTATAATTGCGCTGTTTTCCAAAAAAAGCGAGCCTGCCGCAAAGCCGCGTCGCATACCCGACGATAACGTTCTATACAACACCTTTTACGGCGCGGTTATTTCCGTGACCGTTGCGGGCGGCTTCATTGCGTTCTTTTACGTCGTTGCTACGTTTTTTGCCGATTTTAATCTTCTTTATCCGCTTCAAAAGCTTTTAAGTTTATTCGTTGACGAAAAAACCGCCTCCGCGCTTTGCCTTGGGCTTATCGAAGCCACCACCGGCTGCCGCGCTCTGGCGCAAATTTCCGGCGGCAAACTGCAAATTGCCTCGGCAGGGTTTTTGATTACATTCGGGGGCGTTTCAATACTTTTACAACAGCTCAGCTATCTTATAAAGGCCGGAGTAAGCCCCGTAAGGTTTATTGCGGCCAAGCTGTTACAGGCGGCGCTGTGCTTTGCTATTTTGCTGTTAATAGCTTAATATGCGCCGAGGAGTTTAAACGTGAGCGAAGCACTTTTTACGCTGCTTAAAACCCGCTTGACCTTATCCGAGGAATAGTCGCCCTCTGCCTCGATGAAAAAGCGGTACGCGCCGACTTCTTCTTTTATAGGCCTGGAAACAATTTTGGTCATGTTCATACCGCCGTCGGAAAAAGGTTTTAATAGCTTTAAAAGCGCGCCCGATTCGTGGCGGCAGGTAACCGAAAAGAATATTTTTTGAGAGTGCGAACTCTCTTCTGCACTCCCGTTTTTTATCAGCAGAAAGTGGGTTACGTTACACTTTTCGTCCGAGATGTTTTCGCTTGACAGCTCAACGCCGTCCTTTTTTATATGCGAGCCGACGATACATGCGTCGGTCGGGCTTTTTAAAAGCTCTAAGCTTGCCGCCGTTGAAGGAGTTGCTAAAAGCTGTGCGTTGGGGTAGTTTTTTCTTATGTATCCGCCGCACTGCGCCAAGGCCTGTTGGTGCGAATATATGCGCGAAATACCGCGTTTTTCGGCACCCTTTAAAGTGGCAAATCTGTGGTCGATATTTATAACGTGCTCTTCGAAAGCTATAACGTTTTCGGTAGTCTGCAATAAGTCGATATTCTGATTAACTCCGCCGTTCAAGCTGTTTTCTATGGGAAGCACAACGTAGTCGCACTCGCCGCTTTTAAGCGCGTCCATAACGCACGGGAACGTCGGGTACTCCTTAAACTCCGCTTCCGGCCGGAAGCTTTCGGCGGCAAGTCTTGAATAACTGCCATACGGGCCGAGGTAGCCTACCTTCATTTTACACCTTCTCCGCAATGTCGCATAAAAGCCGCTCGGTATCGTTCCAGCCGAGGCAGGGGTCGGTTATCGATTTACCGTAAATTTTGTCCTCGGGCTGGTTGCCCTCTTCCAAAAAGCTTTCTATCATAAAGCCCTTTACTATCTTTTTGAAGTCCTTATCGTAAAGACGGTTCTGCATAACCTCTTCGCAAATTCGTATCTGCTGTTTGAACTTTTTACCGCTGTTGGAGTGGTTCGCATCGATTATTATCGCGGGGTTGGCAAGGTCGGACTTTGCGTAGCCCTCGGCAACCTGCATAACCGTTTCGTAATGGAAGTTGGGGATATCGTTGCCGTAGCCGTCTACCGCACCGCGAAGTATTGCGTGCGCAAACGGGTTGCCGTCCGTTTTGACCTGCCAGCCGTTCAGCTTGAAAACCTGACCGCTCTGCGCAGCGTATATGGAATTTAAAAGCACCAGAATAGAACCG
>JAAUYR010000068.1 GCA_014805025.1 Clostridia bacterium | reverse complement strand
GGCTGCGCCCGTTATTTTTATCTTTATGTTGCTTAGCTGAACAGATTTTTAATCATAGTGTTTACGTACAGAACAGGTACGATTGCAATTTTATCTGCATACTTTGCAACCGACTTCATATTTTTTGCCGGAACCAAAACCTTTTTAAAGCCCATTTTAACGCACTCGGCAACGCGCTTTTCGCAGTAGGATACTGCGCGAACCTCGCCCGTAAGCCCGACCTCGCCGAATACCGCAGTGTATTTGTCTACTGGTTTTCCTAAATAGGCCGAGGCGAGTGATGCGCAAAGCGCTAAATCGCAGGCAGGCTCGTTGAGCTTTATTCCGCCCATGGCGTTTACGTAAATATCGTAGCCGCCGAGAGCTAAGGAGCACCGCTTTTCCAAGACGGCAATCATGAGCACAAGTTTATTGTAATCGAACCCGAGCGGCATTCTTCTGGGCTGTCCGAAGGTTGTCTTTGAAACGAGGCTTTGAATTTCCACGTTCATGCACCGTGCGCCCGTCTGCGCCGGGGTTACCGCAGAGCCGGCTTCCTCGCCGCGGCTTTCGGAGAGGAATACCCCCGAATAATCGGTAACGGCAATAATGCCTTCGCCTGTCATTTCGAAAACTCCGACCTCGGCAACGTTGCCGAATCTGTTTTTAACTGCGCGCAAAATGCGGAAGTTTTCCTGATTTTCGCCCTCGAAGTAAAGCACGGTATCCATAATATGCTCTAAAACCTTAGGGCCGGCAAGCGCGCCCTCCTTGGTGACGTGGCCTATAATAAAGAACGTAATGCCGCGGCTCTTGGCAATGCGCATAAGCTTTGAAGCGCACTCGCGCACCTGCCCGACCGAGCCGGAGGAAGAGGCTAAATCGTCGGTATATACCGCCTGAATGGAGTCGATTATACAGAACTCTACGCCGTCAAGCTCGCCCTCTAAGCTGTCAATGCAGGTCTCGTTTATAATGAGCAGATTTCCGTATTCCAGGTTTAACCGCTCGGCGCGCATTTTAACCTGCGAACAGCTTTCCTCTGCGGAAAAGTAAAGCACTTTTTTCTGCTTGGAAAGGTGGGCTGCAATCTGCGTCAATAAAGTCGATTTGCCTATGCCGGGGTCGCCGCCCAAAAGCACGAGCGAGCCTGCGACTATGCCGCCGCCAAGCACGTTGTCGAATTCGGAAATGCCGGAGGAGGTGCGGTCGTACCGCTCGAAAGCAACTTCTGAAAGCGGTTTTGCACGGCCGCCGTAAACGGGCTTTGAAGCGCCCTTTGAAGGCTCGGCAGGCTTAACTATTTCCTCGACCATGGTATTGAATTTGCCGCAGGAAGGGCATCTTCCCAGCCAGCGCGGACTTGTTGCGCCGCACTCCGAGCAAACGTATTCAGTTACGGTTTTATTTACTTTACCCATCATATATCCTTTGTTTAACGCTTATTTTCAATAAATTATGTTGCGCGACAAAACCACGTTTTTGGCGCAGCAGACCCAATTTGCGCATACTTGCGCCTGAGCAAGGTGAATGCCCACAATTTAATAATTGTTTGCCTTTAAAAATTGTGGGCAGAGGGCGAGAAGCCCTAAAATCACGGCAAATTTAATTCGCAGAATAGAATTAAATTTGCGTGAGCGTAGCTATACAGTATGCCGCTATGCCAAGTCCCTCGCCTACAAAGCCGAGGTGCTCGCAGGTTCCCGCGGCAACGGCAACGTGGTCTGCGGTAATACCGCAGGCTTTACTTATATTTTCAATCATTTTATCTATGTGCGGAGCAAGCTTCGGCTTTTCCGCCTGAACGGTTACGGAGACGTTAAACGGCACATATCCTGCGGTCAATACCGTTTTTACTACTTCTTTAAGCAGAGTAATGCTGTCCGCGCCCTTGTATTTTTCGTCGCTGTCGGGAAAGTAGTTCCCGATATCCTTTAAGCCTGCGGCGGAGAGCAGTGCGTCCATAACCGCGTGAATTATGACGTCGCCGTCGCTGTGAGCAATAAGGCCATTGTCGCAGGGGATTTTTACTCCGGCAAGGGTTACAAAGCTTCCTTCGCCGAAGCAGTGCACGTCTACGCCGATACCTGCGCGCTGCCCCGAGCTGCACGAAAGTATGGGATATTCGGGGGGGTAATCGCTTTTAAAGGTCAGTTTTACGTTGCTTTCCTCGCCCTCGATAAGCCTCGGCGGAGCAATAAACTCGCCGTAAACTGCGCTGTCGTCGGTGTAGGTATTATTGCCCGAAAGCTTATACGCGTTTATTATATCCTCGGTCATAAAGCCCTGGGGGGTCTGAACGCGGTAAAGTCCGTCGCGGTCGGGTCTGTCGGTAATTTCGCCGTACTGCGCGTAAACGGCGGTATCGGTAAATTTGACCGCCGCAACTGCGCTGCCGAATTTTTTAACCGAGTCAATGCAGTTTAAAATAAGGTTTTCGGAAACGAACGGGCGCGCCCCGTCGTGAATTAAAACTATATCGCCCGTGACCTGCTTCAAAGCGCGCTTGACGCTATCGGTTCGGGTTTTGCCGCCGCGCACAACCTTATAACCGAAGGGTGCGCACAGTGCGGAAATTTCCTTAAAGTCGGCCTCGGACGAGGTAACGATGACTTCGGAAATTTCCTTTAAGCTGAACTTTTTAAGGGTGTGGTAGAGCGCAGGCGCGCCGAAGAGGGGTACGAGCAGTTTGTTTTTAGAAAAGCCTGCGCGTTCGCCCTTGCCGGCCGCGCAGATAATTGCGCTTATTTTAAAGTCTTTCATTCTAATATTTCGTAAAGCGATTGCGCCTCATCCTTTTTAACGGTTTCTTTTAATTGGAGTATTTTAAACTTTACCGTGCCGCCCGTAAAGTGCAGTTCTACGATATCGTCAACCTTGATTTTGTGGCCGGGCTTGACCTCTTTGCCGTTGACAACGACCTTGCCCTTTTCGCAGGCCTGCTTTGAAAGCGTGCGGCGCTTTAATATGCGCGATACCTTTAAAAACTTATCAATTCTCATAAAATTTTTTTAACCTTGAAAATCGCTTGACTTATTTATTTCAATAACTTATAATGCTATGATGTATTAAAATGCGATTTCTGCACAAATTTGACGGTTTTGATGAAAATTTTAGGTAAAAATTCGCCAAAAACCGCCTGATTTTTCGCTCAAAACACCGTTAGATTATACTACATATTATTTAATTTGTAAAGAGCGGAAAATATATTTTTAAAAATTTTTTGCGGCAGAATTGCGGATAAACTTTGGAACATTCGATTTTTTCCGGTGAAAAGATATATACGGATAATCGCCAAAATGTGAAATATAGATACGGCGAAAAGCCAAAAGGAGTGCGTTTTTAATGAATTTACCGATTCACAAGTATGGCAAAACCGAAAGGAGAAAGTTCGGTAAGATTAACGAAGTTATCGACATACCCGACCTTGTAGAAATACAAAAGGCCAGCTATAACTCGTTTATCGAAGAGGGTATAACCGAAGTCTTTGAGGACTTTATGCCCATAACCGACTATTCCGACCACTACGAGCTGTATTTCCTCAACCACTGGTTCGACGAAAAGCCCAAGTACGACGAAAAGGAGTGCCGCAACCGCGACGCAACCTACGCGCTGCCCATGCACGTTACCGTAAGGCTTGTCAACAAGGTCAAGGACGAGGTTATCGACCAGCCCGTATTCATGGGTGATTTTCCGCTTATGACCGACTCCGGCTCGTTTATTATAAACGGCGCGGAGCGCGTTATCGTATCCCAGCTTGTCCGTTCGCCCGGCGTTTACAACGCGTCTACACGCGATAAGACGGGTAAGGAAATTTTCGGCACGACCGTTATTCCCAACCGCGGCGCTTGGCTGGAATTAGAGCAGGACGCGCAGGGCGTTTTATGGGTTCACGTTGACCGTAAACGCAAGATATGTGCCACCGTATTGCTCCGTGCGCTCGGTTTCGGCTCGGACAGAGCCATTCTCGATTTGTTCGCAAACGATAAGATGATAGAGAACACTATCGCAAAGGATACGACCAAATCCGAGTCCGACGGTCTTATAGAGCTTTACCGCAGGCTCCGCCCCGGCGAAGTTCCCACCGAGGCTTCCGTGCGCCAGCACCTCAACAACCTGTTCTTCGACCCCAGACGTTACGACGTTGTAAAGGTCGGCAGATACAAGTTCAATAAAAAGATTAACCTTTCTTACAGACTTCCCGGCTGCAAGCTTGCAGAGGACGTGTTCAACCCCGAAACGGGCGAAATTTTAGGTCACGCGGGCGAAGTCGTTTCCGAAGAGAAAGCAATCGAAATGCAGGACTGCGGCGTGAACGAAGTGTTCGTTCTCGTTTCCGACCCCGAGCAGGGCGAAATCAAGCACAAGATTATCGCAAACAACACGATAAACTTCAAGGCCGTTTCGGACAAGCCCCACAAGGC
The DNA here is from genome assembly GCA_014805025.1 of Clostridia bacterium. Classification (GTDB taxonomy): domain Bacteria; phylum Bacillota; class Clostridia; order Christensenellales; family Borkfalkiaceae; genus Coproplasma. The sequence goes on along the minus strand of JAAUYR010000068.1, from coordinate 52,106 downwards.
TTTCGGACTTCTGCCTACGATTTATTACCCCAACTTTAAATTTGTTCAGCAACTTGCCGCCGAATGCGAGAACGCAAAGATAGAGGATGTTGCCGACAAGTTCACGGACGAGATTAACGCAATTTACTACGTTGCGGAAACTCCCGAAGCCGAGGACGAAAAGCCCGAGGACAAGAAGAACAGGGAAAAGCGCCGCGAAACTCGCGTTAAGTTCGTTACCGCCTGCAAGAAGTTTATCGAGCTTTTCAACTCCGACAGAACGGAATTCGACGTTGACGAGAAAAAGGCTATTAAGCCCGTTATAGAAAAACTCAATCACAAGCACATCACCGTAGACGATATCGTTGCTGCGATTTCCACAAACATCGATTTGCAGTACGGCATCGGCACGATAGACAATATCGACCACCTCGGCAACCGCCGCGTCCGCTCCGTGGGCGAGCTGTTGCAGAATCAGCTGAGAATAGGTATTGCAAGGCTTGAAAAACTAATTAAAGAGCGTATGGCTACGCAGGACGCAATGGAAGTTACCCCCTCGGGGCTTGTAAACGTCCGTCCCGTGTCCGCGGTTATCCGCGAGTTCTTCGGTTCTTCGCAGCTTTCGCAGTTCATGGACCAGACCAACCCGGCGGCAGAACTTACCCACAAGCGTAAGCTTTCCGCGCTCGGCCCCGGCGGTCTTAACCGCGACAGAGCTACCTTCGAAGTGCGCGACGTTCACCACTCGCACTACGGCAGACTCTGCCCCATAGAGACCCCCGAAGGTCAGAACATCGGTCTTATTTCCTCGCTTGCAACCTTCTCAAAGGTAAACGAGTACGGATTTATAATGAGCCCGTACCGCCGCGTTGAGCATATCCGCGACGCAGAGGGCAAGGTCATAGAAACCAAGGTAACCGACATCGTCGATTATCTTACGGCGGACGAAGAGGACAGATATATCGTTGCGCAGGCTAACGAGCCGCTCGACGAGAACAACCACTTTGTAAACCAGCATATAGGCTGCCGTTACCGCGACCTTATAACGCAGTACGCTCCCGAAAAGATGGACTATATGGACGTTTCGCCCAAACAGCTCGTTTCGGTTGCTACGGCGCTTATACCTTTCCTTGAAAACGACGATACCAACCGTGCGCTTATGGGCTCGAACATGCAGCGCCAGGCCGTTCCTCTTATGAAGACGGAAAGCGCAATAGTTGCAACGGGTATCGAGGGCGCGATAGCCCGCGACAGCGGAGTTATGGTTCGCGCAAAGAACGCCGGCGTTGCAGTAGGCGTTTCCTCCGACTGCATAAAGATAAAGGAAGAAAACGGTTTGGTTACCGAATATCCTTTAAAGAAATTCGAGCGTTCCAACCAGGGCACCTGCCTCAACCAGCACCCCATAATCAATACGGGCGACAGAGTTGAAGCCGGCGAAATCATAGCCGACGGCCCGGCAACCAACAACGGCGAGCTTGCACTCGGTAAAAACATTCTTATCGGATATATGGAATGGGAAGGCTACAACTACGAGGACGCTATTCTCATTTCCGAAAAACTCGTTCAGGACGACGTGTTCACGTCTATCCATATCGAAGAGCACGAAACCGAAGCTCGCGATACCAAGCTCGGCGCGGAAGAGATTACGAGGGATATTCCCAACGTATCCGAGGACGCGCTTAAAGATTTGGACGCGGACGGCATTATAAGAATAGGTGCGGAAGTTCAGCCCGGCGATATCCTCGTCGGCAAGGTAACGCCCAAGGGCGAAACCGAGCTTACCCCCGAGGAAAGACTGCTTCGCGCAATCTTCGGCGAAAAGGCGAGAGAGGTTCGCGATACTTCCCTTAAAGTTCCTCACGGCGAGGGCGGTATAGTAGTCGACGTCAAGATTTTCACCCGTGAAAACAAGGACGAGCTTTCCCCCGGCGTTTCCAAATTGGTACGCGTATATATTGCGCAGAAGCGTAAAATTCAGGTCGGCGACAAGATGGCCGGACGCCACGGTAACAAGGGCGTTATCTCGCGCGTGCTGCCCCAGGCGGATATGCCTTTCCTTGCAGACGGAACTCCGCTTCAAATCGTGTTGAACCCCCTCGGCGTTCCTTCGCGTATGAATATCGGTCAGGTGCTCGAAGTGCACTTGGGCCTCGTTTGCAAACAGCTCGGCTGGAAGATAGCAACCCCCGTATTCGACGGCGCGACCGAGCAGGATATAAAGAAGTTATTCCTTGAAAACAACATAGTCAACCCCGAAGGCAAGGTAGACGGTAAAATTCAGGTTTACGACGGCAGAACGGGCGAAGCTTTCGAAAACAGAGTTACGGTCGGCGTGCAGTATATGATTAAGCTTATCCACCTTGTTGACGATAAGATTCACGCGCGTTCGATAGGCCCTTACAGCTTAGTTACGCAGCAGCCCCTCGGCGGTAAAGCGCAGTTCGGCGGACAGCGTTTCGGCGAAATGGAAGTCTGGGCGCTCGAAGCTTACGGCGCGGCGCACATCTTGCAGGAAATTTTAACGGTCAAGTCGGACGATATCGTCGGCCGTGTCAAGACTTACGAAAGCATCGTAAAGGGCAACAACATCTCCGAACCGGGTATTCCCGAGGCGTTCAAAGTGCTCCTTAAAGAATTGCAGTCGCTCGCGCTCGACGTAAAAGTTCTTACCGAAAGCGGCGAAGAACTTATTATCCGCGAGCTTGACGACGATGACGACCTTATACCTTCGGCACGCCAGCGCGCCGAGCAGGACGCGGAAGACAGAATTCCCGAAGAGGAGTTCGATATTATCCGCCACAGCGACGAAGACGAGGACGAAGACCTCGAACCCATCTCTATATTCGACAACGACGAGGACGACTTCACGAGCAAAGAGCTGTTCTCCGACGAGGACCTTGACGACTTCGGCGACGACGATGATTTGGGCGATAAGTTCACGTTGTTTGACGACGACGAGGACGAAGAAGAATCGGCGGATTTGCCCGAGGACGAGGAGTAAGGGAGGTTTAAAATGTTTGAATTAAACGATTTCAACTCGATAAAAATCAGCGTAGCTTCCCCCGAAAAAATCAGGGAACTTTCCAAGGGCGAGGTAACCAAGCCCGAAACCATAAATTACAGAACCCAGAAGCCCGAAAAGGACGGACTTTTCTGCGAGCGTATTTTCGGACCGATGAAGGACTGGGAATGCCACTGCGGTAAGTACAAGCGTATCCGTTACAAGGGCATCACCTGCGAAAAGTGCGGCGTTGAAGTAACCCGTGCAAAAGTAAGACGCGAAAGAATGGGTCATATCGAGCTTGCCGCTCCCGTATCGCATATCTGGTACTTCCGCGGCGTGCCCTCGCGTATCGGCCTTATCCTGGATATGAGCCCCAAAGCGCTCGAACAGGTCATTTACTTTGCGGCTTACGTCGTAATAGACCCCGGCACAGTGCCCACGCTCGAATACAAGCAGGTTATAAACGATAAAGAACTTCGCGAAATCGAAGAAAAGTACGGCGAAAGCGACGTAACGGGCCTCAAAGTCGGAATGGGCGCAGAGGCTATCCGCGAGCTTTTAATGGCAGTCGACCTTGAAAAAGAATGCGAAGAAACCAAAAAGATTATCGAAACCAGCACGGCTGCGCAAAAGCGCGTCAAGGCTGTTAAGAGAATTGAAATTCTCGAATCCTTCCGCAAGAGCGGCAACCGCCCCGAATGGATGGTATTGACCGTTCTGCCCGTGCTTCCCCCCGATTTGCGTCCCATGGTACAGCTCGACGGCGGCAGGTTTGCATCCTCCGATTTGAACGATTTGTACAGGCGCGTTATCAACCGCAACAACCGCTTGAAGAGAATGATGGAGCTCGGCGCTCCCGATATGATTGTTAAAAACGAAAAGCGTATGTTGCAGGAAGCGGTGGACGCGTTAATCGATAACGGCCGTCGCGGCAAGGCGCTTTCCGGCCCCTCCAACCGCGAGCTTAAATCGCTTTCGGGAATGCTCCGCGGCAAGCAGGGTCGTTTCCGTCAGAACCTGCTCGGTAAACGTGTTGACTATTCCGGTCGTTCGGTTATCGTCGTAGGCCCCGAACTTAAACTCTACCAGTGCGGCTTACCCAAGGAAATGGCAATAGAGCTTTTCAAGCCGTTCGTTATGAAAAAGCTCGTAGAAAGCGGCCAGTGCCACAATATTAAGAGCGCTAAGCGTACCGTTGAAAAGGCTAAGCCTTTCGTTTGGGACGTCTTGGAGCAGGTTATTAAAGAGCACCCCGTAATGCTCAACCGTGCGCCCACGCTTCACCGTCTGTCAATTCAGGCTTTCGAGCCGGTGCTTATCGAAGGCAGAGCAATTAAAATTCACCCCTTGGTATGTACGGCGTTCAACGCGGACTTCGACGGCGACCAGATGGCGGTTCACGTACCTCTTTCGGTCGAAGCTCAGGCGGAAGCAAGATTTTTAATGCTTTCCTCCAACAATATATTGAAGCTTTCTGACGGCAAGCCCGTTATGCAGCCGGCACAGGATATGGTTCTCGGCGCGTACTATCTTACGATAATCAGGCGCGAAGAGGGCAAGTTCTACCGTTGGAGCGGCGACAGATATTACGAGTGCGAAGCCGGCGAAGAGGGTGCGGCGGAATACCACGCTCCGGCGTACATCTCCGAAGACGAGGCTATGATAGCCTACCAGCTCAAACTCATTCATATGCAGGACGAAATCAAAGTCCGCAGAACGGTAACTATAAACGACGCAAACTCGCCCTATAACGGCGAAAGCGTAACGGGTATCGTTAAAACAACGGTCGGCAGAATTATATTCAACGCCGAAATGCCCCAGGATTTGGGCTTTGTAGACCGCGTAAACAAAGAGGACTATTTAAAATACGAAATTTCGTACGAGTTCCTGGGTAAAGCGGTTGCCGTCGGCAAAAAGCAGCTCGGCAAAATCGTTGAGCGTTGCTTCAAGACGGGCGGCGCACCCAGAGCGGCGGATATCCTCGATAAAATTAAGACCCTCGGCTATAAGTACTCGACTATCGGCGCAGTTACTACTTCGGTATTCGATATGCACATTCCCGAAGCAAAGAAGGAAATCGTTGCCGAAACCGAGGCAAACGTTATCAAAATCGAAAAGAAATACCAGCGCGGACTTCTCAGAGAGGAAGAGCGTTACAACGCAGTTATCAACGCTTGGGACGAGGCTACCGACAAGGTTACCGACGCATTAAAGAAATCGCTCGACAAGTTCAACCCCATCTGGATGATGGCGGACTCGGGCGCGCGCGGTTCAATCGACCAGATGAAACAGCTTTCCGGTATGCGCGGACTGATGGTTAACCCTCAGGGTAAAAAGATAGAAGTACCCGTTAAGTCGTGCTTCCGTCAGGGACTTTCCGTTCTCGAATACTTCATATCCTCGCACGGCGGACGTAAAGGTCTTGCCGATACCGCGTTAAAGACCGCGGACTCCGGTTATCTTACTCGCCGTCTTGTGGACGTCTCGCAGGACGTTATCGTTCGCGAGGACGACTGTATGGCAGGCAGCAAAAAGCCTCGCGGTATGGTTGTAAAGGCAATTTTAGGCCCTAACGGCGAAACTATCGAAGGCCTCGAAGACAGAATTCAGGGCAGGTTCGTTGCCGAGGACGTCAAGGATAAAGACGGCAACGTTATAATTGCTCAAAACGGCTTCGTAACCGACGCTATCGCAAAAGAAATTATTGCGGCAGGCATTGACCAGGTTGCAATACGTTCGATATTCACCTGCAATTCGCGTTACGGCGTCTGCGCAAAGTGCTACGGCAAGAACATGGCGACCAACAGCCCCGTTCAGACGGGCGAGGCAGTCGGCGTTATCGCGGCTCAGTCCATAGGCGAGCCCGGTACTCAGCTTACCATGCGTACCTTCCATACCGGCGGTATCGCGGCTACGGGCGATATTACTCAGGGTCTTCCCCGTGTAGAAGAGCTTTTCGAAGCGCGTAAACCCAAGGGTTGCTCCACGCTTTGCGAAGTTTCCGGTATCGTTGATATAGACGATAAGGATAACTTAAAGCACGTTTTGGTTCGCGACCCCGTTACGAACGACGTCAAAAAGGAATACACTCTGCCGTTCAATGCAGAGCTTATGGTTAAGAAGGGCGACGAGGTTGTGCCCGGCACCGTACTCAACGCAGGCTCGGTATATCCTCAGGATATTTTAAGAATTTCCGGCGTAAAGGGCGTTCAGGACTATATTCTCGAACAGGTACAGTCCGTTTACCGTTCGCAGGGCGTTGATATCAACGACAAGCACGTCGAAATTATCGTTCGCCAGATGCTCAGAAAGGTAAGAATAGAAAGCGCCGGCTCAACCGAGCTTCTCCCCGGCGAAACGGTGGATATGTTCACCGTAGAGGAAGAGAACCAAAAGGCTATCGAGTCCGGCGGCGCTCCGGCTTTGCAGAAGCGTATATTGCTCGGCATTACCAAGGCGGCGCTGTCCACCGACAGCTTCCTTTCGGCGGCTTCCTTCCAGGAGACTGCAAGGGTGCTTACCGACGCAGCTATCAAGAATAAGGTTGACCCTCTTATCGGTCTTAAAGAGAACGTTATTATCGGTAAACTTATTCCTGCCGGCACGGGCGTAAAGGAATACAAAAACGTATCCCCCGTATTAAACCCCAACTACAACAGCGTAGTTGACCCTACCGAAAACTGATTTTAAGCGGCGCGGAATTATTTCCGCGCCGCTTTAATACAAAAGCACTTGCGTTTTGGCGCAAGTGCGAGGAAAATCATATGCCTAATTTCGAAGATTTACGTCTTATTGACCTCTTGGAGCGTTTTGAAGAGGATATAAACGAAATTTATTTAACGCGCAGCTTAAAAACCTTTAAGCGCGCAGGCGAAAATTTGCAAAGCGTATACAATTTTTACGTTACCGCGCAAAACCCGTTTAAGGAGCAGGAGGAGCTGTTTAAAAACCTCTGTTCCTCGTTTAATTACGCGGCGGTAATAATAAACGACGCATTAAAGCGCGGCGGACTTTCCAAGGACGATAACGGGCTTTTAAACGACTGTATTGAGATAATGCTCGCCTGTTGTGAAAAATTAAAGCTTATGCTTAAAAATTAATATAAACCGCCGCGCATATGCGCGGCGGTTTTACTTTATTTAACTTTATGCGCTTCGGCGTAGGCGGTAAGTGCTACGCTTGCAATAACGCCTGCAAGGCAAAGTATCGCGCCCATGGCTATCTGAACTCCGTCAACCTTTGCGGTCAGAAATTCGTCGGTTAAGCACAGCGCAGGGATAGAGCCTATAACGAACCCCATAATCGCCCAGCCGGTAACTCGCGGAAACTTCTTTAATAAAAGCTTCATTAGTTTTGCTATGCTGAAAAATCCTACTATAAGCCCTAAGGCGAACAGCGCAAGCACAAGCACCGAGTGTCCGAAATCGCTGAACAGTGCGGAAATTATGTCCAGAATAGGCGTGTAATAACCCAGAATAATGAGCAGCAGCGAGCCGCTGATTCCCGGCACGACCAGCGCACACGAGGCAACCGCGCCTATAAGCAGAAGTACGAAATACCCCCAAACGGGCATATCCGCGCTTAAATCTGCCTGACCGAGCGAGGGTATAAAGCAAATTCCTATAACGAACGCAAGCGGCAGAATAAAAGCAATAATATCAAGCTTTTTAAATCCGTTTTTGCGCGTATCCTTAAAAAGCTTGGGGCAAGAGCCTATCATAAGCCCGGCAAATAGCAAAATTGTGGGCATAGGCGCGTATTCCAGCGCGTATTTTAAGGGGAAGTACAGTGCGGCAACTCCGCAAAGCGCGCCCAAAACTATCGGCAAAAGAAAGAAAAAGCTGTTTTTAAAATCGCGCCGCAAATCGCTTATCGCGCCGATAAGCTTATCGTAAACGTTAAAAAGCACGGCAATTGTGCCGCCGCTTACTCCGGGTATTATCATTGCAACGCCTATGCACGCGCCCGTTGCGAACTTTTTAAAAAACTCTTTAACTTTCATATATAAAAATTATACGTCGCTTTCCGTGCTTTTATTAGTAATAAGGTTAATTATTAAAAAGACCAAGACCGCCGCCAAAGCTAAAATGCTTATACCGCCCAAAACAATACTGCGGATATAACTTGCGGAAATCTGACTTATCATTTCCGTATTTGCAGAGCTCAGTATTAAAACGTAGTTATAAACGTTTACGAATAACGAAAATAAGCTTGATAAAAGCAGAACGCAAACTAAAACTAATGCCGCAATATTAAACTTTTTAACGGTCTCTTTTTTCATTTAACACCCTTTTGGTGCGGATAACAGGACTTGAACCTGCACGGTTGCCCACAGGATTCTAAGTCCTGCGCGTCTGCCAATTCCGCCATATCCGCATATCTTTAAACATTGTAGTTCAAGAGGCAAAAAAAGTCAACAAAGTATGTACAAAATCGCAATTATGTGCTAAAATACGGGTATGATTACTGAAAACAATTCTATTAAAACAGAAGTTTCCGACTTTGTATCGGTGCAAAAAGAACTCTCTTATAAACTGAACATCGTATCGATAGTTGCCTTAATTATAGGCAGCGCAGGGCTGCTTGCGTACTTCGTGCTCGGCGTGCTTTTCGAAGAAGCCAAATGGGTGGACGCGCTCTTGGTGTTTGCCGTGCCGTTTACGCTGGGGCTTGTATTCGTTGTCGCTTTCCGCACGCAGATAAAGCAGTCGCAAAAGAACGCAGGCTCTACAAACGTTTACGAATTCTTTTCCGACTGTCTTGTTATGCGCGAGATGCGCTTCGGCTCGGAAATAGCAGTAGTCCGCGTAAGTTACGGCGATATTTTCAAGGTTAAAAACACCGCAAATTATCTGTTGTTTTTCTACCGCGTCAAAAACCTTGCCTATCCCGTGGATAAAACCAAGCTTTCACCCGTCGAAGTCAACACAATCAAGCGCCTTTTGGGAGCTAAAATTGACGAAAATATCGAAGTTTTACAGCTTTCAACTTGCGGCTCGGTAGAAATAAATTTGAACAATAATCAACAAAGCACATAAAAATGTTGATTTATTTTACTGAATATGATAAAGTAAAATAAAAAAACAGGTGCTTTAAATGGTAAAAATAATAACCGATTCTTCAAGTAATTTTTCGCAGGAAGAGGCGGCAAAGCTTGGTATAAAGGTGATGCCGCTTACAATAAACTTCGGCAGCGAGGAATTTGCCGACGGTGTTGATATAGACTGCGATACGTTTTACAATAAAATGGCGGAGGCAAAGGAGCTTCCGCATACCTCGCAGCTTACCGAGGAACAGATAGAAAATGCGGTTCAAGAGGGCTTGAAGGAGTGCGGCGAAGTAATAATTATGCCTATCGCGTCGGCGCTTTCGGCGAGCTTCGAGCGCTGCGCCGCTGTTGCCGCCAGACACGAAAACGTTTACGCTTACGATACCAAGTGTACTACGGTAATGCTTAAAATGCTGGTTTTGGAGGCGCTTGCAAACGCCGAAAAAACCGCAGCCGAAATTATTGATATTCTGGACGGCTTCCGTTCTAAAATACGGCTTTTTGCCGCGCTTGATACGCTTGAAAATTTAAGAAAGGGCGGCAGACTTTCGGGCGCGAGCGCTTTTTTAGGCTCTATGCTCAAAATCAAGCCCGTAATAACTATAAACCTTGAAGGCAAGGTCGAACTTATTTCCAAGCAGTTCGGCATTAACAAGGGCGTAAGCTACGTTGCGGAAACGGTTGAGACGGATAATATCGATTTTTCAAAGCCCGTTTATCTGATTTACACTCAGAATAACAGGAACGCACAGTCGCTTAAAGCAAAGCTGAATACCGAGTTTTCCGCAGAGGAAAACATCTGCCCGGTTATAGGCACTCATATAGGCGCAGGCGCGGCAGGCATTGTTTATTCGGTAAAATAAAAAAAATTTTTATAATAAGGGTTTACTTTTTGCGGTTTTTTAGCTATAATAAATTAACCGAATACATTTAAGGATTTATTATGGTTACTGCGGATTGGATATCGCTTGCCGTTATCGCGGCGTTTGCGCTTTTGGGCGTATTGATAGGCTTTGGTAAAGGGCTCAGGTTTTTTACCAAGGGCGTTTTCGGAATAATAATTTCTATATTTTTGTGCTTCTGCTTCGGCGGTATGATAATGTCGCTGGGCTTCGTGCAGGATTTAATGGCGAAAATTGCCTCGCTTTGGGTCGGCAAGGAGAACTTCTGGTGCGAACTTCTTGCAAAGATAAAGGCGGAAACGGTAATTTTCTATATAATTCTGTTTGTCATTGCGCAGATTTTAAGGATAATAATTACCAAGTTTATTCAAAAGTTCTTCGAAATGGACAACAAGCCCATGAAGATAATAAACAAGGTTTTAGGCGCGTTGCTGTTCGTTGCTATGCTGTTCCTTATAGGGCTGTTCGTTCTGTACGTTATAAGTTGGGTCGGCGGTTCTACTGCGGCGAAGTTTGAAAGTTATCTTTCGGGCAGCAAATTCCTCGGTGCGCTTTACCGCAATAACCCCGTTGCCGGACTTTGGGATTACTTTAAGTCCACTGGCGGCGAGCCGGAAGAGGAAGGACTTGCAATTTTGAATATGGTTTTAAACGGTTAATTTAAGTGCGGCGCGCAACTTTTAGTTGCGCGCCGCATATATTTATATACAATGCAAGTTAAATTTTCCGAACTTAAACAAAAGGACGTAATCAACGTAGTAGACGGCAGAAACCTTGGCAGGGTTTTCGATATGGCTTTCAACTTTCCCGAAAACGACGTCTGCGGTTTTTTTGTGCCCGGTTGCAAGGGCTTTCATTTTTCAAAGCAGGAGATTTTTTTGCCGATTAACTGCGTACAGAAAATCGGTAAAGACGCGGTGCTTGTCAAATTCGATAACGGCGAAAAGCCGGGCGACAGGCCGCCTCAGCCCCCTAAAAAGGGCGCAAACTGCCCTCCGCCGCCGCAGTGCTATCCAAATAACCCACCGCCGAACAGACGCAGTTTTGACGAATACGAATAAATTAAGCCCCTCGCCAACGGCGAGGGGCTTAATTTTAGAAAATATTTTCGTAGCTCAGCTTGTACGCGTCGGGCAGAGCCTTGCTTATTTCGCGCAAGACTTCTATTTTTCCGAGTGCAAGCTCATAATTTCCGTTCTGTAAAAGACCGCAGGCCTCGTTAAGCCAGTAATCTATATACGATATATCGTTATGCGGCACCAGAACGTGCAGTTTGCTCTTTTTATCGTACCACATTTCCCTTAGCGCATAGCCGTCGTCAACCGTCGCGGTTTCGTCGTCTATTTTTTCGTACAAAGTTTCCAAAGCTTCCGTAAACTCGTTGAATTGCTTGGTAAGGTACAATTCCGTAAATATGAAAACGCCGATGCATACGGCAATAGCCACCAGCGTGTAAGTTATCGCTTTTACCACTGCCCGTTCACCTCAACGTTTAAAATTTTGTATTTTTCGCCGCGCTTCTGGAAGTACACACGGCCTTCGCCGTTGACCGTCATTACGACAACCTGATGCTCTTTTGCGTTCTGCTCCTTTAAAAAATTGCGCAGTCTGTCCCTGTCGAAGCCGCAGCGCGCAAGGTTTTTAAGGTCGGCCTTGCCCCTGTCAATTAAGGTTAAAGGAATGGAGTAGGAGGCAGGCTCGGGCTTTGCCAGCGCCGTGAACGAACCGTTGGACTCGTAAAGCCCGTAGTAAACGTCGTCAAGGTTAAAGTAACCTGCGCCGCGCATACTGTCTATTAAATCGCTTACGTCAAGGTTGTTTTTCTTTAACTGGTATTCGTCAATGCCGTCTTTGTTTATCACGACCGACGGCTTGCCGCTTATTACCGCGCGCATGGGCTTGAACCACAGGTTTAAAAGCCACATTACCTGGTGCAGTATAAATATCGTTATTACGGCTATTATTCCGTAAAGAAGGGGAATGGACGTATCCGCCATGGGTATGCAGGCGAGGTCGGCTATAAGCAGGGTTATAACGAACTCGAACGGCTGCATTTCGCCTATCTGGCTTTTGCCCATAAGCCGCATAATGAATAACAGCGTTATGAAAATAATCGTAGTACGAACAAATAACAGTGCCATAAAAGAAGTATTAGCAAAAAAATTTTCAATATTCTTGATTATCCCCTTACGTTGTGATATAATGTGAGGAAATAATTTTGCGGTTTTTTAGATTATGAATTACTCCGGCGGCGCGTTCGACGCCGTGCAAAAACTGTATAAAAAGGGAATGCTTTTCGGCACGGATACGACGCGGCAAATTCTTGAAAGGCTCGGCCTGCCCGAACGCCGCCTTAAAATTATCCACGTTGCCGGCACTAACGGCAAAGGCTCGGTTTGCGAATACCTTACGCAAATTCTGATAGCCGCAGGCAAAAGCGTCGGCACAATGCAGTCACCTGCCGTGTACGATTACGGCGAGCAGTTTCGTATAAACGGCAACCCCTGCCCCGAGGCGCTGCTTGAAAAAAGCTTTGGCTCTGCGCTTTCCGCCGCGGAGGACTTGAACGCGAGCGGCTTCGAAGTAGAGGTGGCGGGCGCGCTTTTAGCCTTTAAAGATTACGGTTGCGAGTACGCGGTTATAGAGTGCGGAATGGGCGGCAAGGACGACGCCACTAACGCGATAAGCAAAAAAGAGCTTGCAATAATAACCTCCGTAGGTTTGGAGCATACGCGTTATTTGGGGCATACTCCGGGGGTAATTGCGAAAAACAAGGCGCAGATAATAAAAAACTGTCCTGCGGTAATAAGCTCGTTACAGCCCGACGAGGTTAAGGAGTATTTTAGCGGAAAGTCCGTGATATTCGTGGGGCAACCGCAAAACACGGAGTGTTTCGGGCTTGACGGACAGCGGTTTGATTACGGCGGAAAAACGTTTGAAACGGCGATGCTCGGCTGCGCTCAACCCTATAACGCGGCGACGGCTATCGAGGCGGCAAGACTGTTAAAAATGGACGAAACTGCGATATATTCGGGGGTTAAAGCGGCAAAACTTAAAGGTAGGCTTGAAGTTTTGCGCACGGAAAGCGTAACTTACATTCTGGACGGAGCGCATAACCCGGCAAGTTTTTTACCGCTTACGGACATTTTACAGAGATTTTTTAAACCGAATGAGACGGCAATTGTTTTCGGTTGTCTTTCCGATAAGGACGTTGAAGGCAACGTTTGCGCGTTACGGGGGCTTGCCGAAAAGATTATTGCCGTTCGGCCGGATAACCCCAGGGGAATGGATATAAATAAAATTTACGCCGCTTGCAGTAAATATTTTTCAAACGCGGCAAAGTCGGAAAGCGCCCAAAGCGCGTTGTCCGAAATCGGGGATAAGTTCAAAAACGTAGTGGTCTGCGGAACGTTCACTATTTTAAGGGAGGCTAAGCAATGGATAGAGAAAAGGTTATAAAGGCGGTTGAAGATTTGCTTGACGCGCTCGGCGAGGATAGAACGCGCGAGGGGCTTAAAGAAACTCCGCGCCGCGTTGCAGACGCATACGCCGAAATTTTATCCGGAGAAAATCAGTCTGCGAAAGAGCATCTTTTAAAGACATTTAACACCGACTGCGGCGACGTGGTTGTGGAAACGGATATTTATTTTTCCTCTACCTGCGAGCATCACCTTATGCCGTTTTTCGGAAAAATTGCCATAGCGTACATTCCCGACGGAAAAGTGGTGGGGCTTTCCAAGCTTGCGCGCACCGTTGAAGTGTTTGCAAAAAGACTGCAAATTCAGGAGCGGTTGACATCTGAGATAGCTCAGGAAATTATGAAGTATTTATCGCCGAAAGGCGTTTTCGTCGTATGCGAGGCGGAGCATACCTGTATGACCTGCCGCGGCGTTAAAAAGGCCGGCAGTAAAACGCTTACCTTTGCGACGGCCGGCGATTTCCCCGAAAAGAAACGAGAGGAAGTTTTAGCGCTCATAAGATGATTATCGGCAATAAAGTTTTTGAAAACTACACCTTTGTTATGGCGATTATAAACCTCACTCCCGACAGCTTCTGGAAGGAGAGCCGAAAATGCGCGGACGAGGTTTTATTCGCCGTTGAACGCGCCCAAAAAGATGGCGCGGCGGTAATAGATTTGGGCGCGCAGTCCACGCGGCCGGGGTATGTTGAGGTCAGCGCTGACGAGGAAATATCGCGCTTTGAAAGACCTTTGCAAATGATTAAGGAAAGGTTTGATTTGCCCGTTTCGGTGGACACGTATTTTCAAAAAAGCGCAGAGGCCGCGCTGAGCCTTGGCGCAGATATGATAAACGATATTTGGGGGCTTACCCACGATAAAGGCATGGCGGAAACGGTAGCAAAATACGGCGCTTCGGCGTGTATAATGCACAACGCAAAACGGCCGTTGTCGGGGGATATATGGGGACCAATTGAAGAATTTTTGCGTAGCAGCGTCAATTTGGCGGTGTCTTGCGGAATTGATAAAGACCGTATCTGCCTTGACGGCGGAATAGGGTTTGCAAAAAGCAGAGAACAAAACTGGGAGCTTTTGAATTCTTACGAAAGGCTTAACTTGCTCGGCTATCCGCTTTTGCTCGGCACAAGCCGGAAATCGATGTTCGGGGGCAACGCGGAGGACAGGCTGCCGCAGACTATCGAAAGCACGCGCCTTGCCGCAAGAAAGGGCGTGCTGTTTGTGAGAGTTCACGACGTAAAGGAAAACGCTCAAGCTATAAGGGAGGAATACTCTGCATGAATACCGTCAAAATACGGGGGTTGGAGGTTTCCGCCTGCCACGGCGTTCACGATTACGAAAAGGTTAAGCCGCAGCGCTTTGTTTTCGACGCCGACCTCGAAGTGGATTTTTACGAGGCGGCCAAGTGCGACGATTTGCGCAAGACGGTAAACTATTCGGCGGTGTGTAACCTGATAGCCGGCATTGCAACTCATAACTCGTTCAATTTAATTGAAAAGCTTGCCTACGAATGTGCCTTTGCGGTTCTTGACAACAGCCCCGTAAAACGGGTAACGCTTACGGTGTTCAAGCCCGACGCGCCCGTAAAACAGAAGTTTGAAAACGTCGGGGTTACCGTCGAAGTCAGCCGACAGCGCGCGTATCTTTCGCTGGGTTCGAGTATGGGCGACAGAAAAAAATATCTGGACGGCGGAATTGAAAAGCTCGGCAAGACGCGCGGAATAACCGTTAAAAAAGTTTCGTCGTATATAAACACAAGGCCGTACGGCGGAGTTGCGCAAAACGAATTTTTGAACTGCGCCGCGGAAATCGAAACGTATTTGACTCCGCGTCAGCTTCTCGACGAAATTCACAGGATAGAGGAAGAGTCGGGCAGGGTTCGTAAGCGCCGCTGGGACGACAGAACGCTGGATATAGACATTATATTTTTCGGACGCGAAGTCATTTACGAGGACGATTTGACCGTTCCGCACCCCGACTATTTCCGCAGGGACTTTGTGCTTGCTCCGCTTAAAGAGATAGCGCCGGAGTTTTTCTGCCCCGTTCAGAACAAAAAAATTAAAGATTTATAAGCAATTTGCGCCGCCCGTGATTTTCACGGGCGGCTTTTATCATTAAAAAAATTTTTTGTGCAAGTTGCATAAAAATTTTTAAAAAATATGTACAAATATTAATTAATATGGTATAATTCACGTTGACAAATATCGAAAAGTACAAAATTGCGGCAAGCAGGCAGGCTGCCGCGAGGAGTTAGTATAATGGAAAAGATAGGCATTATCGATTTAGGCTCGAATTCCGCAAGACTTGTTATTGTAAACCTCTTCGCGGACGGCTATTTCATGGTCGTTGACGAACTCAAAGAGAGCGTCAGGCTCGGCCAGGATATGGAGCGCGACGGATTTTTAAAGCCTGCGCGCGTTGCCGAAACTATCAAAACTTTAAAAATGTTCCGCAAGCTTTGCGACGCAAGCGGAGTAACGCGCATAATCGCAGTTGCGACTGAGGCGGTGCGCAGGGCCAAAAACCAGCGCAGCTTTATGGACGAAATTCAGGCAAACTGCGGAATTAAAATTCGGGTACTCAGCGCCGAGGAAGAGGCGGTTTTGGTTTACCGCGGCGTAATAAACACGATGGACGTGCCCAAGGGCATAGTGCTTGAAATCGGCGGCGGCTCGACTAAAATCGTTTACTACAACCGCAGGAATATGCTCAACTACGTAACGTTGCCGTTCGGCGCGGTTACGCTTACGGGACTGTTTGCTTCCGACGGCTTAAAGCCCGAAGAGCAGGCGGCAAAGATAGAAGAGTTTTTCACGCAGCAGTTAAAGCAGGTTGAATGGTTGCAGGAAGTCGACCCCGAAGTTCAGATGATAGGCGTGGGCGGCTCGTTCAGAAATCTTTTCAAGATAAGCAAAATGGTGCACAAGTATCCCATGGATACCGTGCATAACTACAAGATGCCCGTTGAGGACTTTACACCGATTTACGATATGATTAAAGTTCTCGATTTGGATAAAAAGAAAAAGATTAAAGGGCTTTCCGCGGCGCGCGCGGATATTCTGCCCGCGGCGCTTGCCGTTATAAACTCGTTTATAAAGTATTTCAACTTCGATTCGTTCACGTTCTCGGGCGCCGGGCTGAGGGAAGGTATAATGTTCAACCAGGCGCTTCCGCTTACCGTGGAAAAGCCCGTTGCGGACGTTTTAAACTACTCGCTTTCTACGCTTGTAAAATACTACGACTGCGACGAAAAGCACATTGAACACGTAGTAAGTTTAAGCATACAGCTTTTCAAGCAACTTCGCGTTTTGCATAAATTCCCCCGGCAATATCTCAGAGTTTTGAAGGTTGCGGCAATGATGCACGACTGCGGAATGCGCATAAAATACTATAACCATCAGCGCCACAGCTGGTATATGATAATGAACTCCACGCTCTACGGCGTGACTCACCGCGAGATAGTGCTTGCCGCGTTCACGGCCTGCTGCCACAAGAAAGAGGACATCAATATGTACGAGTGGGCAAGGTACCGCGACATCGTTTCCGAGGAAGATTTGGAAATCGTTAAAAAGCTCGGAGTTATGCTTAGAATTGCCGAAAGTTTAGACAGGTCGCACTCGGGGTCTATCAAGAGTATAAACTGCGATATTTTGGGCGACTCGGTAATTATGAAAACGGAAATCGACGGCGACGCTTCGCTTGAAATACGCGACGCAATGACCGCTTCGACCGAGTTCAGAAAGTCCTTCCACAAAAATCTTGAAATTTTATAATCTTTAAAATATGCCGCTTTAATGGCGGCATTATTAATTAACGGACTTAACTAAAATGGAATTTGTACTGGCAAGCGCTTCGCCGCGCAGAAAAGAGCTGTTATCGCAAATACTTTCGCGGTTCGAGGTTATCCCGGCCACCGCGGAGGAAAAAGTTAATATTTCGCTGTTTCCCGAGCAGATGGCGGTTGCACTCGCGGAGCATAAGTGCGACGAGGTTTTTGCTTTAAACCCTCAGAAAACGGTCATAGGCCTTGATACCATCGTGGTGTTCGAAGGCGAAATTTTGGGCAAGCCCAAGGACAGAGACGAGGCGTTTTCAACCTTAAAAAAGCTGTCCGGCAAAACGCACTTCGTAATAACGGGAGTATGCGTTCAGAACAAGTTTAAACGGGTTACCGGTTTTGACAAAACCGAGGTAAAGTTCAACATATTAGGGGACGAATTCATAAGACAGTACGTGGATAGCGGCTCGCCGCTGGATAAAGCCGGAAGCTACGGCATACAGGACGGCGGCATTGTAAAGGAATATTTCGGCAGTTATACCAACGTGGTCGGGCTGCCCGTGACACTTACGAAAAAACTTATTGACGAGGTACTTTAAAGGTATGAAGAAAATAGCCATCGATATGGGCTCGGGGGTTACTAAAATTTATATGCCCGGCTGCGGAGTGGTGCTGACCGAGGCAACCTGCATTGCCGTTGAAGAATACTTCGAGGGCGGCGAAAAACGTATAGGTATTAAAGCTTACGGCGATAAAGCCCGTGCGCTTTCCGGCAGGGCGGCGCTTAACACGCATATCGTAAACCCCGTTTTCGAGGGGGATATAGTTCACGAAAAGCTTGCCGCAAATCTTTTGGAGTATTTTCTTGAAAAAATAGAAATACCCTTTAAAAAGGCAAAGCGCGTGGAGGCGGTGTTTATTCTGCCCTGCGGCGCCAAGCCCGAGCTTAAACAAAAATATCTGCGCATTGCAAACGAGTGCGGTATCGGCGCGGTATATTTTACGGTAACGCCGTTTGCTGCGGTGCTCGGTCATAACGTTGCCATAAGCGAAAGCACGCCTATGTTCGTGCTGGATATAGGGCACTCCATAACAAATATTGCGGCGCTCTCGCAGGACGGTATTGTCTACGGGCTGACCGTAAATCTCGGCGGCGGCAATATCGACGTGCAGATTATTGACGAGCTTGCCGAAAACTTCAATTTGAAGATAGGCGCACTGACGGCCGAGCGGTTGAAAAATACCGTTGGCAGTCTGCTTGACGACGATAACAAGATGAACGTTGTCGAGGGCAGGGACGTCAAAACGGGCGCGCCGGCTTCCCTTGCGGTAAACTCCGAACAGATTTACGAGGTTATACAGACGTATATAGATAAAATTCTGGAATACGTTACTTTGGTTTTGACGAAGCTTCCGGCAGAGGTTGCGCCGGGGGTTATGCACAGCGGCATATATCTTTCGGGCGGACTTATGAAGATGGACGGACTTGCCGAGTATATCGAAAAGAAGCTGTCTATCCCCGTGAACCTGCCGGAGGAGGAACAGCTCGCCGCGGTGATAGGCGGCGGAACGATACTCGTCAACGACGAGCTTTTGGACAGGTTTGCAACGGTTGAGTAAGCGTTCCGCTTAACCAAAGTATCTTAATTGCTTTTAAACCTGATTAACTAATCACAAATCAAACGAAGCCCCACGCCGTTCGGCGTGGGGCTTTTATTTTTTTTTTTTTTTTATTCTTGATTATTGCAAGCAAATTTTATATAATTTAATTATGGGCAAGAAAGACAACATTCGCAATTTTTGTATAATAGCGCATATCGACCACGGCAAGTCAACGCTTGCCGACAGGCTTATGGAGCGCACGGGTCAGGTATCCGAGCGCGATATGGAAGCGCAGCTTTTAGACTCTATGGATATAGAGCGCGAGCGCGGCATTACTATAAAGCTCACTCCCGTAAGAATGTTTTACAAGGCGCAGGACGGCGAAGAGTACGAGTTTAACTTAATTGATACTCCGGGACACGTTGACTTTACCTACGAGGTTTCGCGTTCGCTTGCGGCTTGCGAGGGCGCAATTTTAATTGTTGACGCCTCGCAGGGGGTTGAGGCGCAGACGCTTGCAAACGTATATCTTGCGCTTGAAAACAACCTTGAAATTCTGCCCGTAATAAACAAAATAGATTTGCCCTCCGCCCGTCCCGACGAAGCCAAAAAGGAAATAGAGGACGTAATAGGTCTGGACGCGTCGTTCGCGCCGCTCGTTT
Organism: Clostridia bacterium; assembly: GCA_014805025.1. Classification (GTDB taxonomy): domain Bacteria; phylum Bacillota; class Clostridia; order Christensenellales; family Borkfalkiaceae; genus Coproplasma. Next base: position 32,652 of record JAAUYR010000068.1, on the reverse strand, counting down.
CGGCAAAAGAGGGGATAGGCATAGACGATGTTTTGGAGGCCGTAGTAAAGTACTTTCCGGCCCCCGACGGCGACGAAACCGCGCCGTTGAAAGCGCTCATTTTCGACAGCTATTACGATAATTACAAGGGCGTAATTTTATTCGTGCGCATAAAGGACGGCTCGGCCAAGGCCGGCGACAGAATTAAAACTTTCCGCTCGGATAAAGTTTACGACGTAGTCGAAACGGGAGTGTTCAGCCCCGGTCTGACCCCTAAAAGCGGACTTTCGGCAGGCGACGTCGGTTATATTGCAGCATCTATAAAGTCCATTCAGGACGTAGCCGTGGGCGACACGGTCATGAACGCGGACAACCTCGCGCCCGAGCCTTTGCCCGGATATAAAACGGTGCAGAGCGTGGTGTTCTGCGGAATTTATCCGCTTGACGGCAGTAAGTTCAACGATTTAAAGGACGCTATTTTAAAACTTCAATTAAACGACGCCTCGCTTATTTTCGAGCCGGACAGCTCGGTGGCGCTCGGCTTCGGTTTCCGCTGCGGCTTTTTGGGGCTTCTGCATATGGAAATTATTCAGGAGCGTATCGAGCGCGAGTTCGGGTTGGAGATTATAACTACCGCGCCCTCGGTAAGCTACAAGGTGATAAAGACCGACGGCGAGGAGATTTTTGTAGATAACCCCTCGCACCTGCCTCCCGTATCGGAAATAGAGCATATGGAAGAGCCTATCGTAAAGGCGGATATTTACTCGCCGCCCGAATACCTCGGGCAGATAATGGATTTGTGCCGCGAAAAGAGGGGTACGTTCTTGCAGATGACTTACCTTGACAAAAGCCGCGTGCGCCTTGAATATAATCTGCCGCTCAACGAAATTATTTTCGACTTTTTTGATTCCATAAAATCTCGCACGCGCGGCTATGCAAGCTTCGATTACGAGCTTATCGGCTACGAAAGAAGCAAGCTTGTAAAGCTGGATATTATGTTAAACGGCGAAATTTGCGACGCGCTTTCAATGATAGTGCACGAGGATTCGGCGTACACTCGCGGCAGAACGCTTTGCGAAAATCTGAAAGAGGCTATACCCCGTCAGCTTTTCGAAGTGCCCGTGCAAGCCGCTGTCGGCGGTAAAATTATCGCGCGCGAAACGGTTAAGGCAGTGCGCAAGGATGTGCTTGCAAAGTGCTACGGCGGCGATATCACCCGTAAGAAAAAGCTTTTGGAAAAGCAGAAAGAGGGTAAAAAGCGTATGCGCAGTATAGGCAGCGTGGAAGTGCCGTCGGAAGTGTTTATGCAGATTTTAAAGACAAACAAAGACTAGCTTCAACGCATATAAGCTTCGTATAACTTTGTCGCGCTGCGGCAACTCTCAGTCATTTACGACTTAGTAAACTCCTTCGAGTTTTCCTCGCGCTCCTCGTTCTACTCGCTTATATGCGTTGGGTGTGACTAACACTGATTTTGTATAGAGTATGAATTTTTTTGAAAGCGTTTATCAATTTGTAAAGACTGTGCCCTGCGGAAAGGTGGTAAGCTACGGCGACGTTGCCAAGGCTATCGGTTCGCCGAGGGCTTCCCGTCAGGTGGGCTGGGCCTTGCACTGTAATCCCGAGCAGGGAGTTATACCCTGCCACAGAGTTGTGTTCCGCGACGGAAGTCTTACGGACGGTTTTGCATTCGGCGGAAGAGAAGTGCAGAAAGCTATGCTTGTTGCCGAGGGTGTTGAAGTATCTGACGACTTCAAGGTTGATTTAAACAAATACGGTTGGAGGGGATAATGGCTGGAATATACGTACATATACCGTTTTGCAAATCGAAATGCTCGTACTGCGATTTCGCGTCTTTTCCCGATAAGCTGTGCTTTGCAGAAAGCTATATGGCCTGCGTTTACCGCGAAATGGCAATGCGAAAGGACGAGCTAAAAAATTACGTTTTCGATACGCTGTACATAGGCGGCGGCACGCCCTCGGTTATAGACGAACAGTATATAGCAATGCTCGTTGCCGCGGCAAAAAAGAATTTTAAGCTTTCGGAAAACGCCGAAATTACAATCGAAATGAACCCCGGCACGGTCAGCGCAGGCAAAATTGCGCTGTACGAAAAGTGCGGAATAAACCGTTATTCGGTAGGGCTTCAAACGGCGGTGGACAGTCAGCTTGCGGACGTCGGCAGAATACATACCTTAAAGGACTATTTGCAGTGCGCAAAGCTTTTAAAGGGCAAGAATTTTTCCGCGGACGTTATGATAGGCTTGAAAGGTCAAAGCGTTGCGGACGTGGAAAAAACTATCGAAACCGCGGCATATTCGGGGGCTAATCATATCTCTATGTACGCTTTATCGGCGGAGGACGGCACTCCAATATACACCGATTATCTCAACGGCGAGCTGCCAGACAGCGACGAGGTTGCCGCTATGTACGAGGCGGGCGTTAAAAAACTGAAATCGCTCGGATATGAAAGGTACGAGGTTTCCAACTTTGCCAAAAAGGGTTTTGAGAGCCGCCACAACTTAAATTACTGGCGGCGCGGCGAGTATATCGGTTTCGGGGTTGCGGCTTCGTCTTGCATCAACAACGTGCGCTTTACAAACACGTTTGATTTGGACGAGTATTTCAAGTGCATACTCTCAAACCGCTTTGCCGTGATAAACAGCGAAGAGATAGATAAAAAGGGACAGCAGGACGAGTTTATTATGCTTGCGCTGCGAACTTCCACAGGGCTTGACCTTAAAGAATATACGAGGCTGTTCGGCGAAGATTTCGTAGAGAAATTTGCGGCTAAGCTTGAAAAGATGCAGGAATATGTCGAAGTTTCGCAGGATTTTGTAAGAATTAAGGACGAATATCTTTTTATTCAGAACAGTATAATAATAGAGTTTTTGGAATTTAACGATGCAATATAATTACAGACAGGCAAAAGTTGAAGAGCTGAACGAAATAATGCGGATATTCGAGGACGCTCAAAGCTTTATGCAGGCTAATTCTAATCCGCAGTGGCCTAAGGGTTTTCCCGACGAAAACGACGTTAAAGGCAGCATATTGGGGGGTCTACTGTACGCAGTTACCCTTGAAGACGGCGAAATTGCGGCAGTTTTCTCTGCGGTGAACTACGACTGCGACTACGACGGTATAGAGGGCAAGTGGCTTTCAGACGGCAATTACCTTGCCGTACACAGGGTTGCCGTTGCCGATAAGTTCCGCGGCAGGGGCGCGGCTAAGTTCATAGTTAATTTTGCGGCGGCGGAAATTGCCAGACAGCGCGGACGCGGCAGCGTGCGTATGGACACACACGAAAAGAACGCGCCGATGCGCGCGCTTTTAAAGTCGCAGGGCTTTACCGAGTGCGGAGTTATTACGCTTATGCGCGACGACAGTTTCAGAATTGCGTTTGAAAAACTTATATAAAATCAGGGCCGGGCAAACTTGTTTGCCCGGCCCGTTTATTAGCCCTGAATTTGTTTTGTCGCAATTATTATTCCGCGCTCGCCGTCCAAAAGGTATGCGGTTATCTGTTTTGCTTTGTCGCAAATACCAACGTAGTAATAACAGCCCTCGTCGTACAACAGACGTACGAAGATTTCGCCGCTGAACAGTCCGTTCTGCGTGAGCGAGGCAAACAGCTCTTTATCGTGGTCGGCCACGCACTTTACCGCTTCGTCGCAGGTCATAACTCCCGAATGCCTTACGCTGAGCGCGGTATAGGTTTTACTTTCGTCGTTATAAGTGAGCGTTACCTCGATTTCGTCCGTTTTGAAGTCTTCGGCGGAAACGCTCAGATAAAACATATTTTCCACCGCCTGATAGTTCATTTCGCCCTCGTGGCCGCAAAAGCTTATATAAACTTCCTCGGGGTTCTTGGGCAGGCTTACCATAGCCTCGCAAAATGGAGTGACCTCGCCCTTAATTCCGTCGGCGCAGTAAGGCTGTTCCTTTTCCGAACAGTAAATTTTGATTTTTACGTTATCGTCCTCGTAAACGTAAATGTTGGAGCGGCGTTCGGAAACGTACCGGCTGTAATCAATGTTATTTCCGCAAGCGGAAATAAGGCAGGCCGCAGTGCAAAGCGCGGCTAAAATCAAGGTAAAAATTGGCAATTTTCTCATATTAAATTATATTAATTATCATAATCGGGTATGATAAATAATTTAATTTCAAACAGTTGCCTTTTTTTCGGGGTTGTGCTAAAATGATTTAAATTTTAAAATAGACCGTACCTAAAAATTCTTGGCGGCCATTTAGAGGTTTAAAGGGATTGAATAACGTAATTGTTAAAACCGCTGTAAAAACGCTTATCGTTATTATTTTTGCGGTTGGTATTGCGGCGTGTGTATTGTGCTTCGGTTTTCCCAAGACCGTTGCCGGTATAGGCGAAAAAACCGGAAATTATTCTATGGCGGTTACATTCGCATCAATTCAGTACACCTATACGGGCAGTATTGAGGACCTTGCAAGGTGCGCGGAAGACAGTATTCTTTCGGAAAACGACGAAAATATAGTTAAATATTGCGAAAAACTCATGGAAGACGAGAGCTTCGAAGAGTATTGCGAACAAAGAAGCGGCAAAATAGATTTGGGCGATTTAAAGGTTGTAATCAATTACAGACAGTTCATCGAAAACAACCTTAACTCGGCTAAAACACGCTTGCAAATAAACGGGTAACTAAAAGCCCGCTTTTTTATATAAGGAAATAATACACGAAGAGGAGATATAATATGAGCAAAATTGTTAAAGAGGCTTTGACGTTCGACGACGTGCTGCTTATTCCGGCAGCGTCTGACGTGCTTCCCGCAACGGTTGATTTGCACACCACGCTTTGCGACGGAATTAAACTTAATATTCCGCTTATCAGCGCGGCTATGGATACCGTTACCGAAAGCAAACTTGCAATAGCAATGGCGCGCGAGGGCGGTATAGGTATCATTCACAAGAATATGTCTATCGAAGAGCAGGCCCTGCAAGTTGACAAGGTAAAGCGCAGCGAGCACGGCGTTATAACCGACCCGTTCCACCTTACGCCCGAACAACCCGTTTCGGCAGCTTGCGAGCTTATGGCTAAGTACAAGATAAGCGGCGTGCCCATCACTCGCGACGGCAAGCTCGTCGGAATTCTGACAAACCGCGATTTGCGTTTCGAAACGAATTTTGCCCAGCCTATCGCAAACGTAATGACCAAGGACAAGCTCGTTACCGCGCCCGAAGGCACTTCGCTTGAAGAGGCGGCTAAAATCCTCGGGAAACACAGAATAGAGAAATTACCCATCGTTGACAAACAGGGCAACTTAAAGGGTCTTATAACGATAAAAGATATCGAAAAATCAATTCAGTATCCTTCCAGCGCAAGGGACAAGAACGGCAGACTGCTTGCCGGTGCTGCAATAGGCGGCTCGCCCGACGTATTGGAAAGAGTTGCCGAGCTTGTAAAGGCAAAGGTCGACCTCGTCGTTTTGGATTCGGCGCACGGTCATTCCAAGGGAATTATAAGCGCCGTTGCAAAGGTTAAAAAGGCTTATCCCAACCTGCCGCTCGTTGCCGGTAACGTCGTTACCGCGGACGCGGTGCGCGACCTTATAAACGCCGGCGCGGATATCGTAAAGGTGGGCATAGGCCCCGGCTCGATTTGCACTACGCGTATCGTTGCAGGCATCGGTATGCCTCAGCTTACGGCCGTTATCGACTGCGCGGAGCAGGCGGATAAAATGGGTAAACGCATTATCGCAGACGGCGGTATAAAGTACTCGGGCGACATAGTAAAGGCGCTTGCGGCGGGCGGCAGCGCGGTTATGATAGGCTCGCTGTTCGCAGGCACTGCCGAGTCCCCGGGCGAGCTTGAAATTTACCAGGGCAGAAGCTTTAAAACCTATCGCGGCATGGGCTCGCTTCCGGCAATGGCAAAGGGCGGCAAGGAAAGATACTTCCAGGCCGACGCAAAGAAATTCGTTCCCGAAGGCGTCGAGGGCCGCGTGCCTTACCGCGGCGCTCTTGCGGAAATTATATTCCAGCTTATGGGCGGACTTCGCGCAGGTATGGGCTATACCGGCTGCGGCACTATCGAGGAGCTGAGAAAGAACGCTAAGTTCGTTAAAATGACTGCGGCTTCGCTTGCGGAAAGTCATCCTCACGATATTTCGATAACCAAGGAAGCGCCTAACTATTCCCCCAAAGGCTAAACACAAAACCGCATATAAGCTTTGCAATACTTTGTTGAACTGCGGCAACCCTCAGTCATTTACTTCAAGTAAACTCCTTCGGGTTTTCCTCGTTCGCCTCGTCTTGCTCGCTTTTCTGCGGTTTTTACTTTTTTTAATTACTAAAAAGGATAAAATATGGAACATCAGAAAGTACTAATTTTAGATTTCGGCGGTCAGTACAATCAGCTCATAGCACGCAGAGTTCGCGAACATAAAATTTACTGCGAGGTTAAGTCTTATAAAACCCCTATAAAGGAAATACGCGAGATGAACCCCAAGGGGATAATCTTCACGGGCGGCCCCAACTCCGTGTACCTTGAAGACTCTCCCAGAATGGATAAAGAGATTTTCGAGCTTGGCGTGCCTATTTTAGGCATATGTTACGGCGCGCAGTTTTTGGTTTACGGCTTGGGCGGCAAAATAGAAAAGGCCAACGAAAAGGCCGCCTCCGAGTTCGGCAGAACGGACTGCGAGTTCAATACGAAATCTCTGCTTTTCAAGGGTTTAAAGAAAAAGTCGGTCGTATGGATGAGCCATAACGACCATATCGCGAGTTTGCCGGAGGGCTTCCGCGCAATTTGCCACAGCGACAAATGCCCTTACGGCGCAATCGAAAACCCTGAAAAGAAGTTTTACGGCACGCAGTTCCACCCCGAAGTCAACCACACCGAGCAGGGCTTCGATATGCTCGGAAACTTCCTCTATAACGTGTGCGGCTGTGCAGGCGACTGGACTATGGAGGAGTACGCTCAGACGGCTATCCGCGATATTCGCGAAAAAGTGGGCAGCGGTAAGGCGTTGCTTGCTCTTTCCGGCGGCGTAGACAGCTCGGTTGCGTGCAAATTGCTTGCAAACGCCATAGGCAGTCAGCTTACCTGCATTTTCGTAGACCACGGTCTTATGCGCAAAAACGAGGGCGACGAGGTAGAGGCAGCGTTTGCCGGCAGCGGCGTAAACTTTGTAAGAGTAAACGCAGGCGAGCGCTTTTTAGGCAAGCTTAAAGGCGTTTCCGAACCCGAAGCAAAGCGCAAGATAATCGGCGAGGAGTTTATCCGCGTATTCGAAGAAGAGGCAAAAAAGATAGGTAAAGTAGATTACCTTGTTCAGGGTACTATTTATCCCGACGTAATAGAGTCCGGCGCAGGCGACGCGGCGGTCATAAAATCGCACCACAACGTTGGCGGACTTCCCGACTACGTTGACTTTAAGGAGATTATCGAGCCGCTCCGTATGCTGTTTAAGGACGAGGTTCGTGCGCTCGGAATTGCTCTCGGGCTTGACGAAAAGCTCGTATGGCGTCAACCCTTCCCCGGCCCCGGCCTTGCAATAAGAATTATCGGCGAAATTACGCCGGAAAAGATAGCTATACTTCAAGACGCGGACGCAATTTTCCGCGAGGAGATAGCCAACGCGCACCTCGACCGCGACATTAACCAGTACTTTGCGGTACTCACTAATATGCGTTCCGTGGGAGTTATGGGCGACGGCAGAACTTACGACTATACGCTTGCTCTGCGCGGAGTTTCCACTACCGACTTTATGACGGCGGATTTCTCGCGTATTCCTTACGACGTGCTTGAAACGATATCAACGCGTATCGTAAACGAGGTTAAGCATATCAACAGAATAGTTTACGACATAACGAGCAAACCCCCCGCAACTATCGAATGGGAGTAATACAAAGGCGCGCCGTCTTTAAAAGACGGCGCGCTTCTATTTTACTTTTTTTCTTTTCTGCGTTTGTCGTTTATAATTTGCAGAGCGGCTTCGTCTATTACAGATATGCCCTCCTGCTTGGCTATTTCGACCATTTGCGTAAGCGCGGCCTTTAAAAAGATGCGCGGTATTTTGGTAAGCTTTGCGCAAGCCTCGTCGGTAAAAGTAACTTCGGGGTCAATGCGCTTTGCCGCATATTTAACGGAATTAACGTCGCCCTCTTTCGCCTGAATTTTTTCGGGGAAAGGCTTTTTAAAGGGGGAGCACCAGAAATTAGTGCTGTCGCGGTAGCCGTAGTCAACGGGAACGGAGGGGAAGTCCTTTGCTTTAACACCGTTAACGATAGCGTTATAATATTTATCCTTCATAAGAATTTTATCTATTTTAAGAATAAAGTGCGCGCCGAACTTGCTTGTTATGCCGTTGAAATTTCTGTACGGCGGCTCGTAGCCTTCCAGACAGCCTGCCTTATCCTTGAACGCATCTTCAAGCTCGCTGTCCCAAGTGCATTCGAAAACCTGATAGGCTTCCTTTATAACCTGCGGCCGTTCGCCGTCTTCAAGTCCCTTTTCAAGCGTAAAAATACAGTTTTTCATTTTTTCTTCCGTAGTGTCGCCTGGGAAGCCGAGCCGCACCGCCTCGCGGAAGTATTTTTTATCGTCGGTAATAAAGTTGAGCGAAACTTTGCTGCCGCGCAGAATGTTCTGCGCAGTGTTCGAGCTGTTTCTGCACTCTAAAATCATAGCGTAATAGTCCTTGCCGGCAATATAGTACGGGAAACACAGCGAGTATGCGCCGAGATTTGTCTGACCGTTTTCCGACACCGTTCCTATTAAAATCGTAGGCATAGGAAAGAACGCTGAAGTCTGATAAAAATTATCCACTATCCGTAAATCTTTAAATGAACTCATAATAAACCTCTTACAGATATTTTATGATTACGGGCGCTAAAAGTCAATATCGAATTTTAAAAATCCGTTTGACTTTTAGCCTCAAAAATATTAAAATATATATAACGGCGCAAGCAAAACCGCGCTTTTGCGCCGGCGCACCCGATTTGCGGCTTTGCCGCCTCAGCGGTGTGAATTGGCGCAATTATATAATAAGTTTGCCCTTAGGATTGCGCCAAGAGCGGCAGAACCGCTCAAAATCACGAAAAATCGCAGGCGCAGAATAGCCGAGATTTTCGTGAACTTAATTTAATAGTAAACGATGACACAAGTGGCGGTAATTTTTACCGCGTAAATCTGATTACGGAACGTAAACAAGATTTGGCACTTGTGTTTTTTCGTGCAAAAAAGGAGAATATTTATGCCTAAAAATCAATTTCAGAGAATGGTGTTCGCGTTTATTACGGTAGTTATAACCGTGCACGCATACGTCTTTTACAGCCTTTACGTCGTAAACGGCAGCTTTTTTGCCTCGCTTTCGCCGACGGGCAAAGTATTGGACGGCATTAACGCTTTGGGCGGCGTGGGCGCTTTCGGAACGTATCTGCCTATATGGGCGATAGTTTTAATAGAGTTCGGGTTTGCGTATCTGCTTGAATGCGTTATGGGCAGCCCTTGCTCGTTCAAGCTTGCGTGCAAGGTTTTTGACCCCAAAACGACCCACCCCGTGATGTTCGAGTGCGCTATAATCTGCGCGACGGTGGCGCTGATGTGCCCGGCAATGAGCCTAATAGCTGCGATAATTTACTATCCGTACTACTCGGGCTTTAACTTTTTAACGCTGATGGCTAACTGGTTGAAGCTTGTGTGCTACAACTTCCCGTTCGCGTTCTTTACCCAGCTTTTCTTTATTCAGCCATTTGTAAGAACGGTTTTCAAGCTTATCTTCTGCCGCAAAAAGAAGAAGGTTGAAGCTGCGCCCGAAGAAAACGGCGAAGCGGCTTAATTCGACAAAATACCTGTTGCAATTTCGGCACGGCCGTGCTATACTTAATTGTCAACAGGTATTTTTTATGGCTGATTTCAAATCGCTTAAAAATTCAATAGACCCCCACAAAGAGCCTGATAAACAGTTTTTTTTGGACCTTCTGGACGGCGAAAAGCAGTGGAACTACGAGTGCGAGCATATAAACGCGGTTATGCTTATGCTCAAAGCGCTGTATATTGCAAGGCTGAAAGCCAAGGTGGACGCGGCCCGGGCGGAGAAAGAGCAGATTAAAAAGGACGGCGAATACACTGCGGAAAAGTACAGGCGCGTTCTTGAACTCAACGCTGAGATTTCGGCTGTAAAGAACAAAATGAACGAGTACAAGCCGTTCTTTTCCGAGCCGTATTTTGCGCGTATGGACGTTACCGACCCCAAGGAAGGCTACAACAGCTATTATATTGGCAAGCGCGGCGACGATGGCTTGGAAATTATAGACTGGCGTGCGCCGCTTGCAAGAAAGTATTATCAGAAGAGCCGAACCTCGTTTTCCATAAACGAGTACGATTATCAGCTTGTGCTAAGAAGAGCGCTGCGCACGGGCAACGGTAAAATTTTAGACCTTAAAAACGAGTATTTGTCGCTTGCCGGGTATCTTTCCAAAGAGGAGATAGCAGGGCGCGACGAGGCGCTGGTATTCGACCCGTTTTTAAAGGAAATTTTAAAGACCAGAAAAGAAAAGCAGGAAATCTGCGACATCATAGAAACCATACAGGAAAAGCAGTTTGAGATTATCACTCTGCCCGAGCGCGACGAGTTCGTCTTGCAGGGCGTTGCCGGCAGCGGCAAGACGATGATTCTCTTGCACAGGCTTTCCTACATTATGTATAACAACGAAAGCGTGCGGCCGTCCGACGTGCTCGTAATAACCCCGTCCGATTCCTTCAACGCGTTTATTGACGAGCTTTCCGCCGTGTTGGAGCTTGAAAAGGTAAAGACGAGCACTCTCGACAACTATTTTATAAATATGTTGAAGAGCGTGGGCGTGGACGTATCTTCCAGAATAGATTTTACTGCGCCCGTGCCCGAAGAGTACGTGAAGTACGTTTATTCGGAAAAGTTCGAGCGCGACGTAGAAGCAAAGCTTTCAAAAATTTTCGACGCGGTTTACGGGCTGTTTGCCTCGCCCGACTGCGCGGACGTCGTAAGGGAAGTGGTGGAAATTTGCCGCGAGCAAACCGAGGAATACGAACAGCTTAAAAACGCAGGACTCAGGGTCAGGCGGTGCGTGCTCGGCGAAATCAAGGAAAAGCCGGACGGCGGTTTATATTATACAAAACAGTTCCGGTATATGTTCAACTGCGTTCTGGACGTGCGCGAATTTTTGTCGCTCATTTTTACGGACGAAAGAATGAAGGAGTACTCCTACTTTTATAAGCAGCTTTTGTCCTTTTATAAATCGATTAAATTTCTCCGCAGATATTCTCAGAAAATCTGTCTTGCGGCGGTTGACGATTTAACGCAACTGAAAGAGACCGTCGACAAGGAAATATACGATTTACAGCGCTACAAAATGAAACTCGGCGATAAAGAAGTGTTGACTTACGCCGAGGGGATTGAAAAGCGCGAGCAGCTCAAAAAAGAGATTGATGCGGCAATATGCCGCGTTGAACGCATATTATCGGGCTTTTCGACAGTGCACGATTTCGTCGACGTGCTGCGCGGCGAAAGCTATCTTGTAGCTATTGGCAAGTGCGAGGACACCCACGGCATACTTCGGTTTTTCAACCGAGAAATCATTAAAAAGGCAAAGCAGCGTATGGGCGTTTCCTTAAAGCCGCTTTTAAAGTGCGACGCGTTTGCGCTGTGCCTTATTCTTACAAAGCTCGGGTTTAATCTGTCGCCGAAGTATTCGTTTGTGTTCGTGGACGAGGCGCAGGATATTTCCGCTGCGGAATACAGGGTTTTGCGCGCCGTAAACGACCGCGCTGTATTCAATGTATTTGGCGACTTGCAGCAAAACATTACAAAAAACCGCGGTATAAAGGACTGGGCGGAGCTTGGTTACGATATTTACAACCTGTCCTTAAACTACCGCAACACAAACCAGATAGTTTCGTTCGTGTCGGAAAATCTCGGTATAGAGATGCGCTCGATAGGCTTTGACGGAAGCGCGGTTGAGGAGATTTCCGCGCGCTCGGTTACAAGCTGGCTTTCGGAGAAAAACGGGCTTAAAGCCGTGATATGTGGGGAGCAATCGTTTGAAAAGTACTGTAAAAAGAGCTATAACGTGCTTAGAAAAACGGGAAAAATCTCTAAAACAAAAATCAACGTTATGACCGTTTACGAAAGCAAGGGTTTGGAGTTTACCGCCGTTGCCGTAGCCGACGAGGGCCTGACGCGGAACGAAAAGTATATAGCGTACACCCGTGCGCTGAAAGAGCTTGCAATAATCAAATAAAATTTACAGCCCACCGTACGCGGTGGGCTGTTTTAAAATTTTTCAGAAGTCAATAAATAAAAAGCGCGTTTAGGCGGCTCGTACACTTGCCGAATTCCGATAAAAGTGGTACAATAAAGCCGAATAAACTATTACTGCCGAAAACGTAGTAAAAGGGGCATATATGGCTACCAAAAATCAAAAACACATCGAAACTATCGAAATCGAAGGCGAACTTTTAAATACCGTCAGTTACGCAACGTATTATTGCAGACTGCCGCTTTTTACCTCGTTTAAAATTTTCAATAACGACGTTGAAAACGCAAGCGATATAACCGTATCGGTTACGGGGTCTACGCCGCTAATTCTACCTGCGGAAGTGCATGTTGAAGAGATACCGCACGAGTCCAGCGTTGAGGCCATACCGCAAAACCTTTTAAACCCCAAATACCTTGCCGAAATTACCGAGCCTGCGGTTTGCGCCGTTGAGGTAAAGCTTACCATGGGCAAAAATATAATCTGCACGCTGACTGCGGAAGTCTGCGCGCTGCCCATTAACTGTTGGAGCGGACTTTCCGGCAATACCGAAATGCTTGCCGCTTTCGTACGACCTAAAATTGCCGACTGTCAGAAGATTTTGGCGGAGGCGGGTTTGCAGCTTAAAACCTGGGGATATTCCTCGGAATTTTCCGGCTACGCCGCCAACGGCAAAAACGGAGTGCGCAGCGCTGCCGCCGCGATATTTGCCGCCGTACGCAGATTGAATATCGAGCGCGAGGACGGTGAAAACTTATCCGAGGTTACTGCGCTCCGCGACTCGGCCGAGGTAATTCAGAATAAAAAATCAACGCCGTTGGAGCTTGCTCTATTTGCCGCAAGCTGCTTTGAAGCGACTAAGCTGAACCCCGTGCTTGTCCTGGGCAAAAACAAGATTGGTGTGGGAGTATGGCTTTACGAAAGCTGTTTTTCCTCTGCTTTGCAGGACGATATGCAGCTTATTGAAAAGTATATGACCGAGGGCGTAAACAACCTTACGGTGTTCGACGCGGACGATTTGTTCGCGCACCGCAACGCGAGCTACACCACGAGCGAGACGCACGCCGCGGCGGCACTCCAAAGCGGCGATTACGAAATATGCCTTGATATTAAGCGTTGCCGCATAGGCGGAATTTTCCCCATGCCGCTCAAAGTAAAGACCTCGTCGGGCTACGAGCTGCTTGCTGATAAGCAGTTCACTTTCGACGAAAAGCCCCAGGACGTTTTCGACGCTTCCAAATACGAATACAACCACACCGTTTCCAAGGAAACCACCTGGCAGCGCAGACTGCTCGATTTATCGCAGAAGAACAACCTTTTAAACTTCCGCTACAACCGTGACTGCCTGCATCTTTTGTGCGCCGATTTGAACGGCTTCTGTCAGAAGATAGAGGAGAAGGGCAAGTTTACGCTGCTGCCCAACCAGACGGCTATACCCGACGCGGTGTACTTCGGCGACAGCAAGGGCGTAAGGAGCATGGCCGAGCTTATCAATATCGAGTTAAAGTCTGGCAAGATGCGCACGCTGTCCTCGCCCGAAACCTTGCAGGAAACCGTTCAGACGCTAATAAGAAAATCGCGAGCGGCGGCGGAAGAAGCCGGCGCAAAAACCCTATACCTTGCATTCGGCTTTTTGAAGTGGAAGCACGAGGACGAAAAGGCCGAAAAGTACGCGCCCATAGCGCTGTTGCCCGTCAACTTAAAGCGCCTCAAATCACAGGGCGTTCTGCTTGAAACGGACGAGCAGTACGAGGTAAACACAACCCTGTTGGAATTTTTGAAACAGGAGTTCGGAATAGACGTTCGCGGAGTAGAGGGTAAGGGGCTTTCACCCAAGGAAATTATTGCGCTTTTCCGCGCGAAAACGGCTAATATGAAGGGGTGGATGGTCTACGAGGACATATACCTTGCGCAGTTCACATTTGCCCGTTACGCCATGTGGGCGGACGTAAAAAACAACGTTAAAAGCTACTCCAAAAACAAGCTTATTTTAAGCCTTATGACAAACTCCAACAAGCTTGCGGAAAACAAGCTTACAGGGGTTGCCGAGGACGATTGCGACCCGTGCGACGTGTTAGTGCCGCTGCCCTGCGACAGCACCCAGTACGCCGCCGTTGCCGAGTCTGCCAAGGGCACGTCGTTCGTGCTGCACGGCCCTCCCGGCACGGGCAAGAGCCAGACCATAACCAACATTATCGCAAACGCTCTGCACGGCGGCAAGCGAGTACTGTTCGTCGCCGAAAAACAGGCGGCTTTGCAGGTTGTTAAAAAGCGACTTGTGGAAATCGGCATAGGCGAGTTCTGTCTGGAACTGCACTCCGGCAAGACCGCGGACAAGTCTGAAATTATCCGTAATATAGAAAACACCTTACAGCTTTCCGCCGATAACGACGGCGAAAAGTTCAAGGCCGCCGGCGAAAAGATATCCGACCTTCGAGATACTCTGCGCGCGCCGCTCGACGCGTTGCATAAAAAGCGCCGCCTCGGCGTTTCCGTTTACGGGGGCATAGTTTACTACTTGCAGAACAAGGACGCGCCCGAGCTTGTAAATATCGAAAGCACTTTCTACGATTCGCTCACTCAAAAGAAGCTCGAAGAGTGCGAAAGCATGATTGTAACCGCGCAGGCCGCGGCAAAGGAGTGCGGCGGAGTTTACCGCTCGCCGTTCGACGAAATCAATCTGACCGAGTGCGGCGAACGCACCAAAAACGCGGTGCTGTGCTCTGCCGAGGTTGTGCTTGCCGAGCTGAAACATCTTAAAAACTATCTCGGAATATTCCTTGAAACGTTTAATCAGAAGATAAGCAAGTTCACCTATAAAAAGCTTGAAAACCTCATTGAAATTGCAACCATTTTAAAGGACGGTAATTTAAAAGCGTTTTTCGAGTGCAACGAGGAGGAGCTTTATAAGTTCTACAACGCCAACCTGCGCTACGACAGCGAGGTTAAGCACTGGCTTAAAAACTTTAAAACTCTGCCCGATATTTCCAAGTTCGCGCCCGAAATCGAAAGCGAAATCGATAACTGGGGCGAAAACTACCGCTCGTCAAGAACTTTGCTTGCGGTTATAAAGCGTATAAACCGCTGCGCAAAAGCTCCGCTTAAAGAAAAGGACGAGTTGGAGTGGATAAAGCGCGCGTACGAAATAGAGGAGGCTCGCGAGCGGATAATTTCAAACACCTCGCTGTCCTCCGCGTTTATGAGCTTCGGCAGCATAAACGATAAAAAGCGCGAGGAGTTCTTAAAGCCTTTCTATAATCTTCACTCGCTTTGCGCCAACACGTTTATGGACTACAACGCCGACGCGTTCAACAGCGTTTGCGTTGCGGCCGAGGGCGGAGTGCTTAAACCGCTCGTAACGGGGCTTATATCTGCGGCGATTTCCTTTGTAAAGAGCGCCGACAGCTATTTGAAGACCGTAAAGACCGACAAGAGCGTATTTTTGGACGAGGATATCTTCGAGTGCTACAACAAAAAATGCACCGCGCTTATCGATAACATTGATATGCTTCCGTCGTGGGCGATGTACAAGGCTACCGCCAAAAAGCTGAACGAGTACGGCTTAACGTTCATGACCGACGCTATGGAAAGCGGCAAAATCAACGGTAAGCAGATACTTTCCGCATTCCGCAAGAACGTTTACAGGAATTTTATTCAGACGAATATCCCTGCCGACGAGTGCCTTTCGGCGTTTTCGGCTAACGTTCTGGACGAGAGCGCGGCAAGCTTTTCACAGCTTTTGGAGGAGTTTACGACGCTCACGCGCGAAAAAATCCGCTCCGAGCTTATCTCGCGCCTGCCTGCAAAGGAGACCGAGGGCGCGCTTGCGTTGGAGCTTATGAGTTTTCAGCGCAGCATAAAGGGAAATCTGCGTGGTCTTAATTTGAGAACGCTGTTTACCGAAATTCCCTCGCTTATGCGCGTGGTTGCGCCGTGTATGCTGATGAGCCCGATAACGGTATCGCAGTATCTGCCTGCCGACCCCGAGCTTTTCGACCTCGTAATCTTCGACGAGGCTTCGCAGATGCCCACCTGCGAGGCAGTGCCCTCGCTTGCAAGGGCCAAGAGCGCGATTATCGTCGGCGACCCCAAGCAGATGCCCCCGACCTCGTTCTTTATGGGCTCGGGTCAGGACGAAGACCACCCCGAAGCCGAGGACTTGGAATCTGTTTTGGAGGACTGCCTGGCCTTGGGTATGCCCGAAAAGCATCTTATCTGGCACTACCGCTCCAAGCACGAAAGCCTTATAGCTTTTTCGAATATAACTTATTATTCCTCAAAACTCTGTACCTTCCCCTCGCCCGACGCGCTGGACAGCAAGGTATCCCTGCGGTATCTTGAAAACGGAGTTTACGACAGGGGCGTTACCAAGTGCAACAAGGAGGAAGCGGAAGCGCTGGTTGCAGAAGTCGTGCGCCGCTTGAAGGACGAAAGACTGCGCCGTTCGAGTATCGGTATAGTAACTTTCAGCACTCCACAGCAGCTGTACGTGGAAAGACTTTTAAATAAAGAGCTTTCAAAGCGCGGTCTTGACGAGGCGGCTTACGAGCGTGAAGAACCGTTGTTCGTTAAAAACCTTGAAAACGTTCAGGGTGACGAGCGCGACGTTATACTGTTTTCCGTTTGCTACGGCCCCGATAAGTTCGGCAGAGTTTCCTTAAACTTCGGCCCGTTGAATCAGTTCGGCGGCTGGCGCAGACTGAACGTTGCCGTATCCCGTGCAAGGGAAGAGATGGTTGTGTTCTCGTCAATGCGCTATTCCATGATTGACCTCTCGCGCACGACCTCGCGCGGCGTTGCAGGTTTAAAAGCCTTTTTGGAGTTCGCCGAAAAGGGCAGAATGAACATTTCCGTCAAGAGCGACGAAATTATTCTGAACAGGCAGGGTATAGGCCGCTTTATTGCCGAGGAGCTTTCAAACTACGGTTACGACTGCCGCTGCAACGTCGGAGTTTCCGACTTCAAGCTCGACGTAGCTGTCGTAGACCCCAAAAACAAACACAACTTTATCCTGGCCGTGCTCTGCGACGGAACGCGGCAGTTCTCGGTAAAAGACCGCTCGGTTATGCAGGTTCAGACCTTAAAGCGCAATAACTGGAACGTTTACAGGCTGTACGCAATCAACTTCTTCAATAACCCCAAGCGCGAAATCAAAAAACTCAAAGATTATCTCGATAAGCTTACCGCCGACGGAAAGCCGAACGTTGTAAACTTCAAAAAGGTTTACCGCGCGGTAAAGGCGGAAGAAAAGACCGTTGACCCGACCTATATTTTAAGCGGCGAAAACGACGCGGAGGTTATGCGAGTATTAAAGGCGGTCGTTGCCGCCGAAGAGCCGATTTCAACGCAGTTTTTAATGAAGCGTACTTTGAGCCTCTTCGGAATTATAAAGTACGGAGTAAAGCTTGAAAGTAAGCTGCGCTCGCTTATAGATAAGTGCGGCTTTGCAAGCTCGGAAATGCTTGGCAACGTTTACTACTTTAAGACGGATAAGTTCGGCGCATTCGATAAATACCGCGTGGAAGAGGGCACTGCCTTGCGCTCGGTTGACTCCGACTATACGCCTTACGACGTTATTTCTCTTATAAAGGGAATACTTTTAAGCAAAGTCAGCGTTTACGCAGACGAGCTTATACCGGCAGTTTTAAAGGAGCTTAAAGTTCCCAGGGCTTCGGAAAAGCTTGCTTCTATGGTTTCGGCCTGCATTGACGAGGCCGTGCGCCGCGGAATTTGTATCCGCTCGGTATCCGACAGAATTTCACTTGCCTGAATTTTTACTTGACAAAATTTTTTGCCGGGGAGTAGAATATAGATATTCAGATAAAGATTAAGGAGTCGTAGATATGCCTTTTTGCAAGAAATGCGGAACTTCGTTCGACGGTAAGTTCTGCCCCCATTGCGGTACCAAAGCGGCAAGATACTGCCCGAATTGCGGTTCTGAAACGGAAGAAAACGGCAGGTTCTGCTCGACGTGCGGCGAACCTTTGAATTACGAAGCCGAGCTTCACCGCCCCGAAGTTATCGAAGAGCCGGTGGAGGTTGTTGCTGCTCCCATAGCAGAGGAAACGGGCTTTCACCGCCCCGAAATAAAGAGCGAGCCTGCGGAATATAAATACGAGGGCAAGCATTCGGAAGCACCCGAAGAGACTTCGGAAACGTACGAGTCGAAGTTTACGGGCGGCGCAATTGCAAGGGCGGCAAGGCTTTGGGTTGTAGGTTTTGTTTCATTAATTACAATAGGTCTTGCGTATCCGGCAATGTATTGCTGGTATATGCGTTGGCAGACTTCGCATACCTACCTGAACGGCAGAAAGCTTGTGTTTGACGGTAAGGGTGGTCAGCTTTTCGGCAAATACATCCTGTGGACGATTTTGACTATTATCACGCTCGGGCTTTACTACATTTTCGCCGCAAGGATAAATATGTTGGCCTGGCAGACAAAGCATACGCACTTCGAGGGCGTTGAAATTTCCGACGAGGACGATAAAAAGTCCAAGTTTACGGGCAACGGTTTGCAGCTTATCGGCGTAGATTTACTTACAGGCTTCGTTACTTTAATAACTTTAACGTTCGGTATGTACTGGGCGTACTGTTACAGACAAAGATGGCTTTGCAAGCACACCGTTATCGACGGTCACACGATGTACTTCGACGGCAAAGCTTTGCAGTATTTCGGCAAATGCGTGCTCTGGTGCTTCTTGACGATTATTACTTTCGGTATTTACTCGTTCTGGATGGCGGTAAACTCTTTGAAGTGGACTACAAAGCACACGCTTTTGCACGAGCCCGCCGATTTGCCTTACTACGGCAAAAAAGCTAACGCCGCTGCAAACGTAAACACTCCGGCCCCTCGCGCAAATACTAATACGAATACGACTACATCTACGGATAACGGCAGCAAGAACAATTCCAACTCGTTGCCCATTGTAGGCTTCGTGCTTTCGATTATGCCTAATTTCAGCTTTATAGGGCTTATAATTTCCATAGTCGCGCTTGCCAAAATCAACGATTCCGACGGCAAAAACAAGGGCTTTGCAATCGCCGGAATTATAATTCCCATAGTTTACTTTGTAATAGGTTTCCTTGTCGGGCTGTTAGTTTTGCCGGCAATAGGCTTAGGATTTTTCTACTGATAAATAAAATAAAAAAGAGGCGCGCAAGTTTTTACTTGCGCGCCTCTTTTTTTATAAGACGTCCGTCATATCGTACTTGCCGGCAGGCTTTCCGCATATCCACTTTGCAGCTCTTATAGCGCCGGCCGCAAAAACTTTTTTTGACCGCGCCGAATGGGAGAGGGTAATAATCTCGTCCTCGCCGGCGAACATAACGTCGTGCTCGCCCACGATAGTTCCGCCGCGTACGGCGTGAATGCCTATCTCGTTCCCGCGCTTGCCCACGGCGCCCTCGCGTCCGTTTAAAACGGGCTTTTCGTTTTTAAAGGCGGAGTTCGCGCTTTCCGCAAGCATAAGTGCCGTGCCGGACGGCGCGTCGGCTTTCAGGTGGTGGTGCTTTTCTATAATCTCTATATCAAAGTTTTCTTTAAGCGCTTCGGCAGCTTCCCTGACAAGCTTGACTAACAGGTTCACTCCCAAAGAGAAGTTAGCCGTTTTAAAAATCGCAATCTTTTTTGCGCACTCGTCAATAAGCTTCAAGTCGCTTTCGCTGTAACCCGTCGTTGCCAAAACTATCGGGCATTTATGTTTTATTGCCCATTCCGTTTCGCTCTTCAAAACGGTGGGGGAGGAGAAGTCTATTATTACGTCAACGTCCTCGCTAACGTCGTTAAACGAGGCATATATAGGGGTCTTTCCGCAATTTTCCGCGTGCAAATCAACTCCGCAAACTACTTTTGCGTCGCTTTCCGTTTCCAGAAGCTCCACAAGGTTTTTGCCCATTTTGCCGCCTATGCCGCAAATTAAAATTTTAGTCATACCGTCTTTAACCCCGCGGCTTTGATTTTTTCAAGCAGTATTTTTTTATTGTGCTCTTCAAGCTCGGTAAGCGGCGAACGGGGCACGCCTGCGTTAAAGCCTATCATATTGTAAGCGGCTTTAATGGGGATAGGGTTGACTTCCAGAAAGCACGCGTCCTCCAAGGGCAGTAAAAAGTCCTGAACTTCGTTTGCTTCGTCAAGCTTGTTTGCCTTTACGAGGTTATACATTTTTTTGACGAGCGCCGGAGCGATATTCGAGGTAACGGATATAAGTCCCGCGCCGCCGATAGCCAGCATAGGCAGGTTCAGAAAATCCTCGCCGGAGAACAAATCCATCTTTCCGCGTATGCGGCGCATGGTTTCGCACACCTGCGCCATATTGCCGCTGGCTTCCTTTATTCCGGCCATATTAGGCAGTGTAGCCAGCTTTTCAACAGTTTCGGGCAGGATATTTACCGCCGTGCGCGAGGGTACGTTGTAGGCGATTACGGGAATTTTTATGGCCTCGCAAATTGCCTTGTAATACTCGAACAGTCCTTTCTGCGTGCACTTGTTGTAGTAGGGGGTAACGGCAAGCACGCCGTCCGCTCCAAGCTCTTCCGCGCGAACAGAGGCCGCGACTGCCTTTGCGGTATCGTTGCTGCCCGTGCCGACTATTATTTTAATTCTTCCGGCCGCTTTTTTAACCGCGTACTTTATAGTTTCGGTTTTTTCGGCTTCGGTCATCGTTGCGGGCTCGCCCGTAGTTCCGAGCACCACAAGTCCGTCCGTGCCGCCTTCAATCTGGTATTCTATCATTTTGCCGAACTCTTCAAAGTTCACGCCTTTTTCCGTAAACGGAGTAATCATTGCGGTTATAATTCCGTCGCAAAAACCTGTCATAGCACACCTTCCTTTTGTTTATATTATTCTTTTGTTTAATCAAAGGTTAATCGAAATATCCTTTTGCCGCAAGCAGTTCGGCAAGCAACACCGCGCCGCCGGCCGCACCGCGCAGGGTATTGTGCGAAAAGCCTATAAACTTGTAGTCGAACAAATTATCCTCTCTGAGTCTGCCGGCGCATACCGCCATGCCGCCTTCGAGGTTTCTGTCAAGCTTGGGCTGAGGTCTGTTTTCTTCCGCGAAATAATGAATGAATTTTTTGGGTGCGGAGGGGAGGTTAAGCTTCTGTGGTTCGCCTGCAAAATTCTCCCAAGCCCCCAATATATCCTCGGGTTTCGGCTTGTTTTGGAACTTTACGAAGCACGCCGCCGTATGCCCGTCGGAAACGGGAACTCGCAAACACTGCGCCGTAATTTTGGGCGCTTCCGCAGGTATTATTTTGCCGCCCTTGACCTCGCCCCAGATTTTAAGCGGCTCTTTTTCGCTTTTTTCTTCCTCGCCGCCGATAAAGGGAATTACGTTGTCGCAAATTTCCGGCATGGTCTCAAAGGTCTTGCCAGCGCCGGAAATTGCCTGATAGGTGCAGACCGCCGCGTTCAGAATTCCGAATTTCTTTAAAGGGTGTAATAACGGTACGTAGGATTGCAGCGAGCAGTTGCTTTTAACCGCAATAAAACCGCGCTTTGTGTTGAGCCGCTTTCTCTGCGCGTCAATAACTTCGAGGTGCTCCGCGTTGATTTCGGGTATAATCATGGGCACGTCGTCGGTAAACCTGTGCGCCGAGTTGTTGGAAACTATCGGGCATTCAAGCTTTGCGTAAGCGTATTCAAGCTCGCGAATTTCGTCCTTGGGCATATTCACCGCGCAGAAGCAAAAGTCTACCTGCGCCGCGATTTTTTCCTTGTCGAGCGTAGCGTCCAAAACCGTCATATCCGCGAACTTTTCGGGCATTGCCCCCGACATATGCCAGCGTTTAAGCGCGTCGCGGTACTTTTTTCCTGCCGAGGCGGAGGAGGCCGCAAGGCATTTAACGTTAAACCAGGGGTGGTTCTCTAAGATAAGCAAAAACCTTTGCCCGACCATGCCCGTAGCGCCGATTATTCCAACGTTGTACTTTTTCATAAATAACTCCCAAAAAAAATAGCAATGCCTGCGCACTGCCTCAAAATGCATTAGCGCAACACTAATAGTGACAGTCGCAAAGGTGTTAACCCGTGCGCCCGACGCGGCGTAAGGCTTTGACCGCATCTCGGCGGAGGCGCCCTTTTGCCGCAACATTAACGGAATTTGCCTTAAAATTCCCGTTTGCGGTTACTTTTGCCCGTCCGCTCCTCTGAATGCAAAAAAATAATATCACAACGCCGTTAAAATGTAAAGAAAAATTGCGTCGGTTGCCGATAAAATTTATTGACAAGCCGTATTTATTTATAGTAAAATAGCAAAGTACATTTAGAAATATTGTAATTGCGCCCCACGCGGCGCAAATATAGGATAAATTATGAAGGCTTTAAAGGTTAAAATTTGTTTAATAGCGGCGCTGTGCATAGCACTTACGGCAACGCTTTTAGCTTCCGTTATACTGTTTGTTAAGGCGGACAGGTCTGTTACGGTCAGCGGTTCGAGTATTTTTACGACTGCCGGCAGTTCCGAAGTCTGGGCGCATAAAGACGGAACGGCGGACGACAGCCCTGCGTATTCCATGTTCGTTTTCAAAAAAGACGACGACGCCGTCAACTACAAAAAGAACCTTGCGTTCAAGTGGTACGAGAACGGCGCGGTTTGGGAGGATAAGGAGAAAGCTCCCACAACACTCACTCCGACCGACGGCTACTTCAATATGGAAATCGGCTTTGAAGAGCTCAGCTTTGAAAAGTTTATTATAACCATCGAAAGCCAGCAGTACTACGAAACCAAAGACGGCAAAACCACAAACTATATTTACTTCGTACCTGCGGAAAACGACAACGTTTACGTTTACGTTGCTTTGAAAGCTACCGACGATAAGGACGCGGAAGAAGCGTACAAGCACGCAGGCGAAAGCATTGCGACCGTCGCAAAAGACCATATTAAAATTTACGTTACCGGAATTTCAAACGGCAACTGCCTTCTTAAAATAAACGATACCGAAAAGGGCGGACAGCTTGAAAACTTCGGCGGCAATTACGCCAAGTACTCGTCGTCGAGCACGACTCCCGTAACTCCGCTTTCGTTCAAAGCCAAGTTTGCGGAAAAAGAGGGCGAAGAGGAGAACGCTTACGCGAGAATGGCTATTTACAACCTCAACGGCCAAAGCTTCGTGTTGACCGGCGCTACCGAAACCGACGGACATCTTTCGGGCGGCACTGTAAACGACGTTACTCCCCCCGTGCTTTGCCTTGATAAGGGCGTTTCGTTTATAGAGGACGGCGAAGAAATCACCTTCAACTATACTGTAATAGACGTGCTTGCGTCCTCGCCCAACACGACTACTGCTTACTATATGCTTTCAAAAGCTCAGCAGGAGCAGGGAGCTGAGTTCAACGCAACCGACTGCTCGGACGAAGGCCCGTTCAGAGTTGTTAAGTCGGACGAGGAACAGCGTATGATTCCTCACGTCAACCACTACGTTCCCAAAACGGACGACTATAAAACAGCGGGAACTTTCAGCGAAGATTTTGTCGTAACCGCGGCGGTTAAGGTTTATTTAAAGCTTACCGATACGACCTCTACGGGCGGACAGTCAACCTACGTTTTGCTTGACTGGTACGTTGAAGACAAGTATTTGCTTGATATTAACGGTACTTCATATATAGCCGTTGCCAAGGACGAAGTCGGCGCAACGTTTAAAGAAAACGAAATCAACAATTCGACTTTAAAGACTGATTACCAGCAGGCAGTTGACGCAGCCGCGGAAAAGCAGGAGCTTAAAGCCGGCAGCAAGAACAGCTTCTATCTGCCCTCGGTTGACAGTCTGCTTTCGGACAACGCAACGAATTATTCCGATTTAACTTTCAATATATTCTATATGACGGACGGCAGCGGAAGCTTCCAGTCGCTTACGGGCAAGGCGGCAAACGCGCTTTCCATCAGCCTTTCAAAAGCCGGAAGATACGTGTTTACGATAGTTGCAACCGATACTTCGGGCAACAAAATGTACTACCTTAAACCCGGTGAAGCCGGCAAAGACCCCGAAAAGGTTGAAATTTCCACAAGTACTAGCGACATTTTGAGCATGTACGAGCAGAAGAAAGGTACGGACTATGAAGATACCAAAAAATATCTTCCCTGGTTCGAGTTCGAAGTAGCTTCTTCAACCATCGAAATCACCGACCCCGGCGAGCAGGATACCGCGTATGTCGGCACGACTTATTCCTCGATTTCCTTCGAGGTGAACGGGGTTTCGTACGATACCGCTTACAGACTGTATCTGTTCCGCAACGATTTATATTATGCGGCAAACGGCGTTTCGCTCACTTACGACGAGTTTATGGCTCAGAAAGAAGAGCTTATTACCTCGCACAGAGAATGGTTCACTTATATCTACGCAACAAATAAAATGAACGAGGGCGACGAAGAATACGAGGAGTTCAAGGACTATGCCTGGGACGATTCCTCTTTAAGCTTCGTTCCGCAGGACTCGAACGCGTTCTACCTTATAGAGTGCACCGCAACCAGCACCGAAAACGGTAAACAAGCCGATAAAGCCTATATGGGCATAAGCGCTTCGCCCAAGGTTCGCGACCTTAAAGGCGAGGATACCTGGCTTCAAGACAATATGACCTCCGTAATACTTTTGTGTATTGCCGGCGTATCGCTTATAGGTATTGTGCTTCTTTTGGTTATCAAACCCAAGAACAAGGGCGATTTGGACGAAGAGTTCGAAACTACTTCAAAAAAATAAACAGAATTCAGTTAATCCCACGGGGCAAAACCCGTGGGATTATTTTTTTACAAATTATTTAACAAAACGCTTGACAAATTCATATTTTAGTATTATCATATGAATAACAATTCATATTTGAGAGGTAACGCAATGAATAATGCATGCGACGAAGAAGAATTGCACGAGGCAAGAATAAAAGCTGCGCTTGCGGCTATGCCTGCGGAAGAAAAGATAGAGGAGATGGGTGCGCGCTTTAAAGCGCTTGCCGAGCCTTCGCGTCTTAAAATACTTTTGGCGCTGTCGGTGGGCGAGCTGTGCGTAGACCATATAGTTGAGGCGGTGGGCGGCAACCAGAGCGCCGTATCGCATCAGCTTAAAGCGCTTAAAGACAACCGCATTGTAAAGTGCCGCAGGGACGGTAAAAAAATACTGTACTCGGTATCGGACGGACACGTTTTGACCATGATAGAGGTTGCAAAGGAGCATCTGAACTGCAATGAATAATTCGTTTAAAATTGAAGGACTCGACTGCGCAAACTGCGCGCGCGAGCTTGAAGAAGAGCTTGCAAAGATAGATGGAGTTTCAAGCGCTACGGTAGATTTTATGGCCTTGAAAGTTATAGTGGACTGCGACGAAAAGACTTTGGAAAAAGTCAAGTACTGCTGTAATCATTTTGAGGAAGTCAAGGTCGTAGAAGAAGTGGCGGAGGAACGCATATACGGTGAGAAAATAAAAATTTCAAACCTGTGCTGCGCCAACTGCGCACGCGAACTGGAAGAAGATTTGAACAAGCTTGAAGGCGTTGAAGCGACGGTCGATTTTATGAATATGCGCGTAATTTTAAACGCGGCAACTCCCGACGCTCGCGAAAAAGCAATTTATACAATTTCTCATTTCGAGGACGTAAAAATCGTTAAAGAGGATAGCGGCAAAAAGAGCGTTTTCAAGTCGCACTTAAAGGATATTATCTGTATAGCCGTTGCGGCGGTGCTGTTTATCCCTGCGCTCGTGTTCGATTTAACGGGGCTTACGGAAGACAGCCCGGCGCTTAAAATAACCGCGTATATACTTTACGGAATAGCTTATCTTGCGGTAGGGCATCCGGTGCTTATCAATACCGCCAAGAACATTGTAAAGGGCAAAATTTTCGACGAAAACTTTTTAATGACGATAGCTTCCGTCGGCGCGATACTTTTAGGAATTTTTGCCGGCGACGGCTTTGCCGAGGGCGTTGCGGTTATGCTTTTGTATCAGATAGGCGAGCTGTTGCAGGGGGTGGCGGTAGGTTCTTCGCGCAACTCCATAACCGCGCTTATGGACCTTAAAAGCGAAACGGCGAATTTGATAGAAAACGGCGTTCAACGCGTGATATCCCCGGACGAATTGAGGTTGGGCGACAGAATTTTAATAAAGGTCGGCGAGAAAGTGCCTGCGGACTGCCGCATCGTAAAGGGCGATACCTCGCTCGATATGAAGAGCTTAAACGGCGAGCCGCTCCCCCGTGACGTAAAAGAGGGCGACGAAATACTTTCGGGCAGTATTAACGTTTCGCGCGTTATCGAAGCGGAAGTTATAAGGGAATATAAGGACTCCGCCGTTTCCAAAATTTTAGACCTTGTAGAAAACTCCACGGCAAAAAAATCCAAGCCGGAAAAGTTCATAACCAAGTTCGCAAAGTACTATACTCCGGCGGTTTGCTTAGCGGCAGTTATAGTTGCGGCGCTCGTTCCTACCGTAATATGTGCCGTTCAAACGGGTTTTGTCTGGGCAACGTATAAGGACTGGATATACAAAGCGCTCAACTTCCTTGTTATATCCTGCCCGTGCGCACTGGTAATTTCCGTACCGCTTTCCTACTTCGGCGGAATAGGCCGCTCGGCTAAATTCGGTATTTTAATAAAGGGTTCGACCTGCCTTGACGAGCTTGCCCTTGCAACCGTTGCCGCGTTCGATAAGACGGGCACGCTTACGGAAGGCACTTTCGAAATAATAAATTATTCCAACGAAAAAACGCTTGCTCTTGCGGCGGCGGCAGAAAAGTTTTCCTCGCACCCCATTGCTGCGGCATTTGCAAACGTAAAGACCGATATCATTGCGGAGCAGGCGGAGGAGGTTGCCGGCAAGGGCGTCAAGTGCCTTGCGGACGGTAAAGTTCTGCTTTGCGGCAACGCCAAGCTTATGCGTGAAAACGGAGTTGAGTTTGAAGAAAAGCAAAGCGCTTCGACGCTCGTTTTCGTTGCATTGGGTGGCGAATATGTCGGAGTTATCGAAATAGACGACAAAATTAAGGACGGTTGTCCTGAGGCAATAGCTCAGCTTAAAAAGTCTGGCGTAACCTATACCGAAATGCTCACGGGAGATTTGCCCGAGCGTGCCGGGGCGGTTGCAAAGGCAGTGGGGCTTGACGGCTATAAGGCGGCGCTACTCCCCGATATGAAGCTTGAAGAAGCTCAGGCTTTAAAGAAGCGCGGCAAGCTTATTTACGTAGGCGACGGCATAAACGACGCGCCCGTTATGACGGCGGCGGACTGTGCGGTTTCGATGGGTAAAGTCGGCTCGGACGCAGCTATCGAGGCAAGCGACGTCGTGCTTGTTTCCGACAGCCTTGCGCTGTTGCCCAAGGGCAGAAAGATAGCTAAGGGCACGCGCGCTATCGTAATTCAGAATATCGTAGGCTCGCTTATAGTAAAAGTCGCGATAATGGCTTTAAGCATAGCGATAACGGGCTTTCCGCTTATCGTGTCGGTTGTTGCCGACGTCGGGGTTATGCTGCTTGCGGTACTCAACGCAATGCGCACTTCGCTTATTAAATAAACAAATTTCTACAAAATTCGGCAAACGGCAGTCAAACGTTTGCCGAATTTTTTTATATATGTTAAAATTGTGATATTCAAGTGAAAAATATTTTGGAGGTCAAATTAATGAGTGAAGAAACAAAAGACGAAGTAGTTTCCGAAAGCGTTGAGCCCGAAACGGTTGAACCTGCGGCTGACGGAACCGCGGCGGCTAAACCCGACAAAGGTTTTAAAGCTGCAATGGACAGGTATTTCGGCGTAAAGAAGCTTGGTTCGTCGTTCAGAATTGAGATTTTTGCAGGACTTACAACTTTCCTTGCAATGGCTTACATTCTGGTGGTAAACCCCATACAGATTACGGGGCAACTTGCAGACCCGACTGTTGCGGCACTGTTAAAGCCTTCGGTATTCATTGCTACGGCACTGGGTGCGGTTATAGGCTGTCTGTTAATGGCTTTCCTGTCAAAAATGCCTTTGGCGCAAGCTCCCGGTATGGGCATCAACGCAATGATAGGCGGTATGATAGGTGCAAGCGCGGCGTTTACTTACAACGTAACCTTCTCGTTCGGCAATGCAATGGCTATTACGCTTATAAGCGGTGTGCTGTTCCTTGCGCTTACGGTAATTCCTTGCGGAAGGGATAAGGAAACTGGCAGGCTTATCGGCATAAGAGAAAAGATTTTTGACGGCGTTCCGGCAGCTATAAGAATTGCGATTCCCGTAGGTATCGGTCTTTTCATTGCATTCATCGGTATGCAGAATGCAGGACTTATAGTAACCAACGGCTTCACTCAGGTAGGACTTGTTAAATTTACCGACTGGGGCTCGCAGCTCGTACAGTGGGGTGTAATCATAGACGGCGTCGGTGCGGTTTCGCAGACTTGGGCAGAGGCGGCAAAGGGCGCGATAGTTTGCCTTATTTCGCTGTTTGCGATAGCGGTGCTTTCGCACTTCAAGGTAAAGGGCTCGGTTATTCTCGGCGTGCTTATCGCAACTATCGTTGCAATTCCTTTGAAAGTTGCAGATATTTCCATACTTACCGACGGCGAGAGCTGGAAGTTCTGGAATAACTTTAAAAACTTCTTCTCGATGGATTCGTCAAAGGGCGGTTCGTTCTTCGCTTGCTTTACCGAAGGCTTTAACTTCCCCTCGGGCAGCGTATTTACCATAATCGTACTCGTAATTACATTCTGCATGTTGGATATGTTCGATACTATGGGCACGGTTCTCGGCTGCTGCACGAAGGCCGGACTCCTCGACGAAAAGGGCAAACCCGTTAACTTCACCAAGACTATGCTTTCCGACTCCATAGCGACCTGCGCAGGCGCAATGCTCGGTACTTCCACGGTAACGACGTTCGTTGAATCCGGTACAGGCATTGCGGCAGGCGGTAAGACCGGTCTTACAGCGTTGACCGTTGCAGGTATGTTCCTGCTTTCTATATTCATTCTTCCCATATTCGCGTTTATACCTTCGGCAGCGGCTGCCGGCGCGCTCATTTACGTAGGCGTGCTTATGATGGGCTCGGTTACTAAAATCGACTTTACCAACATTAAGGTAGCGGTTCCCGCGTTCATAACCATAGTTATGATGCCCCTTGCATATTCCATTACGGGCGGTATCGGTCTCGGTATCATTTCGTACGTAATAATCAATATCGTATGCTATATAGTTGATATTATTAAGTACGCAATCGTTTCCAAGAAAGGCGGCGAAGCCGTTAAACCCAAGTGGGAAATTTCGATAGTAACGGGAATAATAACGGTATTCTTCCTTATTTACTTCTTCGTTCCTACGACAATTTAAATTAAATTTTAAAGCCGCCGCTTGAAAAAGCGGCGGCTTTATGTTATTATAAATAAAAAAACAGAGGTGGAATAATGCTGGAAAAATATATTAAAGCGGCAACGCGCAAAGTCAAGGCCGATTTAGTGCTTAAAAACACGACCTATATCGACGTGTTCTGCGGCGTTTTGAGAAAGGGCGATATTGCTATCGTCGGCGAAAAAATCGTCGGCACGGGCGAGTACGAGGGGGTAGAGGAAATCGACTGCAAAGGTCTGACCGTAGTTCCCGGGTATATCGACGGGCACGTTCATATAGAAAGCTCGCAGCTTTCCCCCGAGGAGTTCGCCTCGCTGATAGTTCCGCGCGGCACGACAACTATAATTGCCGACCCTCACGAAATAACCAACGTTTGCGGAATGGCAGGTTGCGAGTACATAGCCAAGGCCTCGCAAAACGTTCCGCTTGACGTTATGCTTCAACTTCCGTCCTGCGTGCCTGCAACGCCGTTTGAAACGAGCGGCGCAACCCTCGCCGGCAAGGATATAGAAAAGAATATTGTAAACGGTTATATTTTCGGCCTGGGCGAGTTTATGAATTACCCCGGCATAATAAACTGCGACCCCGATACCCTTAAAAAGGCGGAGGCGGCCCATTCTGCCGGAAAAATTATAGACGGACACGCGCCTGCGGTTTACGGCTACGATTTAAACGGCTACCTTTGCGCAGGCATATCAACCGACCACGAGTGCGTGTATAAGGAAGAAATAGAAGAGAAAATTTCAAAGGGAGTGTACGTGCATATCCGCCACGGCTCGTCCACTAAAAACCTCGGCAACGCAAAATATATTACCGATGCAAACCTGCGCCGTTTTATCCTCTGCACAGACGACAGACACGCTGCCGACTTAAAGGAAAAGGGTCACCTTGACGACGCTTTAAGAAAGCTTGTTGCGGACGGCCTTGACCCCGTTCGTGCCGTAATATGTGCCACTTTAAACGCTGCGGAGTGCTATAACCTCAAATACCGCGGAGCAATTGCGCCCTATTATCTTGCCGACCTTGTTGCGGTTGACAACCTTAAAAACTTCAACGCAAAATACGTTTTGAAAAACGGCAAGCTCGTTGCGAAGGACGGCAAGCCGCTGTTCGATACCTCAAAGCGCTATCTGCCTGCAAACGTGCTGAATACCGTGCATCTCAAAAATATGAAAGCGGACGATTTCGTTCTTACCTTAAAGGGCAAAAAGGCAAAGGCAATGACGATACTGCCCGGCGGAGTAGTTACCGGCTGCGAGATAGTGGAGGTTGAAAGCCGTGACGGCGACGTCGTTTTGGAAAATACCGATTTGTTGAAGCTTGCCGTTGTAGAGCGCCACAAAATGACGGGCAACATAGGCAAGGCGCTGTTTAAGGGATACGGCTTTAAGGGTGGCGCGCTTGGTATAACAATTGCGCACGATTCGCACAACGTAATACTTATGGGTGACGATAACGAGAGTATGGCAAAGGCGGCAAACTGCTTAAAAGAGATAGGCGGCGGAATGGTTATAGTAGATAAAGCCAAGGGCGAGGTTCACTCGTTAACGCTTGATATTGCCGGGTTAATGTCCTCGCGAGATGCCGAAAGCCTGCAAAGCGACAGCCGAGCTTTAATAGAGCGCGCCCACGCAATGGGAGTAAAGCGCGACTATGAGGCGTTTATGTCGCTTGCGTTTTTATCGCTTGCGGTTATCCCCAAATTAAAGCTTTTGGATACGGGACTTTTCGACGTGGAAAAATTCTCGTTTACAGATATTAACGCATAATGAATGCCGCCGCGCAACATATGTTGCGCGGCGGCTTTTTTGCCCCGTCGGGTTCTTAATAATTTTTTACGCTCGTTTCGTCTTCAAGTCCTAAAAGATAGTCAGAACTTACTTTAAGCAATTTGCAAATTTTCTTTAACATGTTTAAATCGGGTTCTCTGTAACCTGACTCGTAACCAGCATAACAGCTTGGTGATATGCCCAAGCTTAGCGCAACGGCTTTTTGCGTTAATTGATTAAAGTTTCTTTGCTCTCTCAATCTTTCATTGAATTTCATAAATTAATCTTAACAAAAACTACGCGAAACGCGTTGACAGTACGCGAAACGCGAAGTATAATGTAACTACGCGATATGCGAACTTGTATTCAAGGTAGAGTATGGAAGAGAAAAAGGAAAATTATACCCGTGAAGAGTTAATTAAAATACTTGACAGATTAGCTCAAAATCTTGCGTGGATAAAAATTAACTTAGAAAGAACGGATAAAAGAACGAAAAAATATAAAGAAATTCTCAAATTGGCAGAAATAAATAAAAAAAGTTTTAAAGACATATTAAGCCCCGTATACTGGGACCATCCTATTACCGTTATTGAAATAAGACTTTATCTTGACACAAGACAAGCCGAAACGATTGAACAAGCGGTCGCGCTGTATAATAAAGACACAAAGTATAAACCGAATATAGTTTAAAAAACCCCGACGGCGCAAGTTTGCGCCGTCGGGGTTTAACCTTTTTTAATCGGTTTATAAATAAATAAGCGTTTTTTGCTTTTAAATTCCAATATTTTACAAAAAACAATTTTACTTATTCAACTAAATATAGTACAATTGAATAGATAATTCTTTTTATAAGGAAAAAATTATGGGTCTTGTAAAATTTATTCTCGGCGCGGATTCCAGAAGCGCACTGAAAAAATTAAATAAACTTGCCAACAAGGTTGAGGACTTAGAGCCTAAATATGCGGCAATGACCGACGATGAGCTTAAAAGTCAAACTCAGGTTTTAAAGGGCAGGCTCGCCGCCGGAGAAACCCTCGACGATATTTTGTTCGACGCGTTTGCGGCATTGCGCGAGGCAAGCTGGCGCGTATTAAAAATGAAGCACTTCCACGTTCAGATAGTCGGCGGCATATGTCTGCATCAGGGCCGTATCGCCGAAATGAAAACGGGTGAAGGTAAAACGCTTGTATCAACTCTGCCCGCTTACCTTAACGCACTTTCCGGCAAGGGCGTGCATATCGTTACCGTCAACGATTACCTTGCAAAGCGCGACGCCGAGTGGATGGGCAAGGTTCATAAATTTATGGGTCTTACCGTAGGCGTAGTCGTTCCCGGTAT
>JAAUYR010000067.1 GCA_014805025.1 Clostridia bacterium | reverse complement strand
TGTACGATAACGAGCTGAGCGGTCAGATTATAACGATAAGCGCGTTTATCGTTATGCCGATGTGCATTACGATGATTACGAACACCATACTCAACTCCATGAACTGCGAAAAGCGCACGCTTTTATACTTCTTTTTCGGCGCGGCGGCAATGCTTATTTCCATTTTCTCGCTTACGAAGTTTATAGGCATTTACTCGTACATAGTAGGTCTTGCGCTGAGCAACCTTATTACCGCCGTACTCAATTTACGGCTTTTAAAGAAAAAATGCCCGGGTATTAACTACGTTAAATATACCCTGCGCGGCATAGGCGTAACGCTTGTAACCTGCCTTTTCGGGTGGTTTTTGAACGGAATTATATCGCGGTATCTTTCGCCGTTTTTGCAGATACTCGTCTGCGCGCCGCTTATCCTTGCGTTTACCGCAGGCGCGCTGTACTGCCTTGAAATGTTTACTTTGCACCCTTTGAAGCGGCTCGTTTCGAAGGAGTGACCTTAACCGTCACAAGCCCCTTTATTGCAAGCAATATTAAAAACGCGCCGAAAAGCCGACGTAAAACGGACGCGGGCAAAAGCGCGGCAAAAAGTCCGCCGGCTACCGAGGTCAACAGCGCCGGAATGACTATCCACCATACGCCGTCGGTTTTAAGAAGTCCTTTGTCCTTATGAATTTTTAAACTGCAAGCTGCCATAGGCAGGAACGCTATAAGGTTGGTTGCCTGGGCGACGTGCTGCTCAACCCCGAGAAAAACGGTTAAAACGGGTATGAGTATTGCACCGCCGCCCATGCCCATTCCTCCGAGCATGCCCGAAAAAAAGCCTGCTATAAGATATAAAATAAAGCCCATATGTAACCCGTTGCCGCCCTCGTTCGGGCGGCAACGGGTTTATATAATCATTCTTATTCCGGCCGCAAGCATAGCCACGATAAAAACAATATTTACGATAAACTCCGGAAGCTTGTTCAAAAGCACCGCCCCCAAAAGTCCGCCGGCTACCGAGCCTATGGCGGCAGGTATTATTATTTCCGCGGAAAAATAGCCGTTGACAATATAAGTTACCGCACTCGCGGCGCATACCGGCAGTATCAGAAGAATTGTAGTTGCGTGCGCGCGCTTTTCCTCGTAACCGCACATATTTTTAAGTAGCGGCACGGCAACCATACCGCCGCCTCCGCCGAACAACCCGTTTACCGCACCCGTCAAAAGGCCTGCGGTAACGCTTTTAAACGATTTCTTTTTCATTTTTTACCCTGATACTAAAAGTTTTTGCAATTAACGCAAAAATAATTAATTTTTTTGCACCTATTCAAGCGTTTTTGCTTGATTATAAACTTTGTTTATATTAAAATAAGGAAGTACGATTATTTAATAATAGTAATAGACGGGCTAAGCGCCCGGACTAAGGTGTATTTATGGCAAAAAACAATTTTAAAAGAAGCAAAACAAGAAAGTCGCTTATAGCTCTGTTTGCCGCTACCGCAATTACCTGCACGGGACTTGCCGCGGCCTGCGCCACCGACGACGATGAAACGGACGTAAAGTTTGCGACCAAGGCCGAGGATACTCAGCTTTTAAAGAACGGTAATTTCGAGTTCTTCGATTACCCCAGCAAAGAATACATTGAAAAGGGCAAGGCCAAGTACCTTATAAAGAGCCCCGACAGCTGGACGCGCGGCGGCGACAGCTCTAACGCGATGTCGGGCATTATAAGCACGAGCGAGCAGTCCTGGAACGCGCTTACTGCGGAAGACTTGAAGGACAAGCTCAACTATAACGCCGACCTTACCTCTTCCGACGAGGAATACGTTGATTACAACGGAATGAAGTCGCGCGATATTCTTTATAAGGATACCTACGCCGCTTTGCTCGGCTCGGACGACGTTGCCGAAAGCTATATTAAAAACCAGACTTACGAAAAGTACTTCGGCATTGAAGAAAAAGACGGAAAGTATTATATAGGCAAAACGGAAGTTTACCGCAACGACGGCGACGATATCGAGTATTACCTCGATACCGATTTTACCAGGCCCGTAAGATACGAGTTTATCCAAAACCCCGGCACGCACTTTGATATCGAGGAAAAAGACGGAAAGTACTATATTGACGGAACGGAAGTTTACAAGGGCGAAGACGGCGAGTTCTACACCGATAAAGACCTTACCTACTCCTGCCAGAACGTGCTTATGGTGCACAACTACCCCACCAACAGCAACTACAACGGCATTTCTCAGTACTATACTTCACAGACCATTACATTAGAGGCAAACACCGCTGCGGAAATTTCCGTTTGGGTTAAGACCTCGGACTTGAAGTTCGATAAAGGTTACAGCCAGATAGACGACCAGGACAGAGGCGCGTTTATTGAGGTTGTTCAGACTGTTGGCGAAAACGATATTGACTCGTTTATGATTAAAGCCATAAACACCGAAAAGATTCTCGCCGACGAAACCATTACCGAAACCACCGCAAGCAACGGCTGGCTTAAATACACCGTTTACGTGAACGCCTGCGACTTTGCTTCGAGCACGGTTCAGCTTAAACTCGGCCTCGGACAGCCGGAAAACAGCGAAAAATGCACGGGATATGCGTTCTTCGACGACGTGCAGATTACAAAGTATCTCTCGCTTGACGACGAAAAGTGCACCTATTCCGACCACAAAAACGACGTTGAAGATACCACTTACACTCTTTCGAGCGACGAAGAACATCAAGTTTATATCGCAGATAGGGAACTCAGAAGCGGAAACGGCGATTACAGAAACGCAAAAGACTTCTATTATCAGATAGACCTTACCTCGGGCGCAACGGGCAGCACTCCGTACGACTTTGCTAACGTTACCGCAGGTTTAACCTACGAAAAGGCCGACGGCAAGTTCTACGCTTCTTCAACGAGCATCAGCGACGATGTTAAGACTGCCGGAATTACTTTAAATAAAGACAACGGCGGAAACAATTTCGACCTTCCCAAAAACCTTAAAGACGCTATAAGAACGGATAGCGACCTTCTCGGCGCGTTCTCGGCTAAGGGAAGCAACTTTGAAAATTCTCCTTATAAGGATAAGCTTGCTGCGGCTTTGACTGCCGACGGCGATAACCTGCCCGGTTACGAGGGCGATATGCTCGTGATGCTGTCCGCTTACGGCGCGGCGTATACCTCTACGCTCGGCGGACTCAGCGTTGGCGCAAATTCGAGCATGATAGTTTCTTTCTGGGTTAAAACCTCGGAAATGAAAGGCAGTACCGCTGCTACCTTCAAAATTACCGAGCTTGACAAAGGCGAAGAAACCAAGAACACCTCTTCCTTTACTATCGATACCACGGGCATTAAGACCGAGTTCGAGGATAACGAGGATATCTATAACGGTTGGGTTCAGTGCTTCTTCTTCCTTAAAAACGATACCGACGACGCAAAAGATTTTAAAATCGATTTCATGTTCGGCAACACCGCGTTTGCATCCAGCTCGATAACCTCGTACAGCTACGGCTGGGCAGCTATGGCTGATATGCAGACTTTGACCGTTGACGAGGAAATCTACGATTTGACCGCTTCGGGAAGCTACGCCGTTAAGTTTGAGTTTGACGACGAGGACGACGAAAAGACGGGCAAAGAGTTCGACAGCGCAAGCGGAATTAAGGACGTTAAGGAAGGCTTTGCAAACCCCACCAAATACGAGGGCATAAACGGCGGAAGCTCCTCCGTTACCAGCGCAGGTTACCTTGACAGCTACGACGCTAAAAACACCAACAGAGAAGCCGGTCTTATCAATAAAGACGCGTTCGACAGCGACGCTTATGCTACGATAAGACAGCTTATTGCAGATAATTTCAATATTTCCGACACCGACGCGGCGTCGCTTTGGGAAAAAGCTTTCGGCAAGGACTGCTACCAACCGCTTATTATCGTAAATAATCTGCGCACGTACGCGGATAAACAGAGCGCTTCGGCAGACACTTTCAGAAATTACTACGTTTTGGACGAAGTAAACGGAACTTACTCCGACATTTACGGCAAAAAATACCGTAAGGTTACCGATAGCGACGTATTCGACGAGAACGAAACCTACTACTCGCTTAACGACGTTGTAAACTACGGCTACGTTGGTTCTTCCTCCACCATTTCCGCAGACGGATACGAAACCGTTTCCGTACGCGTTAAGGTAAGCGAGGGCGCAACCGCGTATATCTACCTTGTAGACAGCAACACGCGCGAAGTTCTTAAATACACCACCCCCGCTTACACCTTCTATTACGACGGCGAGGGCAACGTACTCGATAAAGAGCTTACCGACGATATGACCGAGGACGAGCACAAGGCTGCAATAGTTTACACCTTGCGCGACGACGGTCTGTACGACGGCAAGGACGGAAAGGTTTACGCAAACCTTAACAACCTTACCAAGTCTTATAAGTATTACAAGTACGAGCACAACGCGTTCTACGACGGCAACGGCAAAGCCGTTTCCTTCGACGACCTTGTAGACGGCGAAAACTATTACAGCGACCAGGCGCATCAGAACCTTGCAGACCACTTCCTCTGCGCGAGCGACGGAACGCGTGTTTACGAGTACGCAAACGGCAAGTATTACTACCTTGTCGAGGGCAAGCGCGGCACGGAAGTTACTAACTTCTCCGACGAGTATTTGAGATATTCCGAAGCTGCCGACGACTTGAAGTACGAAGTTAAGGTTGAGCCTACCGGCACCGAATGGGTAACGGTAAACTTCTTTATCCATACGGGCAGCGAACAGCTCAGCTACCGCTTGGAGCTTTGGAGCGGCGAACGCGGCACGGCGGGCAATACAAATAGCGGCGCGGTTGCATTCGATTACAGCTCGTACAGCGTTGACGAAAGCAACTATGCAA
Source organism: Clostridia bacterium (assembly GCA_014805025.1). Lineage (GTDB taxonomy): Bacteria > Bacillota > Clostridia > Christensenellales > Borkfalkiaceae > Coproplasma. The sequence continues at coordinate 950 of JAAUYR010000067.1, read as the reverse complement.
CCCTGCTCGAAGAGTACTCGAACGTTATTATAAACGAGTACAAGGAAGTACTCAAAAACAAGGGTCTTTTGAACAGAGTTGAGTCCGATAACGAAAATATCGCGTACTACGAAAACTTAATTAACGAGCTTATCAAGGGCGGCGAGCTTTCCGAATCCGATATTTCGGTTGCCGCTAAGCAGGCTAAGCACGGCTATAAATCGCTGTACTACACCTACACCCTTTACGATTCCGCGGCGTATATTCCTTTCAATGCGGACGTTGCCGAGGACGGCGAAACGGGTTACGATTACACCGCTTCCGACTTCGAAGAAAAGCTTGCTTACTTCACCTATAAGAATAACGAGCAGAACTCAATCAACGTATTTGCCGATTACTCGGCCGTTAACCAGAACATTGAGATAGGCAAGACGACCGACAGCGACGACGGCGACGACGAGACCGAAGAGTCAAACGGCGAAATATGGTTGCTTGTTTCCTCGATAATCTTAGTAGTTGCGCTGTTGTTTACGCTTCTTTCCATTCTTTTGAGAGACCTTATTAAGAAGAACCGCAAAAAGAAGGGCGAAAAGCTGCAACAAGGTAATAACTACCGTCAGCGCAAACGCTATATCAAAAAGCTTCACCTTGTAGAAACAACCGACGAAGTTGAAGAACCCGAGGCACAGCCCGAGGAAGTTACCGAAGCTGAACCCGAGGAAATTCCCGAAGCTCAGACTGAGGAAGTTACCGAGGCACAGCCCGAAGCCGAAGAAACCGTTGAAAACGCAGAACCTGCGGAGAATACGGAAAACGGCGAAGAATAATTAAAAATTTAAGCGCCCTTGCGACGGAAAGTCGCAAGGGCGCTTTTTTTATTAAATTCGTAAGCCTTTGGGGTAATGGTTTTTGGCAACTCCGTTTACCGCCTTGCACCAGCCCAGCGGATAACCGAGGTAAGTTACAAGCCG
>JAAUYR010000066.1 GCA_014805025.1 Clostridia bacterium | reverse complement strand
GCGCTTCCGTAGACGAAAAGGCTTCAAGGTTTGTAATTGCTGCGTTTTTATTCAACGCAAGGTTCGCCGCGGACGAAAGTATCGAAAATATCCCCTGGCGAATGGGCGTACACGAAATAATAGCAAAGTATATAAACACCAAGCGGCTTATGGAAGAGCGCATTCAACCTGCCGAACTTTTGGAGTTTTTCGACGACAACACCGAAGAGTATAACGAACTGACGCATATCTTTGACTATAACGACGGCAACAAGTTTATCGGTGAGGTTGCCGAAAGGTATTTTTACGATTGTATAAAAACGTTGCGGCTCAGCGATATCGACGATAAAATTTCGCGTGTCAAAGCGCTTGCCGAGGCGGAGACCGACGGCGAAAAGCGCAAATCGCTTGCCGAAGATTTGCAAAAACTTCTGCTTCAAAAGAAAAATATAAAAAACGGTGAAAGACGATGAATTTATCCGACCAGAAATTAAACGACATTTTAAAAAACATAGTAGAAACCTACGGCTCGAAAGGCTCGATAACTACGAACACCTTGTGCGATATAATGGAGAAGTACGAAACGACTCCGGCACAGATGGACTTCGTTTACAAGTCAATTGCGGAGGCGGGCATTCAGATTATCGACGAGGCCGAGCGCGACAAGGAGCTTTACGAACAGGCGCTTTCCGATATCGGCCTTGACGACCCCGTCAAAATGTATCTTAAAGATATAGGCAGAGTGCCGCTTCTTTCTGCGGATGACGAAATCGAGCTTGCGCGCAGAATGCAGGAGGGCGACGAGGAAGCAAAAAAGAAACTTTCCGAAGCAAATTTAAGACTTGTAGTTTCCATTGCAAAGCGCTACGTCGGCCGCGGAATGTTGTTCCTCGATTTAATTCAGGAAGGCAACTTAGGACTTATGAAAGCCGTTGAAAAATTCGACTATCAGAAAGGCTTCAAGTTTTCAACTTACGCTACCTGGTGGATACGTCAGGCCATTACCCGTGCAATTGCCGACCAGGCAAGAACTATCCGTATCCCCGTGCATATGGTGGAAACAATCAATAAACTTACGAGAGTTTCGCGCATACTTCTGCAAAAATACGGCCGCGAACCGACCCCTGCGGAAATCGCGAAAGAGATGGGTATAACCGAAGAGCGCGTACGCGAAATTCAGAAAATCGCGCAAGACCCCGTATCCCTGGAAACGCCCATAGGAGAGGAAGAGGACAGCCACATCGGCGACTTTGTAGAGGACGAAACCAGCGTTACCCCCTCGGACAGTGTTGCAACCACAATGCTTAAAGAAACGCTTTTAAACGTTTTAAACAGCCTTACCCCGCGTGAGGAAAAGGTTTTAAGGCTTCGTTACGGCGTTGACGACGGCAGGCCTCGCACCCTTGAAGAGGTCGGCAGGGAGTTCAACGTAACCCGTGAAAGAATTCGTCAGATAGAGGCAAAGGCTTTAAGAAAACTTCGCCACCCTTCGCGCTCTAAGCATTTAAAGGATTTCTTGGATACCTAAGCAATGGACAGAATAGAAAAGCTTTGCGCGCATCTTGATAAATGCGAAAGCTTTGCGGACGTCGGCTGCGACCACGGCTATTGCACCTTGTATATGCTTAAAAACGGACTGTGCGAAAGTGCGGTAATTTCCGATATAAGCGCCAAGTGCCTGCAAAAAGCCGAGCGGCTTTTAAGCGAGTATATAACCTGCGGCAAGGTTGTGCCCGTATGCTGCGACGGACTTGAAAAAATAGACGAAAATACTTCGCAAATTCTTATTGCCGGAATGGGCGGAGAAGAGATAGTAAACATACTTAAAACGGCATATATTCCGCGGTCTTTCGTGTTTCAGCCTATGAAAAACGAGCGTAAACTCCGCGAATATCTAATACAAAACGGCGCGGAAATAACTCTGGACAAGCCTCTTGTAATTGGCGATAAATTCTACTATGTAATAAAGGGAAACCGCCAAGGCAAAAGCGAGTATTCCGAAGCGCAATTCTTGTACGGCAAGGACCTTAAAAGTGCCGAAACTAAGGCATATATGGGGGTTGAGCTTAAAAAAATGCAGGGATATTTAGCGCGCAAAATGAGCGCGGAACACCGCAGTGAGCTTGAAAAACGCGTACGGTTTACGGAGGATATTTTAAGTGGCAAAGTTGAATGATATATTTGCGGTTCTCGAAAAAGTCGCGCCCGTTGCGCTTTCCGACGAGTTCTGTAAAAAATACGGCTTGTACGACAACAGCGGAATAATCGTAAACTGTGGCGAAGAAGTAAACGGCGCTCTGTTTTCCCTGGACTTTTCCTTGAAAGCCGTAAGGGAAGCAATTAACAAAAATTATAATCTTATAGTAACCCATCACCCTGCAATTTACGGCGGTATAAACCGCCTCGATACGGTGAATAATCCCCAGGCAAAAGCGTTTGCGGAATGCATAAAACACGGCATATCGGTAATATCGATGCACCTTAATTTCGACGCCGCGCCGGAGGGTATCGATTATAACTTAATGCGCGGCTTAGGCGGCGAAAACCCCGACATATTGGACGGTCTACCTTGCGGCGGCTACGGCAGAGTTTATAAAATCAAACCCTGCAAATTCCAAGATTACGCGAAAGCAGTTGCAAAGGAATTCAATACTTCAAGGGCGCTTTATTACGGCGACGGTAACAAAACTGTTAAAAAGGTCGCGTCGTTCTGCGGAGCCGGTTGCGACGATAAGGCAATGGCATTTGCAAAGAATAGCGGTGCCGACGTTTTCGTATCTTCGGATATGAAGCACCACGAAATCGCTGCATTATTAGAAGATAATATTAACGTAATACATATGACGCACTATGCTTCGGAAAATTACGGTTTTAACAAAATTTATTTAAAAGTCAAGGACGAGCTTAACGTTTCGTCTGCGTACTTTACCGACGGCGAGCTTATTTAAAGTTTGCTGAAATAAGGAGAAATTATGGCACAGGAACAACTTTTAAAGTATCAGCAGGAAGACTCCAAGCTTTTAGAGTTAGAGCGCGAAGCGGCTAATTCCGAGGAAAGGAAAAACTATTCCCAGGCTAAGGCGTTTTTGACCAAAGCCCCCGAAAAGCTCGACGGGCTTGAAGCCAAGGCGGTGGAGCTTACAAGGCTTGTAGACCAGCTCAACAAGCAGTACGCGGAAATTGCCGAAACGCTTAAAGATTTCGAAAGCATAGACGAGCTTGCCCTCGGCGGCGCGGAAATATCTTTCTATAAAAAGAACGTTTTGCAGATAGCCGAACAGCTCAAAAATATCCGCGCGGAAGTAAACTCGCTTACAAAATCAATAAAAGACGCGGACGAGGAATACCGTAATTTAAAGAAAAAGACGATATCCATGCAAAAGCAGTACGCCGAATATACCGAAGTTTATAAGGCGTATAAAGAAAAGAAGCTTGCGGAAATGGAAGCCGTAAAAACCGAGCTTGCAAAGCTTGCAAAGGGTATCGACCCTGCGGTTATGCAAAAATACCAGTCCAAGCGCAGTGAAAGGATATTCCCAATTCTTTGCGCCGTAAAGGACGGCAGATGCTCCAAGTGCGGCACGGAGCTATCATTAAGCGGTAAGGAAAAAATTAATTCGGGCGACGTTATAGAATGCGATAACTGCCACAGGTTTTTGTATAAAGATTAATTTAAAGGCGGCAAATTTGTGCAACCTGCACAAATTTGCCGCTATTTTATTGACAAAATTCGACTTGTGTGATAGTTTAGTAACACTCACTACCGAGTGCTTATTGGTAGCGGCGGTAAAGCTGTAACAATAGGGAGAAAAAAGTCGTCCGGCGGAAGTCCGTCGGACGTTACTTTTTGTGGAGGCAAAATTGAACGACATAAAGGGCAAAAAGCTGATAGTATTCGGCGACAGTATAATGTACGGTTCGGGCAACGGCGGCTTCGGCGTCGGCGAATATCTTGAAAAAGAGTTGGGCCTTAGCCTTAAAAAGTACTGCGTCGGCGGAGCAAGAACGGGCTATTACGAGGGTAAAAACTGGATAGTCGAACAAGTGCGCATGTCTGTAATAAATAAAGATACCGCCGACTATATAGTATTAGACGGGTTTACGAACGACTGCTATAAGACCGACGGCGAGAATTACGACGTGCCTCTCGGCGAAGTTAAACAAGGCTTTGACGGCTTTGACATATTTAAAGTAAAAAAAGAGGGTACGACTTTTTCAGATTGTCTTGAAAATATCTTTTCGGCGTTTAAAAAGTACTTTCCGAACGCAAAGGTTGTGTTTGTGCGCCCTCATAATATGGGCAGGCGCGGCGAGGAAATACAGCGTATTTACGGCGAGCGCGCCGTTGAAATCTGCAAAAAATGGGGAGTAGAGGTTGCCGATATTTATTCGGATACCGAACTCAATACGTTTCTTCCCGAGCACCGCGATAAATATACATATGACAGTTATGACTGGGGCCGCGGCGACTGCACTCACCCCAACGCGCTCGGTTACGAAACGTTTTATATACCGATAATAAGTAAAATTTTAAGGAGTGAAAAATGAAAGTCTTAATGATAAACGGAAGCCCTCACGAGCACGGCACTACGAATGCGGCGCTGCAAATTATTGCCGACGAGCTTAAAGTTCAGGGGGTCGAAAGCGAAATTTTGTGGCTTGGTGGCGGCGCGGTGCGCGGTTGTATCGGTTGCGGCGGCTGCAAGAAAGCCGGCAAATGCGTCTTTGACGACGACCCCGTCAACGCTATCGGCGAAAAATTAAAGGGGGCGGACGGCTATATTTTCGGCGCGCCCGTTCATTACGCATCGCCTTGCGGCGCAATGGTTTCGGCAATGGACAGACTTTTCTACGCTTTCGGACAATATATGCAGTTCAAGCCGGCGGCAAGCGTAGTTGCGGCAAGACGCGCAGGCACAACCGCATCGTACGACGTGCTGAATAAATACATAGGCATCAACAATATGATAACCGTTCCGTCAACCTATTGGAACATGGTTCACGGCAACAATGCGGAAGAAGTTTTACAGGACGAAGAGGGCGTAACGATAATGCGCGCTATCGCAAGCAATATGGTCTGGCTTTTAAAGCTGTTGGATAATGCAAAGGGAACGGAGCTTGAAAAGCCCGTGATAATTCCCAAAGTCAAAACCAATTTTATAAGATAATGAAAGGCGCGAGCATTTGCTCGCGCCTTTTAATAAACGGCACATATATCGGGGTGTATTACGGCGAAACCCTGTTAATATCCCTCGGGAACATAGTAGCGTAGCGCACGTTTTTAAAGCCCAAAAGGTGCATTGTCAACCTTTCCAGACCCAGGCCAAGACCGCCGTGAGGAGGTGCGCCGTACTTGTGCAGCATAAGGTAAGTTTCGAACTCTTCGGGGTTCATACCCAGCCGCTTCATCTTTTCAACCTGCATATTGTAATCGTGAATACGCTGTCCGCCCGAGGTTATCTCTATGCCCCTGAACAACAAGTCGAACGACAACGTAACTTCGGGGTCTTCGGGGTCGTCCATGGTATAGAAGGGGCGCTTTTTCGAAAGATAGTGGGTAACGAACAAAAAGTCGGAATTAAACTGCTGCTTTGCCCATTTGCCGAGGAACGCTTCCTCGTCGGGCTCGAAGTCCTTCATATCCGTAATGTTTTTCAGCTTCTTAACGCAAAGCTCTTTTGCGTCCTTAAAACGAATGCAGGGGATAGAGGTAATCTGCGGAATTTCTACTTTCAAAAGCTCAACTTCGGGCGCATACTCGTTTTTAAGCAGCTCGAATATATACTTCAAAGCGCCCGTTTCCATATTCATAATATCGGTAAAGCTTTCAATGAACCCCATCTCGAAGTCCATAGAAATATACTCGTTCAGGTGCCTTGACGTATCGTGGTGCTCCGCGCGGAATACGGGCGCAATTTCGAACACGCGCTCGTAAACGGGCACAAGCGCCTGTTTATAAAGCTGCGGACTTTGAGCAAGATAAACCGTTTTGCCGAAGTAGTCCAGCTTGAAAACGTTGGTGCCGCCCTCGGCGCCGGCAAAGTTAATTTTGGGCGAGTGAATTTCGGTAAAGCCCTGGCTCTGCAAATACTCTCTGAAACCGCGCTGAATTCCTTCCTGCAACTTAAATACCGCGCGCTCCTTGGGGTTGCGCAGGGTTACGGGACGGTTGTCCAGGTTGACCGAAAGCTCGCAGTTAATCTGCTTTTTGGAGATAACTACCGGCGGAATAGCCGCAGGCACGGACAACAGCTCGATATTATGAATTTGCAACTCGTATCTTTCCGAGCCGTCGCGCGTTTCGCTTGTTACGACCTTTCCGCTGACCTTGGCGGAAGCCTGTTCAACGACGTCCTCGGTAAGTCTGTAATCGGAAAACTCCGTCGAATACACGCACTGAATAAGCTCGCGTGCGGTGCGAATTAAAATAAACGCAAAGTCCGACATAAGCCGTATATTATGAATTGCGCCTTTTATCGTAACGACTTCGCCGACGTGTTTTTTAAACTCGGAATAAGGAGTAGTGCTGTCTTGCAGAACGCCCGTAATCTCTTCCATATAAAAGCCTCGTAAAACGTTTTTTTTAATTTTACGGCTTTTAAGTTCAAAAATCAAGCAATTGAACGCGCCCCGAAAAAATTACTGTTAAATATTTCCGCTTGCATTTCATATACTATTGATATATAATAACTTACGTCGAATACCGTTTTAAATGTCTGCGGTGTTCGTGGTATGGGAAATTCGTAATCCACAAAGTAATTTAAGGGAGCGGTTCGTTCGCGGAAATAGGCAAGGTCTGTTTACGGAAAGTCCGATTTTTTCGCTTCGCCGCACCCACCTGCGAGAAGCGGGTTAATACTTTTCCATATCACGGCACAGGCGGATATTTTTTATTTACGCCGCCCGTGTCCACACGGGCGGCGTACGGGTATCCAACCCCCAAGCGATACACCCTGAAAGAGCTATTTTAAGCTCTATCCGCGTTAAACTCGCTCATAGTAGTGTAAACTACAATTTCGCTCGTTTGCCTTGATATAGCAGTAAAATTGCTTCTTCCAGGGCGCAAAGCGTTTTTACGGCGCAAAATCGCGAGAATAGACGCGCGAAACGGCGCGAAAACGTGTCACACACACGCCGAGCGTCGGTTTGAGTGTATATACCGCGAGGTTGCCCGTAAAAATGTATCTGTTGAGGTTGGCTACCCGTATATTTCCAAAATTTTCCTTACTAACATTTTTATAATATAAATAATGAAAGTTATTATCAAATTTCGTTAAAAAATTTAATAAATAGCCTTGACACTGAAATTTTAAAGTGATAGAATTAATTTGTTAAAATACGGAAAAATTTTTTATTTGCAGCAAGCTGCCAATAAAGGCGGTGTAGCGCTTAATGCTAAGCGCTACAATAAAAACTCCTAATTGTTTGCTTGTTAAAATAAAATTTAATCCGCAAAAAGATATG
>JAAUYR010000065.1 GCA_014805025.1 Clostridia bacterium | reverse complement strand
TTATAAACCTCGCTTAAAAGTCTTAATAATTCTGATATTTTTGTTTTTGGTAGTCGCTTTATCGCTTTTGGGCGGCATTACCGCTTCCGCCGAAGAGGATAAAAGAGCGGAGCTGAACGAAAATATTTCCAACCTTCTGGACGATTTGGATTTGTCCGAATTACAGAAATACCTCGACGGCGACGACGGAAACTATCTTTTAAAGTTCGGCAGTACCGCAAGGGAAATTATAGAGTATCTAATATCCGGCAACCTGCAAACCGATTACAGCGGCTATCTGAACGAACTGTTTTCTTTGATTTTCAAGGACGTAATAAATTTAATACCGGCGTTTGCAACGGTTACGGCAATTGCGCTTTTGTCCGCAATAGTCAGTGCGGCGGAGGGCAGTATACTTGGCAAATCTACTTCAAAAATAGTTCATCTTGCCTGTTACTCGCTGATAATTCTCATAATCGCATCAATGCTCGTAGGCATAGTTTCGGGCTGTATAAGCTGCATAAACAACGTTAAGCGGCAAATAGAAATTATAACGCCCATCTTAACCACTTTGACGGTGCTTACCGGCGGTACCGGCTCGGCGGCAATTTATCAGCCCTCGGCGATATTTTTAACGGGCGGAGCGGTGGAGCTTGTAAGCTGCTTCGTTTTCCCTGCGACGATAGCGGTAGTGGTTATAAATCTGTTATCCAAGTTTAATCCGCAGATGTCGTTTTCCGGAGTTTCGGCGCTGATTAAAAGCATTATGAAATGGGTTATCGGCATAACGATAACCGTATTCAGTATTTTTATAACCGCGCAAAGCTCGGCCTCGTCGCTGTTCGACGGAATAATTTTCAAGGCAACGAAATTCGTTGTAGGCAACACCGTTCCCATTGTGGGTAACTTTTTATCGAGCGGCTTCGATATGCTGACTTCCGCGGGGCTTTTAATTAAAAGCTCGGTGGGAGTGTGCGGACTTGTTCTTCTGTTAATGGAAATTATACAGCCGGTAATTCTCATTATAGGCTTTTCTATAATATTGAAAATAGTCGCGGCTATCGTTCAGCCCGTGGGCGAGAACGTGCTGTATAATCTATTATCGGATTTATCTAAGGATATCGAGTTTTTCGTTGCCGGACTTCTGACCGTAGCGTTTATGTACGCGCTGGTTATTATGCTAATAATAAATTCCGCAAACAGCTTTATATGAAAACCTATCTTTTAAGCGCGGCCGGAGTAATATTTTTATCGGTTATAATTTCGCTGCTCATTCCCGAAGGAAAACTCAATAAAACCGTAACGTTCGTAATGCGGCTTATCTGCATAGCCGTGCTTATTCAGCCCATAACTACCATATTTAAAATAAGCGACAGCCAAAGCACCACTTTGAAAACCGATTACGGATACGTTGCCTCGGTGTATTCCGAGCATCAGAGCGGACAGCTTGAAAACCTTTTAATTACGGAGTTCAATGCCGAAAGTGACTGCCGTGTTAGCGTTGAGTATCAGGACGGAGAATTCAAGGTTACGGAAACTTGCGTAAAGCTTGAAAACGAAAAATTAATTGAAGAAATTTACGCATATTTGCAGGAGCTTGGCTATATAAATATAACAGTATATGCGGAAAGTACTTAACTTTGTGAAAGACAACAAAAAAATAATAGTGGTTGTAATACTTATAATAGTGCTTGTCGGAACTATTTACTTTCTGAATAAGGGTTCGGAAAAGAAGGCAGCGTCCGCGCCGGCCGCAACCGAAAAGAGCCAGACCGAGGTAAAGCTTACCTCGATATTAAGCTCTATCGAGGGCGTGGGGACTACGGACGTAATGATAAACGAAAGCGAAGAGGGCATTTTAGGCGTTATTATCGTTTGCGAGGGCGCAAACAGCCTTATGACCAGGAGCAACATTATTAACGCCGTATCTACGGCGCTCAACATAGATAAAAAAATAATAGCAATATATTCAATGAATTTATAAGGAGAAATTTATGTCTAAGAAGAAAAAAATTATCATTATGTCATCACTTGTGCTTTTACTTGCGATAACCGCGGTACTCAACGTTCTGCTTGCAAGCAACGTATTCGCGTCGGGCGATTCCGCCGTAACCACTTCAAACTACTTCACGACTTTCCGTTCCGAAAGAACCACCACGAGGTCGGAAGAGATTTTGGAGCTTGACAGAGTTATCGCGCTTTACGACGAGGGCAGCGAAAAGTACAACGAAGCAGTTGACCTTAAACTCAAAATAGTTGAAATGATGGAAAACGAGCTTCTTTTGGAAACGCTTATCAAGTCGCGCGGCTTCTCGGACGCAGTCGTATCCATCGGCATGAATTCGGACAACGTAAACGTATTTATCAACTCCTCCGAGCTTGATTACAACACCGCGCTTTCCATTTATACCGTATTGAAGGAAGAAGTAGGCGTTGCTCCCGGCAGCATAATTATTCTTCCCGTTTACTCGCAAGTATAAATAGTAGTTGCAATTTTTTAAAAATAGTGTTATACTAAGGGTACAGACGCCCTTGAACGTCGTTTGATAGGGCGCTTTTCGTAAAGGAGAAGAAATGGCTCATATCAGACACGACCCTACGACAACGCAAAAGGGTAAAATAACTTATAACACGGACATAGTCAGCGGAATAGTTGCAATAGCCGTAAACGAGGTGGAAGGGGTTTCGCTTTTATCCACTAAGAATAAGGGCATAAAGCTCAACTTTGATAAGCAGGGCGTACTTGCCGATATCAGCGTAAAGGTTGACGGCACGTCTACGGTATCGTCGCTGGCGTTCAAAATTCAGCAGTCCATAAAGCACAACGTAGAATCAATGACAAACTACAAGGTAGCAAAAGTGGACGTTCATATTCAGGACGTAAATTTCCCTGAAAACACGGCAATTTAATAAACTACGGTATTCCCTTAAAATTTTTAAGGGAATATTTGTATTAAGGAAAAAGTTATGAGAAAAAATGCAAGAGAAGTCGCTTTCGAGGTAATATTCGCCTCGTATTTCACGGGCGAGCAGGAAACGGGGCTTAAAAACGCGCTTTATAAAAACGAAAAGCTGGACGCGGACGATAAAGCGTACGCGGACAGAGTTCTAAGTATCGTTGCCGAACACTCCGGCGAGTTTTTGAAGATTATAGACGGGCGTTCGGAAGCCTTTCCGGAATCGCGGCTTTTCCCTGCGGATAAAAGCGTTCTGTTGTTGGCTCTTGCCGAAATTTATTATATGGACGATATCCCCGACGTCGTTTCCGCAAACGAGGCGGCAAATATCGCCTCGAAGTTTTCTTCGCCGAGGAGCGCTTCTTTCGTAAGCGGCATACTTTCGGAAATTATCAGGGAAAAATAATATGTACACTGTTATAGACGGAAAAAAGCTTGCCGCGGAAATGCGCGCGGAAATTAAATTGAGCGCGGAAGCTTTTAAAAAGCGCGTCGGACGAGAAGTGGGGCTTGCGGTTGTGCTTGCAGGCGAAAACCCTGCATCACAAGTTTACGTTCGCAATAAAATAAAGGCCTGTGAAGAAACGGGCATTAAATCTTACGCGTATTACCTGCCGGAAAGCGTTTCTCAAAATCAGCTTGAAGAGCTTATAAAAGAGCTTGCGGAAGACAATAATATCGACGGAATACTCGTTCAGTTACCGCTGCCCACGCACATTGACGCAAAGCGCGCGTTGGAGCTTATCCCCACCTGTAAAGACGTGGACGGCTTTTCCGCAGAAAACGCAGGTAAGCTATCGCAAAACAGTGACTGCCTTGTCGCGTGCACTCCCAACGGTGTAATGAAGGCGCTCGAAAGATACAAAGTGCCCGTAAAAGGCAAAAAAGCCGTTGTTTTGGGCAGGTCTGATATTGTCGGTAAGCCCATGGCGATGTTGCTTTTAAATGCCGACGCAACGGTTACAATTTGCCACAGCAAGACGCAAAACTTAAAGGAAGAATGTCTTAAAGCCGATATTCTGGTTGCGGCGATAGGTAAAGCCAAATTCGTTACCGCAGATATGGTCAAGGACGGTGCAACCGTAATAGACGTGGGTATCAACCGCGACGAAAACGGCAAGCTTTGCGGCGACGTTGATTTTGAAAACGTCAAGGATAAGTGCTCGTATATAACGCCTGTTCCCGGTGGAATAGGGCCTATGACAATTACAATGCTTATGTACAATACCGTTATTGCGGCATCGAGGAGATAAGTTTGGCAAGTTTCAACGATAAATACAACGAATATTTGAGTGAATTCAACGAGGTTTTAAACGGCTTTTGCAACGGTTTGGACTGTCGTCCTCAATTGCTTGCGGACAGTTTAAAGTACAGCCTTATGCTCGGCGGAAAGCGGATAAGACCCGTCTTAACGTTTGCCGTCGGTGATTTGCTCGGGATAGACAGGGCCAAGCTTAAAAACTTTGCGCTTGCGATAGAGCTTATTCATACGTATTCGCTCATTCACGACGATTTGCCCGAAATGGATAACGACGATTTCCGCAGAGGAAAGCCGTCAAATCACAAGGTTTTCGGCACGGGTAATGCGGTGCTCGCAGGCGACGGGCTGTTAAATACCGCGTATTCGCTGCTTTTAAAGGAGTGCCATAAGGGTGCGGAATATGTTTCCGCCGCGGAATTTATATGCGACTGCGCAGGTGTTTACGGAATGATAGCCGGGCAGTCCGCCGACCTTATGCACGAGAACGATAAAAGCTTTAACGAGCCTACGCTCGAATTCATTTACGAAAATAAAACTGCAAAGCTTTTAACCGCACCCGTAGTAGTGCCCGGAATTTTAGGCGGCGGAAAGTATTATTCCGAGCTGAAAGCTTTCGGAAGCTCCCTCGGATTTCTTTTTCAGATAACCGACGATATTTTAGACGTCGAGGGCGATTTTTCAAAGCTCGGCAAGAGCATAGGCAAGGACGAAAAGGAAGGCAAGTATACTTCCGTTGCATTGTACGGGCTTGACGGCAGTAAGCTTAAAGCCGATTTTCTTGCGGAAAAGTGCACTAACATTATCGAGAGCATAGGCGGCGATAACGAGTTTTTATTGCAGCTTGTAAGCTTCGTGCGCAGCCGCAGGGGCTGAAAAATATTGTTGACTTCTTTTTGAAGTTATGGTATAATATAATAAACCGATATAGTGGTGCAGTATTCTAGTCAATCTTTATTGATGCGAAGACGGGGGTAAAATACCGTTAAAGGGCATATCGATGAAGTTTCTGGTGTTTGCTTGCTTTGCCAAAAGTGGGTGAATGCTGGGAGTAAAGGTGTATGGGAGCTAGGTAACGGCATACCGCAGCCCACCCCATTCACCGTGGAGGTCGGCAAAACATTGACTTTTGCCGATTAAACCTGCTATCAGGCGAAAGCTTGGTACAGAGTAGCCTGCTTTGAGTGAATTCA
>JAAUYR010000064.1 GCA_014805025.1 Clostridia bacterium | reverse complement strand
GAGCTCCGAACCCGTAGGGGCGATAGCAATAGGCATTTAAACCCTCCAAAGCGGCTAAAAACTTAACCGCGGCTTAAATTTACAAGGTTATTATATGCATCATTTCACACTTTGTCAACCAAAAATTAACCAAAGTTTATAAATTTTTTAAAAAAATAAATTCCCCCGACGGTTAATCGGGGGTTTTTTTAATGATTAAATATTCGTATATGAGGAACACTACCGTTCTTACCGCCAGCACCGCCGCAAGAATTATTATCGGCAGCGAGTTTAACAGGTTGCTCGATAAAAAGTAGCCGCATATAAACGTTATCAGCGCGGATAAGAGCGAGCCTACTGCAAGGTACGAAAACTCTATTTTCAGGCACACGGTGTACTTTTTGTACTTTACGTCCTTTAAAAACGTAAGCGCGAGTTTGGCTATAAGCGCTAAAAGCACGGGTATCGCCGCTATAAACGGAATAAATCTGAAAACCGTCATTAGGTAAACGTTGGCGCTTACCGATACCGAGGCCGCAAAAGTTTCGTATATGAACTTATCGGCGGTTTCTGCCGTCAATACGCCCTGCGGCACGCTTTCGTATGAGCCGAAAAACGATACCTCAACTCCGCCGTCCGTCGTGAAATACCCGAAAAGCACGTCGTCGAAGATAAACAAAGCGTTCTTAACGTCGCTCTTTGTAAGGTGGTTGACGTAATAATAACTGCGAAGCAGCGGAATTGCGCTCTTGCCCTCGTATGCGGAAAACGCCGGATAATAGGTCTTTAAGTATAACTCGTATACGTCGGACTTATAGGCCTCCGCTTCCATTTGACCCTTGCTTGCAGAAAGCTCGGCAAATTCCTCGCGGCCGCTCAAAAAGCTTTCGTATTCCGCGACAAGCTCGTCCGTTAAGATAAGCTCGTTTAAGGTATAGCGGATTTTAAAATCGTATTCAGCCTTGTCCTCTTCGGAAAGCGCAAGGTATTCCGCATAGGTTATTTCGCCCTCGCCCGACTTTTTAACGCAGTACGCTTCGAAATCGTCGTAGGCCGTTGACGGGCGAGTATCGATAACGAGGTTGTAATCTTCGGCGTAGCTTTCGTCCATGTACGTGTTTACCGTTTTATCGGCGGACACGCGCGCGTCCGAAACGGTCAATGCCGCGGTTTCCGTCGCGCCGTAAACCAAAGCTTTGAATGCCGAGGAGTTTTTATAATGTGTATTGAACGGCGCGCAGTTTGCTGCAAGCACTCCGCAAAAAATGAAGAGCAGGGCAAATACAAAGCCGATAACGCAGTTCAATACGCCGCGCGTCCTTGCTTCCTTTGCAATTTTATCGGAGAAAAAACTCAACCCGAAAAATTTAAGCCAACTCTTCATTTAATTTACCTTAGTTATTACCGTACTCCCTATTCATTATAGACAGTTCGGTTTCTTTGTCAAACAAATGTATATTCTGTTCCTTTAAAGTAATGTAAATCTTATCGCCGGATTCGTAGCCCGTACGCTCGGATACGCAGATTATGTAATCGGGGCCGTCCTCGGTAAGCTTAATGAACAGCTGGGTGGTGTTGCCCAGAACCTCTTTAACGACAAGCGTGGAGTCGATACAGCCGGCAACCTTGGTGCTTTCAACCTTGATGTGCTCGCCGCGCACGCCGAGCGTTACCTCGTGAGACTCGCCGTCGAGATACTCTTCCTTAATGCCGCGCAGCTTAGCTAAATCGTAGCCGACGGTCTGGCCGTTTGCAAACGTAATTTTAAGCTTTGTGCCGTACTTTTTAATGCTTACGTCAAAGAAGTTCATCTGCGGTGTGCCGATAAAGCCTGCAACGAACTTGTTATCGGGGAAGTCGTAAAGGTTTGTAGGCGTGTCAATCTGCTGAACTACGCCGAGCTTCATAACGACTATTCTCGTACCCATGGTCATTGCCTCGACCTGGTCGTGAGTAACGTAAATGAACGTGGTTTTAAGCTCTTTGTGCAGCTTAACTATTTCAAGGCGCATGCTTGCCCTGAGCTTTGCGTCGAGGTTGGATAACGGTTCGTCCAGAAGGAATACCTTGGGGCCGCGAACCATTGCACGGCCGAGCGCGATACGCTGGCGCTGTCCGCCGGACATTTCCGCGGGCTTGTTATCGAGCAGCTCCTCGATACCCAGAATTTTAGCCGCCCACTGTACTTTTGCGGCGATATCCGCCTTGCTCATATGCTTGTAGGAGTACGCCTGTACGGGGGTTTCGCTGTAATACTTCAAATCGTTTTCGAGCGCGGCCTTGCGAGCGGTGAGAATTTGCTTGTACTCTGCATCCTCGCCGTCTTCCGCGTCTTCCAAATCGTATTCAACGGCTTTGATTTTTTCCTTTAATTCCTTAATCTTCTTTTTGTCGATAGCGAGGATGGGGTTGCCCTCTTTATCCTTCTTTTCGACGGGAAGCTTGCGCAGCTTTAACGCGAACTCGATATTCTGCTGCGCGGTCATATGCGGATACAGCGCGTAGCTCTGGAACACCATTGCGATATCCCTGTCCTTGGGCGCAACGTCGTTCACGAGCACGCCGTCAATTAAAAGCTCACCGCTGGAAATATCTTCAAGGCCGGCAATCATTCTTATGGTAGTGGACTTGCCGCAGCCCGAAGGGCCTACGAATACGATGAACTCGCCGTCCTCGATTTCCATATTGAAATCTTTTACCGCAACGAAATTGCCCGAGCGTTTTTCAACGGCAGGCTTCTGCTCCTCTTTCTTTTTTATTTTGTTTATAATAGTTTTAACGGGGTGCTTTTTTGCCGTCGTTCTGCCCGGATAAACCTTATAAATGTGTTTAAGTGATAAACCTGCCATAATTTTTTTCTCCTTAATTGAAATTATATAGCTCTACTTCGAATATAGAATAGCCGTAAGGCGTCATTCTTGAAATACCTTCTATGCGGATATACTTTGCCTGCGTTTGAGTAGGATTTATAATATCCGTCCTTGCGCCGTTTTGCGATGAACTGCCGTAATAAACTTCCGTCCAGTCCGCTCCGTCCGTCGAGAACAGCACTTTGTATTCCCTTGCCGAAGCATCCTGCCAATAAATCTTCATCTGATAAATCGTAGAAAGCTGAGCAAGTTCTATTTGCAGCCATTCGTCGTCGCTGCCGGCGTTGTCCCCGTCGAGCGCCGAGCCCCAACGCGTGCCCTTATTCCCGTCCACTGCGTATTGCGCGGCCGTGGTGTTGTTTTCCTGTGAGGAAGCCGTCGCCGTCTTGCCGACCTGCAATAAGTTCAGGTTCCGTTTTTCCAACCTGACGCCCGTTAAGGTAACGTTGCTGCCGCTTATTATTACCGCCTGCTTGCCCGACGCGCTGAAAGGCATACTTGCCCAACCGTCGCCCGTTTTTTCAAGAGGTATTTCCACGCCGCCGCAAGTTGCCGTAACGTTTGCACCGTTGCCGGTAATTTGCAGGTTGTAGAAGCCCGATTCGCCGAAGTCTACGCGGTACGTTACGCTGCCGTTTGCCGACAGAGCCACGTAACCGTTAGTAACCTGAGCATTCGTCGCAACCGAAGGCTTTGTAAAATCGAAGTTTGCAACGTCTTCGTAAACAATCGGTCCGTCGAAGTTGTACAGCTCGATATCGTAAATGGAATAACCGAAATCGGAAATTCGCGAAACGCCCTGAATACGGATGTATTTTGCCCGCGTTTCCGTAGGATTTATGACGTCCGTTCTTTTCGTGCCGGAGAAGCCGCCGCTGAATACTTCCTTCCAGGTGTTGCCGTCAAGCGAGAACAACACTTTATATTCCTTTGCCGAAGCCGCCTCCCAGTGAATTTTAATCTGGTAAATTGCGATAGCCTCGGAAAGCTCTATTTGCAGCCACTCGTTATCGTTGCCGTGCTCGGATTCCCAGCGCGTTTCCAAATCTCCGTCAAACGCGTTTGCCGCAGCATCTTTTTCTGAGGATGCCGTAATATTGAGCGCCGGAACGTTGGATTTATTGAGCGTGAGCTTTTCAAACTCTACCGAGCTGCCGCCCGAAATTGTTACAACGTGCTTGAATGCAAGCGATACGGGGCCGCTGGCAAATACGCCGCCGTTGGGCGTAAGCGCAATTTCCTCGCCGTCGATATAAAGCTTTGCGTTGCCGTTAGAGGTAATTTTAATATTGTAATAGTTCTGCTCGCTGCCGAAGGATAACAGATAATTTCCGTCGCCCTTGTATGCGAATTCGTTTACGTCCTCGTATTTTTCGAAGCTCGTCGTCTCTTTGGTCGGGTCGCAGGAAACGAGTCCGCCTGCCGGAACTATCGCATAGCCCGTAATTCCGTCCTTGTTCCTGAACACGAATTTCTGTTCTTTGCCCGTAGCATTCCAGCACAGCGCCTTATAATTGCCGTTCTTTTCGTACACGGTTGCGGTTGCGCCGTTCTCCGCCCAGATATCGGTGGTGCGCACGCCCATGGTTTTCATGCCGTGGATAAGCCAGTAAACGTTGAACTGCTCGGAAGTGTTGCCGACGTTGCCCTGCTGTTTAAGGACTTCGTTGTACCACTCGATAGCCTCGTCCGCATCGTAAATTGCTACGATAGGGATAAATATGTGCTGCCACGCGCTGATTTCGTTATCCTTGGGGTCGTCAACGTCCCAGTAGCCCTGCTCCTCGCGCATGTTGTCGATTAAACCTTCGAGCATTTCGCGCTCGGCGGCGTTTAACGCGTAACTCGTTAAATACTCTTCGCCGGGGATAAGGTGTATGCCGTACATATACAGCGGCTGACCGTTGAAGAACGTGCCGTAGAAGTTGCTTCCGCCGTAAACCTGGCCGGCAACTCCGTACTGATAACTTTCGGGGAAGTCGTTGTAATAATTGAACCAGTAATGTTTGATTGCGGCAAGCTCGGTGGTGTAGCCGTAAATCGCGGCCTGACGCACCGTTTCGTTGCCCGTTGCCGTTGCGTACAGATACGCGCCGACCCAGCTGTTCAACGCCTCGCCTGCGGATTCCTGGTTGTTGCCGCCGTTGTTATCGGCGTAACCGCCTGCCCAGCCGTGACCTGCAAACGGGTCGTAGTTGCGCATATACGGGAACAGCTCGTCTTCCCTCGAAGGGTTCATATAGTCCCTTATGAGAAGCTCTATCATGTCCCCCCACTCTTCGGCGAACTCGGGGCGGTACGAGCTGAGCACGCCGGCAGCCAGAGTATAATAGCCGTAAGTGAAGTAATGGTCTGCAAGGTTTACGCCCGCGCCGAACTCGCTGTTTTTGTAGTACAGCGTGCCCCACTCGCCGTCGTAGTAGAAGTACGCGCCCGTTGATTTATCCTTAACGGGGTCGTAAGTGAACCAGTCAGTTAAAATGTATTCGATTTTATCAAGGAATTTATCCCTTAAATCGGTTGCGCCTATCTGGTCGGAGGCAAGCGCCGCCATAGCCATAGGATGCAGGTTTTTGCCCTGCCAGTACGGGTCGCCCGAAATAAGATTGCTGTCCTCGGGAGCTTTGTCGCCGCCGTTGTTGTTGTACAGCATTAAAAGCTGGTCGTAGAGCACCAACGCGGAGAAACCGCTGTCGGTCGGCTCGCAGAAGGTGGGAACAATTCCGTAGAAAGTATCCTTGGTCGTGAACATATTGCCCGTATGCGAACGGCAGTCGCCGCGGATACTCTTATAAATATAACCGTCTTTATAGTCTGATTTTGCTAATTGATGCGGCATATACGCCGAGTACGCTTCCGCCGAATACCCCTCGCGCATAAGCATAGTGCGCAGGCGGAACTCGGTTGTAACCGTGTTGTTAGTGCCGTCGAAGCTGTAAACGCAGCCCGTGCTGATAACGAACGCATAGCCGTGCTCGTGCAGCGCCTCAACCTCTTTCAGGGGGAAAGCCGCGTTGCTCGTCTGGTTTTCCTTAACGGTGTTTTTCTGACCGACCGCGCCAACCGACATATAGTTGCCCTCGGTCATCTTAACCGAAACATCGGCCTCGCCGCGTACAAACTTCGTGCTTTCGGGCACGTTCACAACGTAGTAACGCTCTTCGTATAAGGGCGCGTTTTCGTACTCTTTGCCGTCCTTGCGGTACTTGCGCACGCCGTTCTCGTAGCTGCTGTGCGTAAGCACTTTAACGACAATTCCGTCGCCCGTGTATTCCGAGCCGACTTCGTTTAATATCGCGTTGCCCGATAAATCGTAAAACCCTAAAAAGTTCTTAGCGGTGAGCATTGCCTTTTCAGGCTCGGCGAACAGGCAGTATGCGTAAAGCGTGCCCTCCGAAAGGAATACCGTAAGTTTATCGACCTCGGTATCGTCCGTCATTACCGCGCTTACGCCGTAATCGGAGTAACCCGTCACGCGGACTTCCGCGTCCTTGCTCATTCCGGCATATCCGATAGCCAAATCGTGCGCGTCAACGTCTACCGTCTGCGAGCCGTTGCCCGGCACGAATCCGTCGAAGTACCCCTCGCCCGGGTTGGTAAGCCAAAGCCCGTCGGTTTTAAAGGTCGCCGTCAAAGGGTTCATATACATATTGTAACCCTTGTCGGCAATGAGCAGTCCCTGCCACCAGTCGTTGCTGGGTACGGGCTTGCCGCGTAAAGATTCGTCGAGATACGCTATAAGTCTTGACGAGGGGAAGTCGGTTCCTCCCGTAATATAAGTGCCGTTTCCGTTTGTTATAACGCTGTACTCGGGGAAGCCGAGCGATACGTTATAGTTTACTTTGCCCTCGCCGCTACTTTCGGGGTACTGAGAATGTACTACTATACCCTCCAACATATAGCGGTAAGTATCAGGGCTTTGATAGTCGATTACGCGGATATACCTTGCGTCCTCGTACACGAATACGCTCTGCTTGGGCGTCGCGCCGTGGGTCTGGCGGAATACCGTTGTCCAGTTGCGCCCGTCGGTGCTTATCTGCAAATCGTAATACTTGCCCTTGCCGCCGTCGTCGCCGCGCCAGTAAAGGTCAACGCGGCCCACGGCCTTGACTTCTTGTAAATCTACCGTCTGGTAGCCGTTGTTATTGTTGTTTTCCCAATAGGTTTCGTCGTCCCCGTCCACCGCAAGAGAAGTGCCGTGCTCGGCTTTTTCGGATGAGGCGGCAACGCTTGCCGTCCACTTTGTTTGCCTGTCAGTGCCGTTTTCGCCGGCGCCGGCTTCAAAGAACACAAAGCTAACCTCGGTTATGCGGTACGATGCAGCGGTAAACCTGCGCGCATAAAGCTCTATTTTAAAGTACCGCGCGTTTAATGTTACGTCTGCCTCGTTGTTGAACCTGAACGTGTCCGCGCTGTAAGGCAGGTTATAAGTTTTGAGTTCGGTGTAATTTTTGTCCGCGCCTGCGTACAGAACCTTGTACGAGGCAGGGGTTAAGTTATCCAAAAAGGCAATGCGCAGTCTGTTTACTTGCTTTTCGCTGCCCAAGTCGAACTCCAACCACTCCTCGGTAACCTGCGCCCAGTCGGGCGAGCTTTCCTTTTGAGCGTCGTATAAGTCGGGGTATTCCTCTTTGGGAATTACCGTGCCCGTAGGCCCTAAAACTTCGAGCTCGTAAATGGAATATCCGAAAACCGAGCCTCGCTTTTCGCCCTGAACGCGTACAAGCTGTGCCGTTACGTCCTCGAACACGAAGCTGTTTAAACGCGGCGCGGTCGGAAGGTTTTGGTCTTTAACAGACTCTATTTCCGTCCAGGTAATGCCGTCGTTAGATACAAGCAGAGTAAAGCTTGCAGCATACGCCGCTTCCCAGTAAATGTTGACAGAGTTGATTTTAAGCGGAGCGCCTAAGTTTACCGTAAGAGATGCGTCGTCCACCCATTCGCTTTCCCAGCGCGTTGATAAGTCGCCGTCGAAAGCCAGCGAGGCGCTGCCGTTTGAGGTTGCTTTTGCCGAAGCGTCGCAGCCCTTTGCGATATTGTAGTCCGAACCGCTTGCAACAGTGTAAACGGGTACGGGCTTTTCCTTGCCGATAGCCGGGTTTGCCTTGACGGTAACCGTCCTTAGCACTTCGGCTGAGTTGCCGTAGTCGTCGGCAACGGAATAAGTAAGCGTGTATTCCCCTACCTTTGCGGTGTTGACCGTGCCGGTAACGTTCAACCGCGCGGATAAGTCCGTTCCGTCTCCGGATACAGCCTTAACGCCGGAATAACAGTCGAAAAATCTGCCCTGCAAAATATCCGTATCGTCCGCGCCGGAAATGGTTACTTTAAGGGGCGGCGGAGCAGGCGGAGCTTTCGGCTTTATTAATAGTACGCAAGCTATTACGATAGCCGCGGCCGCTACGACCGCGGCTACCGAAATAAGTATTATTTTAGTCCTTTTGTTCATAGGCTGTCCGTTTGTCAGAAATTTTCCGAACGTTTCCGTTCGGAAAATTTCATAGGTTTATTGTTAATTAATCAGCGTTTTCTGCCGCAGGGCAGGTTATTGTTTCGGAATAACCGATTTCGTCTATAAAGTACGAACCGTCGTGTACAATCTTGGTTTTGAACGTAACGCCTGCAAGCTTATCCGGTAAATCAATACCGTATGTGGCCTTAACCCAGGTAATGAAATCGCTGACATTCATCCAACCGTTTGCAACTCTTTCGCAAGAATGACCGTCTTTCGATTTTTCCAAATCGGAATACAAGGTTAATCTGTAATCGGTTAAATGATTCGCCTCGTTGTATTCGTACAACTCGCCTTTTAAGAAGTAAGCCGTATAATCCGTACCGCCTACGTTGAAGACAAGCTCGATATGCTTAACGCCGTACATTTCGTCGAAAATACTGCCTCTGTCTCCGGGGTGAGTTTTGTCAACGCCGGGTTGGTTTTCTTCCAGAATGGTAAATACTGTGCCGTCGGTGTTGAAGCCTAACTGGTTGCCGATGGACTTTAAATTGCTCTCTAAGAAGGTGTACTCTCTGCAATTAATCTGACCCTGCGCGTCACCAGCCGCCATTAAGGTATCGGAAGCTTTGAAGTAAGTTGCAAGGGGATTTGCTTTTCCGTCAACTTTATCTTTGAGAACTATTGAAAGGTATATGGTAAAATCAACCGTTGTATTATCCTTTCCGTCTTTTAAGAAGTAATCTCTGAGCCATAAATGGATAAACGTCGTATAGCTGTAACCCTTATGCTCTAACGGAGCACGAACCTGGAACTGCATTTGAGGCTCTTCTCCGCTGTATGCCTGAATAAGCACATCAAAGTAGTCCGCTGCGTTTGCCGCAGTAATTGCAAAGTCATCGATAGAATCGTTAAACTGCTCGTACCAGGTATTCCATCCAGCGTCTGTGGGAACTTTGACAAGCGAGAAATAGTACGGTTTGCCTCCCCAAATACCGTTATCGATTATGCTATTCGTAATCGTCTTAGTCATATCGTAATCTTTGGTCTGGCGCTCGCCGCCGTCCTTAATAGCATAATTAAGCTTTGAATCAGTATAATCTTGTGCCTTTGCCGTATCGTTGGGCTTTACCTGCATAGCAAATACGAATGTATACTTTGTTTTTCTTTTAGCTCTGGGCAGGTTTTCCCATTTCTCGTTTATCTTCGCGTTAATCTCATTCCAATAAACAGGCCCTTTAAATTTAGGGAACGTGAAAGTAGCAAACGGCTCTGCTTTCATAAAGTCGTAAGTCTGTGCGTCTTTATCAGCTACGTCGTAAACGTTGATATATGCTTCGTCCCAAAGCGTTGCGTTATTAACAATTTCATACGCATAGTCAATAGCCGAATCCGAACCTAAGTTCCAAGTGAACGCATTGCCGCCGGGGATATTGAAAATATCGAGCCTTGTATCGTCATCTGTAAAGTAAAGCGTAGGGGTATCAAGGCTGACAAGCGCAGACTTGATATTGCTCATTGTAATTTCGCCGTCATCGGCAAAGTTATAAACCACAAAACGAACTTCGTAAGAGATACCTTTAAACTCGGGGTAGTTTATAGCCAGATATTTGCGGAATTTCGCAAGACTTATCCTTGCGCTTACGGGTTCACCCGTAATTTCCTTTACGGAAATTCCCTTAATGAGCGGCGAGCCCTTAATTGTGGGGATACTTTCGCCCCTGTCGATATACTTCGTTTCGTAAATATCTAAATAGGTATTCGCTCCTACCGCGCCGTAAATAACAATTTCATTGCCTTCAATTGCTTCGTGGGTATCGTTGCTGAAATAAATATCGTCGTTGAATGCTTTATAGGTAACGGTTTTCGGCTGTCCTTCGCCGATAGTATAAGTTACCTTTAATGCGTAACCCGCAGTAGTTAAGTCGTCACCTGATTTCGGAATGAAGTTAACGGTGTAATAGTATTCGCCGTTATTTCCGGTAAACGCCGCTGCGGAAGTATCTACACCACCATTAGTGCCGTCGTCAATCGTTACGGTAAGCGCAGGAGCGCTGCCGCCCGTTACCGCCTTTCCGAGTATGTTAACGCCTCTGTAAAGAACAGATACGGATGCCGTGCTGTTGCCGTCGTATAAAACTTCAACTTTATCCTCGATAGAAATAGCAATTGAAAGAATTTCCGCCTTTTTAGCTGCTGCTGCGGTAGATTTTGCCGAATAGGTTTCGTCCCAGTAGCTCTTTGCGTATACGCCTAATTCTTCAACGGCCTCTTCCTTAGCTTCCAAAGCTTTGTAGTCTGCAAGCGTGGGCTTGTTGTCGTTGCCGTCGTACTGTTTTTCAAGCAGGGCATCAAAAGTTTCCGCAAACGCGTCAACGTCAGCCTTGATAGCACCGGTTACTGTGTCGTAAGCGGTCTGTTTTGCATCGAGTGCGGTCTTTGCCTCGGAAGCGGCCGACTGGTCGATAAGCGTTGCATAGTAAGCAGTTGCCTTGTCAAGCGCGGTTTTTACGCCTGCAAACGAGGACTGCTCAATTGTAGAAGTAAGCGTGCCGGCAGCGTTTACAAGCAGGGCGAAGTACTCGCCGTCCTTGGTCTTTAAAGTTGCGATAGCGTCGGAAACGCCCTCAAACTCTTTTGCGCCGTCGGTAAGTGCTGCGTACTTGGTTTTAGCAGCGGAAATTGCCGACTCCGAGCCGAGCGTAACCGTGCCGATAGCGTTAACCGAAGCTTTGAACTCGGTTGCTTCTTCCTCGGCGGAAACTACGTATACGTAGGTTACCTCTTCCGAATAAGCGCTTTCGCCCTTCTTTTCGGTTGCGTTAGCCTTTACGGCAAGCGTGTTGTTGCCCGTAACCAGCTTTGTTTTAACGGTAGTTAAATCAAGCGAGGTTTCGCTTACCGTAGTGGTTTCGTCAGAGTTAATCTTTACAGTATAGCCGGCAGAAGCGTCTTTAACCGCATCCCAGCTGAGTGTGTCGCCCGTAACCGTTACGTTTACAGGGGCCGACAGGTCCTTTTCGCCGCCGCAAGCCGCAAGGCCTAAGCAAAGACCCAGCGCCAAAACGACAGCTGTCACCAACAGTATAAATCTGTTTTTGATAGTTTTCATTCTTCCTCCTTTTTATAAACCGTTTTTTTGGTCTATAAGCGTGCGGTAAAATTCGCCGCTACGCTTTATTATGCGTTTTTGTGTGGGGTAATCGACGTATATAAGTCCGAAACGGGGTTTATAACCTGCCGCCCATTCCATATTGTCCATTAAACTCCAATAATAATAACCGCGGCAGTCAAGACCTTCCTGTATTGCCTGCGATAATTTGCCGAGATACCTCTTCATATAATCTATACGGTCGTAGTCCTCAACGGTGCCGTCAAGGGTTACTATATCGTTTAAGGATATACCGTTTTCCGTTATATACAGGGGAACTTTCAATACCGACTGAAAGTATTTAAGCATTTCGTAGAAGCCGTCTTCCGTAATCGGCCAGTCCATATCGGTATGGTGAACGTTGGGATATACGGCCTTGGTGTGCTCGCGAGTGTTGCTTTCGTCGTACGCAACGTAGTTCGTAAAGTAATGATTTATGCCCAAAAAGTCGATAGGTTCAGAAATAAGCTTCATATCCTCTTCGGTGATTTCGGGGAGCAGGTTGCGCTCTTTAAACCATTTTAAAGCGTGTTCGGGATAGTGGCCGAAAACCACCGGCTCGAAGTACCAGCCGGCCCAGAACTCGTTTGCAAGCGCCGCCGCCTTTACGTCATTAGTTTGCTTAGTTGCCGGACAATTATAAGCGTAATCGAGCGTTATTCCTATTTCGCCTTTGAGCTTCTTTTTACGGAAAAGCCGTACCGCCGAGCCGTGGCTTTTAAGTACGTTGTGTCCGGCCGTTATCTTGCTGCGGTAATCGCCGCGGATACCCGGGGGGAACGTGCCCGTCACGTAACCGAAATCGGTGAATACGAACGGCTCGTTAAAGGTGATGAATTTTTTTACCTTGCCGCCGAACGCGTCGAACAGCACCTCGGCATAATGAGTATACCAGTTTACGCTTTCGGGGTTCAGCCAGCCGCCCTTTTCCTGCAAGGCCTGGGGTAAATCCCAGTGGTACATCGTGAGCATCGGTTCGATGCCGGCTTTTAAAAGCTCGTCGATAAGCGCGTCGTAAAAGGCTACGCCCTCTTTATTGACTTTGCCGTCGCCGTCGGGGATAATGCGCGTCCAGGCAACCGAAAAACGGTAGCTGTCAAGGTGCATCTCCTTCATTTTTGCGACGTCTTCGCGGAATTTATGGTAATGGTCGCACGCAACCTCGCCCGTTTCGTTTCTGTCGACATTGCCGGGGATATCGCAAAATCTGTCCCATATGCTGTCGGCCTTTCCGCCCTCGCGACGTCCGCCCTCTATCTGATAGGCCGCTGTCGCCGCGCCGAATATAAAGTTTTTGGGGAATTTCATTTTATTTCAACCTCTATTTCCCGGTATTTGCCGCCGCGAATATCTTCCGCAAGCGCGCCGGTTACGGTTTGCGTTTCAACCGTCTTTTCGCCCTTTAAACGGTACAGCGTTATTTTTGCGCCGTCCCAGGTGCTTTTGCCACTATTATTTATATAAGTTATTTTGGTTTTTCCGAACAGCGTGAACGATACTCTGCCGTCGTCGAAAAAGTCTTTATGGAGCTTGGGCGAAAGCCTGAATTCAAGCTCGCCGCCTGCCGTTACGAACGGCTGCTCTATGCCCATCATTGCGCGCCACATTGAAAGCAGCTCGGCGTTTGCGCCCGTAAGCCTTGCCTGATAGCCCTTGCCCAACTTGGATTTGTCGCCGTGGTTCGAGGTGACTAAGAACGAGCTGTTCTCCAAAGTGCTTCTGCCGTAACGCTCCGCGGGCATAAACGGGATAAGCCCTGTTTTAATCTCTTTATAAAATTCCTCGTACAGTCCGGCTTCGAGCAGGGCAAGAAGAACTTTATAACTCATATGCAGAAAGCAGGATTCGCGCTCCAACCAGCCTGCCGGGAACGACCGTATACGGCCTATCTCCTGCGTTTCGCTATCGAGCGGTTCGCTGGTCTTGAATACTTTGAGCTTTTTATCGTAAAGCTCGGAGCGCTTTGCACGGGAATAAACCTGAGTGTCGCCTACGGCAAGACCCTTTGCAACGCCCTCGGCAAAGTGAGGAAGCGCGCGAGCGCTGAACTTGACGGGTTTTATAAAGCCGTTGCCAGTTTCGGTATACTCCTCGGCCTCGAAAGCGAGATACGTGGGAAGCCAACCGCCGCCAAGCCGCTTTGCACGGGCAAGACCGCCTTCAAGCTTCTTTTGCGCCAGGTTGAGGAACAATTTTATATCTTCGCAATTAACCTGCGCCGTGCCGCCGTTAAAGCCGCCGTAAACGCTTTCAAGATATTTTTCTTTTATCGTAATAACTTCGTTGTAGAACTTTTCGGGTGCGGTGTTCTTTTTAAGCAGCGCCAGAACCGACCTGAATAAGCCGTCCTGCTCTTCCGCCCATTCAACGGGCTTGCTGCCGAGAAGCTCTTGCAAAATTTTTATAAGCCGCAGAAGCTCCATTCCGTCGGCAACGTTACTGCCGAACAGTGCCGGCAAACCGTTTGTTGCGTCGCACCAGCCGGGTTTTCCGGCTTCCATATCAATGCCGCAGCCGAGAGGGTCAAGCGTAGCCGTCTTGATAAGCGCAAGGAACAAAAGCTTTGCCGCAAGCGAGGTTTTATAATCGCCCTCGCCCGACTGCAACCAGCCGTCCTCGCCGTTTTCTTCAAGACTGTAAAGCCTGCGCACCTTGCCGGCCTTGGTCTTTACCGCGCGCCTGTCGTAAGGCAGAAGCCTTGCGCCCGATTTAAACCATCTGAGCGGCGAATTATATAAAATTTCGTCCTTTTTATCGGGATAGACCCCCAGATATGCCGTAACTAAGTCGATTAAATATACGAAATGGTCTGACCAGTATCCCTCGCCGAACGTCGCCTCGCAAACGGGCGTGCATTCCTTTATAAGCTCGTTAAGTCCGCTTTCGTCAAGCCCCAGGGTTATGACCGCGTCGCCTACGGTAAACTTGCCTTTAAGGAAGTTTTCGTATTTTTTAAACCGCTCGGGTACGTTCTCGCAGGTAAATCTTACGCCGAGCACCGCAAGGGGATTATACCCGTCCGCCTGCAACAGCGAAAAGAAATATTTAACGTTGAAGTCACCGCACTCGGGAGTAATCAAAGTATCGTTTCTGCGGTTCTGCGCTACGTCGCGGAAGTTGCCGTTGCCGCAGGAATACGGCTTGGGCTCTATATGAAAAGCGTTGTAATCTCTTTCGGGGTCGCCGTGCTTGCGCGAGAATACGTAGTACGGTTGCCCCCCTACTATTACGGGTTTTCCGCCGCGAAGAACGTTATCGAAATAACTTTGCTTTACGTATTCGTCGAATAAGGGAAATGCGGTATGCGTTTCAACGCTGCTTGCAATGCTTTCGGCTTCGGCTTCCGCCTCGGCACGCATTGCCATAACGTCGCTTTCGGTAAGGCTCTGTTTAAGCTTTGCCGCAACAGAAGGTTCGGCCGCGTAACCTATAAGTTCGCATATAACAACCGATTGCCCTGCGGATATGTCGTACTTTGCGTGTGCAAACGAGCAGAAGAACTCGTTTTCCTTGCACTGGCTTTCAAGCGCCGCCTGGGTTATTCCTTTGCGGTTGTAAACGTGAGCCGCGGTTTTCGTTCTGTCCTCGCCGAACACCGTTTTGGGGTCGACGATTATGTTAAAGCCGCCTACGGGAAGAAAGAAGTTGCCGCCGGATACTTCGCTGACCTCGGCGCAGTCTGCCGTGGAGGAGCGCATTTTTACAAAGGAGTAACCCTTTTCCGTTCCCTCCGCGGACATCCAGCTTTTGAAGAGGTTGCCCGTTTCCTTATACGCCGAGTTGGAAAGTCCGTAAGGTAAAATCTGAGCAAGTCCGTCAAGAATTTCCACCGTCTGCGTGCGGTTCGTTTTGTTAGTATATGTAACTATTCTGCCAAGCGCGGCGAACTCGCGGTTGGGTACGCCGAAGTATTCCGCGCTGATTTCGTAATGCGAAGCGTTTGCGTAAATTTTAAAACCACTTCTTTTAACTTCCATTACTGTCGCGCATTTTCCGCCGACGGCAAACGGCTCGTAAGGCTTACCGTCTATTCTCAAAAATGTGCGGAAGCCCTGTCTGGGCGCGTTTGCATAGGCGATTTCGGCAGGCGAAAACTCCATAATGGGAAGTTCCTTGCCGCTGACGCCGAAACCCGAAATTCCCTGACCGCGGTTGCAGTAAAACGCCCATATAGGGCACCCTTTCAGCCCTGCGATACCGGGAAGGAAGTTTGTGAACGGAGGCTTTTCGCCGAAATTTTTTATTATAAATTTTCCGTTTTCGAAGTAGTAATCTTTACTCATAAATTATTTGCTTTGTACTTTTACGCAAGGATAAGCGCCGTAGGTAAAGTTCCATATGCTCCTGTCCCAACCGTCCTCTTCGGAGAAGTTTGCAGGGTTTAAAAGGAACTCTTTTGTAACTACGTCGGACTTGATAATATCGCCGCCCTTGTAGAAAATACCTTTCGACGTATCCATTGCGCCGGGGAATGCAGGAATTGTGTAATTTTCGAAAAACTTAGAGTAATTTTCCTGGGTAACCCAATCGTCATAGTCGAAATCTGTGGGAACAGATTTTGTTTCGCTATCGTAGGCAATATGGAAAACATAGTCGTCCGCAACCGCCGCATAGCAGTTTTTAATAATGCCTGCGGAGTTCCAGTCGACTATACCGCGCGAACCTCCGCCGGTAGAATAAACTACTATACAGTTTTCAATTCTGCCGGCAGCGTCGTTAGAGCCGTTTACGCCGGCAATGCCTGCCGACTTCTCATACCAGGCTGCATGGTGCGTGAGATTGCAGGTAACGCGGCAATTTTTAATAATTCCGCCGTTGCCGCCGACCACAGCGCCGCTGAGGCCCTGACAGTTGACGGTAATATTGACGAAGTTAGTATTTATAATTTGAGCGCTGCCGCCCGTCTTCATAAATATGCCGTTGTTATAGTTGCGGTCGTTTTCCACTTTGTTTTGGTTGAGCGAAGGGCCTTGGTTGAACTCGTCTTCGCCTATACGGTTATCGTAAGCGTCTAATACAAGGTTTTTAATCGAATAACCCATTCCGTCGAAAATACCTTCGAAAGTGGAATCCGGCTTGTAATCATAAACGTCTTTACCTTCCGTGTTGACCGTGTGGGTATACTCTATCGATTTGCCTATCGGCCAGAACTTTTCTCCGCCGAAGTCTATGTCCGCACCGAGAACGAACACGCCGTTCATGTTGGTACGGATAGAGTTGAAATCTTCGGTGGTGTAAATAACCTTGGAAACTACGCGAACCGTTACTTCAACGTATTGACCGTCCACGAAAACCCTTACGCGCTTGTCGCCTGCGGTTTCGTTTGCGAACACGCTTTTCTTAATGATAATCGTGTCGTTTTTATACGAATACTCGCCCGAACTCAACACGCGGTACTTGAAGGATATCTTCTGAATTTTGTCCGCCTCGAACGGAATTCTAACGTCATCGGGACGCTCTAATTCGTAGTAAGCTACGGTGGAGTATTTGCCTATGCTTTCCGACACGCCCTGGGTAATACCGACGTTGGGCTCTTGCGTAAGCATATCTCCGCCCTTTGAGCAGCTGCCCGCGCAACCGGCCATTGCGGATACGCAGCAGAGCGCTAAGGTGGCACATATCATTGATTTAACAACTTTTTTCATAATTTTAACCCTTTAATCCGCCGACCGTCATATTGTTCATAATGGTCTTCTGGAATACGCAGAATAATACGAGAATAGGAATCGTCGCAAGTATAGCCGTTGCAAGAACGAGCGTGGTGTTGTAGGGGGTCGTCGAGAGCTGCTCGGACATATCCTTTAAGCCCAACGCTATCGTAGGCATACTGTTCAAATAGAAGTACGGGGTCTGATAGTCGCACCACAGTCCCATAAAGGTGAGTACCCCCACCGCCGTCAGTGCCGGCCGGGCCATGGGAACCATTATCTGAATGAATATACGGAAGTCGGATGCGCCGTCTATCTGCGCCGCCTCCGCGTAAGTCCAGCTTATACTCTTGAAGTACGCGTACAGGAACAGGAAGTTGAACCCGAAGCCGCCCGAATACAGGAACCATACGCCGATGATATTATCCACAAGGCCTAAGTTCTGCATTAAGCGGTACTGCGCGGGCAACGTGCCGACGATGGGCACCATCATTGAAATTATTACTATGTTGTAGATAATTCCTCTGCCCTTGAACTTGTACTTTGCCATCGTATAGGACGCGAGCGTGCAGGATATAAGCGTAACCACGACGCCGCCGCCTACTACGAGTAAGGAGTTCAGATACATTCCGAGAACGGTCGTACCCTTTACCTTATAGTTGAAAGCTTTAACGTAGTTATCGAAGCCTGCCGAGAAATTCAAAGCCCATTTGTTGTCCGCAAAGTCGGTTGCGTCCTTGAACGAGTTAATAAGTATCCATGCGAAAGGCACAATAAGTATTATTGCGTAAAGTATAAACAGTATAAATACTACTGAAAACAGTACGCTTTTACCGGGGCCGGCGCTTTTGGCAGCGCCTATCGTATGGCGGTAAAACCAGTTTTTGGACTTGTTTCCGACGGGGCGAAGTTCGTATTCGGTATCCCCTTCTTTAACTTTTACGGTATTTGTCATACTTTTCCCCTTAATAGTTAATGTTAGCAAACATCTTGTCAAGCGCCCAGCGCGTAATAAGAACTATGGGCGCAACTACTATGGTAGCCATTATGCCGAAGGTAGCCGCTATTGCGTTACCGCTGTTGTCCTTGGCGTTTATGAATATCCAAAGACCGAGCGTTGCGGTGTCGTCCAGATAGCTGTTCGTAAGGAACAGGGGCTGGAATACTACCGAGAAGATGCCCATCATGGACATAATGAACATTGTTACGAGCGTAGGCCAAATCATGGGAATGATTATCTTGAACAGCTCGCCCATAGTGCCCGTACCGTCGAGCCTTGCAGACTCCAAAACCTCTTGCGGAACACGCTTTATCGTACCCGACAAAAGCAGCAGGTTGCCGCCGAGGCCGGCCCAGATAGTAAATCCGTAAACCGTCCAGCGCACCTTGGGAGGCGCAAGCAGAGCCGGGTCGTCGAGGTTGAAACCTTCGTACAGCTTGTAGATAATGCTGTCCGAACCGCTGACCATGTTACTGAAACCGAGTGCAAGCACTACGAGCGGTATTATCGAAGGCAGGTAGAAAATTACCCTGAAAAATCCCGACGCCGGAAGTTTTCTGCAAAGGAAATACGAAATCATAAGGCATAGCGGGAATATTATGAACATTCCCACCAGCGAATGTAGTACGGAGTTGACTATTAATGTTTTGAAAGCCGGTTTTAATGCGATAAGCTCGAAAAGATACTTATAGTTGTCAAGACCGACCCACTTCCAGCCTTCCAGAGTATCGTACTGCTGGAAAGTCATTAGGATAGAGTCCACGTTTACAAACGCCCACATAACCAGGAACTGGAATACGGGGTACGCCAGCATACAGAAAATGAAAAGTCCTCTTTTGAATTTTCTTTTGCTGAAACGGAAACGTTTTCTCTTCTTTTTCTTAGGCTGGGGAGCGCCCACTTCCACCTCTTCGGTTTCTACGGGCTCAACTCCTTCCGCCGTTATTGCTTCCTGCATAATGCTCTCCTTAAAGAAGTTTCTTGTAAGTTTCCCAAAGTTTAAGTACGTCGTTCTGATAAATGTTGGGAATCAACGTGGTAGGCTGATAAGCGGTGTTGGTGGGTTCTTTCCACGCATTAAGATAGTAGTATTTGTTGTTGGGCCAAACCGAAGTCATACGCGCCGAGCCTTTAAGCTGAGTGCTGCGCATCATGGGATGCTGCGTATAGTTGTTGAACTTGGTGCTGTTCTGGTCGATTTCGAATATCGATTTCTGCCAAGCGCTTGCCTGGTCAATGCCGTTTTCGTCTATGAACGAAGAAGCGTAATCGTATTTATAGGGAAGAATAGTGCCGTGCGCAAGCTTGGTGAAGAGCTTTGCGTTTTCCTCTTCCTGCATGAACAGAAGGAACTGCACTGCAAGGTCTCTGCCCGTGGATTTTGCGGGTATCATTGCGCTGTCGCCGAACGAGCTGGTGAAGGATACGCGGTTGTATTTGGTGCCGTTTACTTCTATTACCTTTTCGGTTGCGTTCGGGTCTGCGTGAATTGCGTCGAGAGCAGCGGTTGCGCTGTCGTAAGCCGCGTCGCAGGGGAACAGCAACTTGCCGCTCGCGTCGAACTTAACGTTGGAGATTGTCGGCGTAGGCATAAGCGAAATTTCGTTATGCGTTTTGTTGAGATAGTACGAGGTTTCGTACTCTACCCAGCACGCCGCGGGGGTCATTGCCGCTCTGTAAGAAGCGAACGCGTTCTCGTTGTCGAACTTGCTGAGGCCGGCGGTATCGTTGGTTGACCATTTTTTAAGCTCGGTAGTGCCGTCCGCTACTACCATATTATACCAAAGCTTGTAAGCCTGCTGGAACTCGCCCCAACCTATATTGTTGTTGTCCTTAGCCATGAGCGAGGGGTTGTAAACGTCGCTGTTGGGGTTTTTCTGATTTGCGATATCCAGAGTGAAATCTTCTTTAACGTTTGCGAAGTTCTTGAAAGTGTTCATCGTTTCGGGTCCGGCAAGCTGTCCCCACCAGTCGAATACGACGTAGTCCCACTGCCATTCTTCCGCGCCGCCCGACCAGCAGAACGCCTTGACCTTTTCGTCCTTGGGTGCGTCCTCGTTTACTTCGAGCTTAGCGTTCTCGATATCGTAGCAGTACTGAATGAGCTCGTAATAATCCTTGGGAGCCTGGCGCTTCCATCTGCGAGCCGTGTTTGCCTCTTTGGTCGTCAGATGTCCTTCGCGCTTATTGAGGTACTCCTGACCTTTCGCGGTTGCAAGCCATGCGTCGATACGGTCCATAATGGTAAGGCTGTATGCGATACCGGCAGTACCTATCGTCCAGGGCACTTTGTAATAGTGGCCGTTGTAGCTTGCGCTTGCAAGAACGTCCTCGTCCCAGATGCGGTCTGCGTACGTAACCGTTTCACCCTTGTATTCTACCTGAGTTGCATAGAGCGCGTCAAGGTTGTAAATATATCCGGGAGCAACAAAGTCCTCCCAAGCCACGTCGTGACAGAATATAAGGTCGTAGTTAGTGCCGTTTTCCATCATGTTGGCAACCGAGTCGATAAGCTGCGTATCGGCGTCCGTTCTTACGGGTATGCCCGTTTTTTCCGAGAACTTAGCTCCAAGCTGTTCAACCCAGTCCGAGCCGTAACCACCGTTATAATAGGTAATCCACAGCTCGCCCTCGCCCTTTTTGGCGCCGCAGCCCGCAAGGCTGACGCCGGCAACGCACATAGTCGCTGCAAGAGCAATTGCCGTCAATTTTTTCTTCATCATCGTTTCCTCCATGATACTATTTAATGTTATGCGTTGCGTTATGCAATAACGCAACAATGGGCCGGCCCATTGCAACCGAAATTTTTATGGAAATCGGTTTCTTAAACTTGTACTGCAAAAGGCAATACCCCTATTACGAAATGATTATATCACACAGATTATGTGTTGTCAACACAAAATTTTAATTATTTTTTTTAAGTTCTAACATAATTTTTCTACAAAGCGTTGACAAACCATTTTTTAAATGATACAATAAACTTAATTTTAGAAACCGATTTCTAAAATCAGGAGGAAAATATGAAATTCAAAAAAGCGGCAAGCGCTATTACTGCCGGAATACTCCTCACCCTTTCGTTGCCGGTTGCGGCAGGTTGCGGTGGCAATAAACTGGCAGACCAGATGTTCGGCTTTGGCGGAGATTATTATAAATCGGTAGAGAGCCGCCACAGCTTAAACTACGACGAAATGCTGTACGACGACTTTACCGAAGGCGTAAATTTGGACCGTTGGGTTATATCCGACTCCGTGTGGGACCAGTGGAGCACCGACCAGAACGGCGTGCGTCCGCAGAACCTGTTTCTCGTAGACGACGAAAACAACCCCGAAACGCACCTTCTTCTGCGCGCAAACGGCTCTTATTATAATATGGATAACGACCCTCTGTACACCGAGGAAGAAAAAGCCGAATACGGCGACGGCAAAAACTTATTTACCGCGTCGCAGGGCTACGGCGTGAATTCGGGCGCGTGCATTTCCACTATCGAAGCGCTCGGCCCCGGCCGTTACGACGTTAAAATGAAAGCGTGTCCGCGCGTAGGCGCTCTTACCTCTATGTGGGTATACTCCTGGTTCACTCTGAACGACGGAAGCACGCAACAGAACGAAATCGATATAGAAATCGGGCTTGAACCCGACTTTTCCAAGGTCTTTTTTACGACCTGGACTTCGCCCAGCAATAACACCAACACGCCGACCGACGTCGATTACTTCGTAAACGACGGAAACTGGCACATCTATTCCTTCGACTGGGTAACGGACGTAGCCGTTCCTTACGTTGATTATTTCATCGACGGCGTTAAAGTACTTACGATAGACGTTAACGTTCCTACGACCAACGCAACGCTCAACCTCGGACTGTGGTGCCCTTCCTGGGCCGGCGGCGGTCTTGTCAACAACGACGAAGGCGGCGTTTCCGCAGACAGCCGTATGTTCGATTACGACTACGCGGAAATTTCCTGGTGGCGCTACATACCCTTCCAGATGGAAGGCTGGGAACAGCGCCCCGTGCAGAACCGTAACTATGCGGACGGATACAAGCCCAAAACGCTTACCTCCCTCCCCGTAATAAACAAATGCTCCAACGGCGATTTCGAGAGAGCTGACGAAACTTACGTAAAACCCGACACTAACTATTCGCTCGGCACGCCCTGGAAAGATATGACCATTTACGATACCGAAAGCAACTCGTACGTTGCGGGCAGCAGCGCCGGAATAGTAAAAGACCCCCTCAATGCAGACAACTCCTGCGCGGCAGTCACAAACGGCGGCGTCTTCGGACAGTGGCTGCGCGGCGCGTCCTACGGCTTTAAATATAAGCTTACCGGCAAGTTCCGCACCACCGACGGCGCAGAGGCTGTGTTCCGCTATCTGAACGTTCTCGGCTACTCCACCAGCTCGTACATAAGCGGCAGAAACGATTTCACCCTCGGCTCTTCCAACGATTGGAAAGATTTCAGCATTGAATTTACCGTCACGGACGAGGACGCTCTGAGTATTCAGTACCGCTTAATAAACAAAACGTTGCAGGGCACCTGCTACTTCGACGATTTGGTTATAACCTACCTCGGTAATTAATCGTTCATTCATTTTTCTCCATATTTATAAGAAAGCACCGCTAAAAGTTCTGCTTTTAGCGGTGCTTTTATTTAGATTATCGAACGGCAGCTGTCGGTAAATTTAACCTCGGCCTCAACCGTTATAAGTTCTTTTTTGTCGTCGCCCTCTTCAATTATCCTTAAAAGCTTTTCGGCAAGCGCTTCGCCTATCTTTTTAACGTCCTGACAAACGCAGGTCAGCGGCGGACTTGTCAGCTGCGAAAATATACTGCCGTCGAAAGATGCAACCGATACGTCCTGCGGTATGGACAATTTCATTTGGTGCAGAGCGTTTATGCCGCCCACCGCCGCAAAATCGTCGGGATAAAGTATTGCAGTAGGTTTAAGCTCGGGGTAATACTTTTTGGTAAGCTCGTAGCACAGGTCGGGGTCGGAATAGCACGCGCGCACGCACGGCAGCCTCTCCTTGCCCTTCTCGCGGAACGCGTCGGCAAAGCCGCGCTTGCGCTCCTTGGTAACGAAGTTATCCTCTCCGGTAAAAAACAGAATGTTCTCGTGCCCCATCTCGATAAGCTGCGTTACAAGCTGCTTGGTCTTTTGATAGTTGTCGCACATGACTCCGGACATAAGGTTGCCCAAATAATCGAACCCTACGCAGGGAATATCGCTGCACATAAGCTCGTGAACGAGGTCCGAACCGTAATCTCCGAATATAAGCACGCCGTCAAGCTGTCGTATATGACAGTGCTTTACGAACGCCTGCGCGCCGAGGTCCTTGCCCTTTGAAATAAGCGTTATATCGTAACCGCGGTCCTCCGCTATCCTCTTGAACTCGTTAAGTATCTCTATCAGGAAATGCTGGCACAAATCCAGACTGTCGCGCAAATAAAAAAGAACGCCCAGGTTATGCGAGTGCTTGGCTTTAAGCGCGCGCGCATTCGCGTTGGGCGTGTAACCCATTTTCCTTGCAATTTCAAGTATTTTTCTTCGGGTTTCCGCATTTACTCCGTAATAATTGTTCAACGCCTTCGAAACCGTGCCCGGAGCAAACCCGCTTTTTTCGGAAATGTCGTATATCGTTATCATCAATATTATGATAACAAATAACAGCCTTTTTGTCAAGTAATTTCAGAAATCGGTTTCTGAAATTGACACTTACATTCTTTTTGTTTATAATTCAAATAATAACTGTGAGGTCATAATATGTGTACTGCGACAACCTATAAAACGAAAGATTTTTACTTCGGGCGCACGCTCGACTACGAGTTTTCCTATTTTGAAGAAGTTACGGTAACTCCGCGCAATTACCCGATAATTACGCGCAATGCCGAAAAATTGACGAACCACTACGCAATGATAGGCATGGCGTTCGTGCAGGATATTCCGCTGTACTACGACGCGGTAAACGAAAAGGGGCTTTGTATGGCCGGGCTTAACTTCGTCGGCAACGCCTTCTATAACGACGTTAAACCCGACAAAACCAACGTGGCGCAGTTCGAGTTTATTCCGTATATTCTCGGCAAGTGCGCGACCGTTGACGAGGCTTTAAAGCTGCTTGAAAATATAAATTTAACCAACGTGCCGTACAGCGACAAATTGCCCGTAGCCCAGCTGCACTGGATAATCGCCGATAAAACCAAAGCAATAACCGTCGAAGCCGTCAAGGAAGGCCTGAAAATTTACGACAATCCGGCGGGCGTGCTTACGAACAACCCTCCCTTCGACGAGCAGATGTTTAACCTGAACAACTATATGGGCTTATCGCCGCGCCAGCCCGAGAACATGTTTTCGGACAAGCTTCAATTAAAGGCTTACAGCCGCGGCATGGGCGCTTTGGGACTGCCGGGCGACTTGTCCTCGCAGTCGCGGTTCGTAAGGGTTGCCTTTACAAAATTAAACTCGGTATCGGGGGACTCCGAAGAGCAAAGCGTAAACCAGTTTTTCCATATCCTCGGCTCAGTAGAGCAACAGCGCGGCTGTTGCATCGTCGGCGAAAGCGAATACGAAATTACCATTTACACGTCCTGCTGTAACGCGGATAAGGGGCTGTACTATTACACAACCTACGAAAACCACGCCATCACCGCCGTTGATATGCACGGCGAAAACCTCGACGGCGACAAGCTCGCCAGATACCCCCTCGACAGGCGCGAAAAAATAAATTACGTCAACAAATAAGCCGAAAGCCCCACATATATGTGGGGCTTTTTAATTGGTGCACCCGGCGAGGCTCTGCCGTTTCCCACAAGTGGGAGCCTACGGCAGGGCATCGCTTCGCTCGCGCGAACGTGAGTTCTCGCCTTTCGCAAGCTAAACCATAATAAGACCCCACATATGTGGGGTCTTATTATGGTGCACCCGGCGAGGCTCGAACTCACAACGTCGGCGTCGGAGGCCGAAGTTTTATCCAGTTAGACTACGAGTGCAAATTATTCAGGCTTAAATGCGTTGGCGGCGCGGTCGTACTTGTACCCTATTGCGGCAAACTTTGCGGTCAGCTCTTCGCAGGGTATCCCCTCGTCATAGCACAAGTCCTCCAAAGAGGAAAACGTGTCCCTGAGCTTTGTGTTCACAACCGAAAGCAAAATATAAGCGTCGCCGAGCAAATCCATACGCACATTATACCATAAAACAAATTAATTGCAAATATTAAACGGCTGTGTTATAATTTTTTAAACTAACTTTTTGGAGCGGATATGTCAAAGACGGTTGTCGTAGGAATGAGCGGCGGTGTAGATTCTTCGGTCGCGGCGCTTTTATTGAAGCGGCAGGGCTACAACGTAATAGGGCTTTTTATGATGAACTGGGAGGAAAACGACCCCGACGGCGCGTGCACGGCTGACGGCGACTACGCGGACGTTAGGCGAGTGTGCGCGCAGCTCGATATCCCCTACTACTCGGTAAACTTTGCCGAAAAATACCGCGAGCGCGTATTCAAACACTTTCTTGACGAATACTCGGCAGGCAGAACGCCCAACCCCGACGTGCTCTGCAACCGCGAAATAAAATTCGGGCCGTTCCGCGACTACGCGCTTTCTATGGGCGCGGACTTCGTTGCAACGGGGCACTACTGCGGCGTTGAGCACTTAAACGGCAGAAACCGCCTTTTAAAAGCCAAGGATACCGGCAAAGACCAGACTTATTTTTTAAACCAGGTTCGGGAAAGTCAGCTTGACGGAGTTTTGTTTCCGCTTGCCGGCCTTGATAAAGCCGAGGTGAGAAAGCTTGCCGAAGAGAACGGGCTTTATAACGCTAACAAGAAGGACTCCACAGGCATCTGCTTTATAGGCGAGCGGAACTTCCGCAAGTTTTTGCAAACCTATCTGCCCGCGCAACCGGGCAAAATTGTTACTCTCGACGGCGAAACCGTAGGCGAGCATATCGGGCTTATGTACTACACCTTGGGACAGCGCAAGGGGCTTGAACTCGGCGGAAAGCACGGCGAGGAAGGCAGATGGTTCGTAGTTAAAAAGGACTTGCAAAACAATATTTTATACGTTTCCCACGGCGACGAAACTCCGCTGTATTCCCACTCCTGCAAGGTTACAAACCTCAATTGGATAGGCTATATGCCGCAACCAACGCAATTTTGCACGGCTAAATTCCGTTACCGCCAACCCGAACAAAAGGTTAAACTTACCCTTGAAAACGGTTATGCGATAGTCGAGTTCGACGAGCCGCAACGCGCGGTTACCGAAGGGCAATACGCGGTATTCTACGACGAAACCGCCTGTCTCGGCGGAGGGGTCATTGAAGAAGTTTATTATTAAAAAACAAGCGGCGCAAGGCTTTAAAGCCTTGCGCCGCTTTTATTTTTAAAAACCTTTTATTATATCTTCCGTCAGCGATTTGCAAAGCGCAGTGCCGAGTGCGACGTTTGCGTCAAAGTCCTCTTTAACGGCAATGCAGTTAAAGGTGTGAATGTATCTTACGGGTATTCCGGCAACGATAACGGGAGTTCCGCCGTTTGCCGAAATTATATACGCGCCGTTGTTGCCGCCGCTTGAACGCACCGCCATCTGCACCTTTACGCCCTGCTTTTTGGCAACCTCCTGCGTGAATGCTACAAACCTCGGCGTGCAGATAACCGTTCTGTCCATATGCCGGAGCATTACTCCGCCGCGGAGCGCGTCCTGAACCATGTATTGAGGCGCGGTAATATCGTCCGCAGGGCAGCCCTCAAAGCAGATAGCCGCGTCCGGCTTGACCCTGTACATAACCGCAGTTATACCTCTGTCGCCCACCTCTTCCTGCGAGGATACGACGCCTATAACGTCAACGGAAAGCTTTTCTTGTGACAGCTCTTTAAGGCACTTTAACATTGCCGCAACTCCGAGCCTGTCGTCAAACGCCTTGCCTTGCAGAACGCCGCGCTTTTTATCGTACTCGAACGGTGAAAGCGGCACAACCTGCGCGCCCACTTTTACGCCGAGTTTTTCCACCTCTTCCGCGCTCGTCGCGCCGATATCTATGACCGAATTCTCGCAATTCACGGGTGCGTTTTTGCGGTCTGCGGTGAGCAAATGCGGCGGAGTTGCCGCAATTACCCCCGATATATAGCCCGTTTTAGTATAAATCTGAACTTTGGACGAGGGCAGCGCGCTCTCGTTCCAGCCGCCTATGGGCACGAAGCGCAGCGTGCCGTCCGGCTTAATTGCCTGAACCATAAACCCGACCTCGTCGGAGTGCGCGTCCAGTAAAACCTGCGGCCTGTTACCCTTGTTGTACCTGGGCTTTATATACAGATTGCGCATGCTGTCTTCTTCAAAGTCGGCAAAGTCCTTGCAGTATTCGCGAACGACGGTTAAAACCTCGTCCTCGAAGCCCGAAGCGCCGCGCGCGTTGCAAAGCTTTTCAATCAGTTCGATATCGTTCATAATTCACCTTTATTAAACGGCCTGCGGCATTTTGCTGTGTCCGCTCTTTAACTCCTTTTCAAGGCCGAGGCAAACCTCTTGCAGTTCTTCCTCGGTTTCTGCTATTTCAACGCCGTCCAGAATGTTTTGAAGTTTGTATTCGTCGCTGAGGTATTTAATGGTCTGGTAGCCGATAACAGCCGTTAAAACTCCGTTCGTAAGTCCCTGCACGGACGAATCAACAAGCACGGAAATTGCCGAGCCGAGTATAGGTATGCCCTTTACCACGTCGCCCATGGTCT
The DNA here is from genome assembly GCA_014805025.1 of Clostridia bacterium. Taxonomy (GTDB): domain Bacteria; phylum Bacillota; class Clostridia; order Christensenellales; family Borkfalkiaceae; genus Coproplasma. Next base: position 31,310 of record JAAUYR010000064.1, on the reverse strand, counting down.
TTACAATGCTGTTGCCGATTTTAACCGTACCGAGGCCGTAAGCAATCAGCGAGTTTTGAAGCACCCTTGCAAATATGCGTACAAGCTTGGGGTCGGACGGGCGGAAGCCGTACAAGAACACTAAATCTTTAACGAGCTGCAAATTCAAAAACGCAACGAGCAGCGCGTCAACCTTATCGGTCTGCGACAGCGCCGAATACATTGCCGAGCGCATAGCCGTTTTGTTTATGAGCGATTTTGCCGACTTTTTAACCGAGCCGGTATAAAGCTCCGTCAGGGCCTGTTTTAAGCTTTCCTCGTCGTTGCCGTGAAGCGCTATTGCAAGGCTTCCCACAACCTCGGAGTCATACCAGCCGACGCCCTCTACTTTGGAAGTAAGCTCGATAATTTTATGCGCGATATCGTGCCTTACCTTTTTATTGTGCTTTTGCGCCTCGCGTGCGGTGTACGCGTTTACGTTGACCTCGAAGTACCCCGTCTTTAAAATTTTGACGAGCGGCACTATGAAGAACGCTATGTACAGTCCGAGGCAGATAAGCCCCATGCCCACGCCAACGCCTATGCGCACACGCTGGTCGGTAAACAGGTCTACCACTTTCATCGTTATCAAAAACAGGCAGGCCGCCATACCGATGCCTATGGTTGCGGCTATCAGTTTAAGCGCAATTTTCGCGCCGCGCACGTTCTGGTGCTTGGTGTATTTTTGTTCGTATTCGTAAATTGTAAGCTTTTCGGGTAACTGAACCTCTTTATCCTTTTTTGATTTCTTAGCCATAATTTTTACCTTCAATTTAAAATTTTATAAATCAAGCGAAAATTTGTACATTTCCGACTTTGGTACGCCTCTGTCCTTTGCGGCCTGCTTTACGGCCTCTTTTTTGTCCATTCCCCCCGACATATAGTGGAGTATATGCTCTTTTTCGGGAAGTTTGCAAAGCTCGTTTTCACACTTTCCGCCCTCGACTATCAAAACGTATTCGCCGCGCTTTTCGCCCGGTAACCCCTCGGAAAGCTTGAAGAACTGCGCTTCCTCGTGGAGCTTTGTAATCTCGCGCACGGCGCAGGCGCGTCTTTCGCCGAAAACCTCGTAAACGGCGCATATATGGCGGTCTACGTCTTGCGGAGCGACGTGAAAGATAAGCGTCATATCCAGATTTTTATACTTGTTGAGTAGCTCGCGCCGCTCGCCGGCCTTGTCGGGCAGAAAGCCAATAAAGGCAAATCTTTCTGCGGAAAAGGCCGAAAGCACCAGCGCGGAAAGCGCCGCGTTAGCGCCGGGGATAACCGTGTACTCAACGCCCTGCCGCCTGAGTTCCTCGCAGACGATATTGCCGGGGTCGGATACTACGGGCATGCCTGCGTCGGAGATAACCGCAACTTCCTTGCCGTCCTTTGCGGCAGCGATAATCTTTTCCGCGGCCTCGCGCTCGTTGAATTTATGGCAGGAAAAAAGCGGCTTTTTTATATCGTATGCATTGAGCAGCTTTAACGAGTGCCTTGTGTCCTCGCAAAATATCATATCGGCCGCCCTCAGCGTTTCCAACGCGCGGAGCGTGATATCCTTTAAATTGCCTATCGGCGTTGCTACAAAATAAATCATAGGTTTTTGAACTGGTATTCGTAAAGTTTTTTATACTCGCCGCCCTTGGCCATAAGAGATTCGTGCGTGCCGCGCTCCTCTATGCCGTCCGGGGTTATAACAATAATTTCGTCGGCGTTCTTTACGGTGGAAAGCCTGTGCGCGACTACAAGCGTAGTTCTGCCTTCCGAAAGCTTGAAAAGCGCGCTTTGAATTAACATTTCCGTTGCATTGTCCAAGGCCGAAGTTGCCTCGTCCAGAATGAGTATCGGCGGATTTTTAAGAAACGCCCTTGCAATGGATACGCGCTGTTTTTGTCCGCCCGAAAGCTTTACGCCGCGCTCGCCCACGCAGGTGTCGTAGCCCTCCGGCAGGCTTATTATATAGTCGTGAATGTTGGCTTTTTTAGCCGCCTCCACTATCTCGTCTTCGGTTGCGGAAAAGTCGCCGTAGGCGATATTCTCGCGGATAGTGCCGTTAAACAGGAATACGTCCTGCTGAACTATGCCTATATTCTTTCTTAAAGCCGACCTTTGCAGTTTTTCTATCGGGTAGCCGTCGATGGTTATCGAGCCGCCGTCTATCTCGTAAAAGCGCGGTATCAAATGGCAAACGGTTGTTTTGCCGCCGCCCGAAGGCCCTACGAGCGCTATGGTTTTGCCGGCAGGGATTTGCATTGAAAAGTCGCTTATTACCTTGCGGCCCTCCTCGCCGTCGTAACCGAACGTCACGTTATCGAATACTATCTCGCCTTTCAGCTTTTCGGGCGCCAAAGCGTTTTCGCTCTCCTCTTCGGGAGGGATATCCATAATTTCGCAGAACCGTTTAAAGCCGGTCATGCCCTCCTGAATCTGCTCGAAAAAGTTTACAAGCGTACGGATAGGCGTTATCAGCGCGGATATGTACAGCACGAACGCCGCAAACTCGCCGGCGTCGATTATATTATAATAGAAAAACAGTCCGGCCGCAAGTAAAACGGCAAAGTATAAAAAGTCGATAAAAAAGGTCATTGACGACTGGAACTCGCCCATTACCTTGTACTGTCTGCTCTTTGCGCGCACGAACTCGCCGTTGCCCTGCTCGAATTTCTCCGTTTCGTGCTCCTCCGCACAGTACGCACGGGAAACGCGCATACCCGAAACCGCGCTTTCGATATCGGCGTTAATCTCCGCCTGGGCCACGCGAACTTCGGTAAAGACTTTCATCATGCGCTTTCTTAAAATTACCGCGCACACTACTATTATAGGTATGCACGCAAACACTATTAAAACAAGGTAAACGTTTATAAACGAAAGCATTATAAACGCGCCGAGGATAGTCACAAGCGATAAAAACAGGTCTTCCGGGCCGTGGTGGGCAAGCTCGGAAATTTCAAACAGGTCGTTAGTCATGCGGCTCATTATCGCGCCCGTTTTGTGCTCGTCGAAGTAAGAAAACGGAAGTTTTTGCAAGTGTCCGAACAGCTCCCTTCGCATATCGGACTGAATACGCACGCCCACAACGTGCCCCCAGTACTGCAAAATATAGTTTAAAACGGCTTTTATTATATAGAATGCAAGTATCAGACCAAGCGCCGTCAGCAAATTGTATAAAAGCTTGTTGGGAACGTAGTTGTTTATAATCTCCTTGGTTACGTACGGGTAAACAAGGTTGAAAACCGAGATTATAAACGCGCATATCATATCTATTATAAACAGCTTTTTATGCGGTTTGTAATAGCTTGCAAATCTTTTTAAGTAACGCTTATTTTGCATAATCAGTTTACCGCGGCAGGCAGAACCTCAACGCCCTCCTTGCCGCCCTTTACCGCCTCTACCATGACAAGGTAGGGCTTTGATTTTTCAGTACCCGAAACAAACTGCATTCTTTTCGGCTCTAACTTTCGGCTCTTTAAGCCGTAAATAAGCTCGGCTACGCGGTCGGCGCGGTTGATAATTGCAAGCCTGCCGCCGAATTTAAGAGTTTTAGCGGCCGCGTCCAGAATTTCCGACAGAGTCAAAGTTATTTCCTTGCGGCAGATAGCCTTTTCGTAAGTTTCGTTTTCAAAGCCGCCGCGCTCGTACGGCGGATTGCAAAGTATCAGCGAAAACCGCTCGTTGTACTCTTTGCCGATATCCTGCAAGCGGCAGCATACGGAATCGCACTCAAAGCCGTTCAGCTCGGCCGTGCGCCGCGACATATCCGAAAGCTCCTCTTGCATTTCAAACAATGTAAGACGGGAAATTACGGGATTTAAGCAGGCAAAATGAAACCCGACAACTCCGCTGCCGGCGCAAAAGTCGGCAACGTCGTCCTTAAACTTTGCTTTGGCAAACTTAGATAACAGTATACTGTCGGATGTGAACCTGTATAATTTTACGTTTTGTATTATTTTTTTATCCCCGAAAAATTCTTCGAGGACTTCGCCGTCTTTCAACATAACCGTAAACCCCGAATTTTGCGCTTAGAAGCAAGCAGGTCAAGGAAAGCAAGCGACGACCGCAAGGAGTTTACTTTGCGTAAACGACTAAGGCGGAGCGCCGCTTGACGATGAGATGCGCCGCTTATAAGTGCAAAACACAGAAAAATGAAAAAGCGGAGCTATTACCCTCCGCTTTCCCGATTTCGCAGTTTAAATTATTCTGCAGGATGAATTGCACCGGTGGGGCAAACGTCCTCGCAAGCACCGCAGTCGATGCATACTTCAGGGTCAACCACGTACTTGTCTGCGCCCTCGGAAATAGCTTCAACAGGGCAAGTTCCGGCGCAAGCGCCGCAGCTTACGCACTCGTCTGTAATGAAGTGAGCCATAATTTTCCTCCAAATATTAATACTTGTTTGTGACTTGTATTATATCACACAATTTTTTTACTGTAAAGAGGTTAAACAAAGTTTTTTATTAGAAAATCAATCCAAAATTTCTTTGAGGTCGGGGTCGTTTTCGTCGTCCTTTTCCTCTTTTCCGCCCTTGCAAGGCTTTGCGGCCTTGAATTTAAGCTCGTCCACGTTGAAATCCTTGAACGAAACGGTATCCTTTTGCTTGTCCTCTATTTTGACGCGCACCTGCATTTTAAGCATGTTAATGTTTACAACCGTGCCCTTTCCCTCGGGCGTGCCTACCTCGCTGCCGAGCTTGGGCACGCGCTTGCACGCGTCGGCGTAGTAGTCGTTTTCGTACGACAAACAGCACATCAGCCTTCCGCACAGCCCGGAAATTTTGCCGGGGTTCAACGAAAGTCCCTGATTTTTAGCCATTTTAATGGAAACTTTGTTTATGTTCGGCATACAGCTCGAACAGCAGCACTCCCTGCCGCAGGGCGCAAGACCGCCCAAAAGCTTTATCTCGTCGCGGATACCCACCTGACGAAGCTCTATTCTCATTCTGAACACCGACGACAAGTCCTTTACAAGCTCGCGGAAGTCCACGCGCTGCGGAGCGGAATAATAGAAAACCGCCTTTGCGCCGTCGAAAGCGAATTCGCAGTCGATAAGCTTCATATCAAGGTTATGCTTTTCTATTTTTTCGCGGACGGTCTTCATTGCGCCGTCCTTTTTTTCAAGGTTTTTGCGGTGAGTTTCCTCGTCGCGCGCCGTAGCAACGCGGATAATCGGCTTTAACGGCGTTACAACCGCGCTGTCCTCGACCTCTGCAAACGGAATAACTACGGTTGCGTACTCCACTCCGCGCGAGGTTTCGACGATTACGCCCATGCCCTCTTCGTATTTTTCTTTGCCGGGCGCAAAGTAATATACCTTGCCGCCCTCTTTAAAGGTTACCCCTGTAATTTTTACCATTTTGTTTTCCCTGTATTTTATATTTTTACGCGCCGTTCGTGAGTTGCCACGGCAAGAAGAAAATCGTATAAAAGCCCGTTAAAGTACGCGTTGAACTTTAAGTCCGCGTTGGCCTCGTTCAATTTTTCAAGCGCGAAAATAAGCGTTGATTTTGAAAGTCCTTTCGCTGCACCCGTGCCCTTGGTCAGTGCCTCGAAGTACGTGCTCTGCATTCTGTCCAAAAGCTCCTGCTTTTCCTTGACGTCGCCGTACTTTGCGGCAACCTCGCCGATTTGCGAAACCGAATACACGCCGCAGATTTCACGCGCCGCCGCCTCTATCTTTTCAAACCAGCCGCCGCCGACCATATTTTCCGCAGCGCCGAGTATTCCGTTCGCGCTCTTTGCCGCTTCCGCGTTGATGTCGCTGTGACCCTGCCGCTCTAACGCCCCGTAAATCTGCTTTTCGGAAAACGGCGGAATCTCCAAAGTTTTTACGCGCGATTTCACGGTGCCCAGCACGGGCGCAAGCGAGGCCGCACCGAGCAGAAAGTAAACGCCTTCAAGCGGTTCTTCCAAAGTCTTTAAAAGCTTGTTTTGCAGCAGCGCCGAAGCCCCGTCGAAACCGCTTATTACGAACAGCTTTTTATCACCCTCGACGGGGCGCATAGTGCTGTCCTCTATAATCTCCGAAACCGCGTCCGCGGTAAGCTTTTTATCGTCCTGCGGATACAGCTTGAAGTCGGGATAGCTTCCGCTTGAAATTCTGTTAAAAAGATTAGAGCCTTCCTTTGCGCCGAAGAACTCGCACGCGAAAATTTTAAGCGCGCCCTTTAAGTTCTTAACGTCGGTAAAGTGCAGCATATATGCGTGCGAAAGCCGCCCGGACTGCCTGTCCGCCGAAAATATTTTGTATGCGGTTGTACTTTTAATCAGCTCGTTCACTTTATAATATCTTTTGCTTTTAACAGCTTAATTATTTTTTCGCTCGTTTCAAACTTGGTTCCGCTGCAATCAACGGCACATATACGGGGGTATACGGGCAAAAGCGACTTGTAACCCGAATAAACCTTTTGGTGGAATTCCAGCCCCAACTGCTCTATTCTGTCGTTTTTGTCCGCGCCGTGCTTACGGTTAAATGCGTCCGCAGGCGAAATATCGAGGAAAACCGTCAAATCCGGATTAAACTTTTCAAGGGCGAAAGCGTTGATATTCGCAACATATTCCGTACCCAATCCGCGCGCATAGCCCTGATAGGCCAGCGAAGAATCGACGTATCTGTCGCATATAACGAGCTTGCCCCGCTCCAATGCCGGCGCAACCTTTTCCTTTAAATGCTGTATGCGCGCCGCCGCGTACAGGAGCGCCTCGCACTCGTCGCACATAGCGGTATTTTTGCCGTTTAAAATAATAGAGCGTATCTCTTCGGAAATTTCACTGCCGCCCGGCTCGCGCGTCATAATAAAGTCGACACCGTGTTCCGTAAGGTACTCGGAAAGCAGTCTTAACTGCGTGCTCTTGCCCGAGCCCTCGCAGCCTTCAAACGTTATAAATTTCCCCTTCATCGCAAGTACCTCCGACAGTTATTTTTTAACAACCGTTATTTTTCCGTCGCAAAGCCCGAAAGTATTCTTTGCGCTTTCAAGCACTTTAACAGTCTGCGCGGTAATCATTTCCCCGGCCACCGCTACGGGTATGCACGGCGGAGTTATTCCGGCGTTCTTTGCGCACATTCTGCCGACGGCGCTTTTAAGCGGAACCTGCTCGGCCTTTTTATTCAGCGCGTACTGAAAGCTGTAAGTGCGCTCGTTTTCGGGCAGTTCGGGAAGCGCCTTGTAAGTGCCCTGTATCTTTTTGTTGTTTTTAAGCGAGATAAGCGCAGCGCTTAGTTCGTTTGCGTCCTTTGCCGTCGTCATGGGCGAAAGATAGAATAAAAGGTGTCTTCCGTCCGAAAGCTCGGCATATATGCCCTTGTTTTCCAATTCTTTGGCCGCTTTGTCTGGCGAAATTTTAAGCGGCGCGAAGTCCACCGCAACCTTAGTCCAGTCGTCCGACGGATAAATTTCAAAGCCCGAAAGCTTTTCCTCTATTATCTTTCTTGCGCTCTTCGCGTCGGTCAAAAGCGTCTTGTTGTTTGCAACGTATTTAATGCCGTACTCCACCGAAGCCATTATAGGATAGCTCGGCGAGGTCGTGCGGAATATGGAAAGCGCGTCCTCAATATCGGCCGAAAGCCTTTCGTCGTTTACCGAAAGCACCGCGCCCTGCGTCAGCGAAGGCAGGCATTTATGCGCGCCGTCCACCCAAATATCCGCGTAGACCCCTGCATATGCGCCGTTTTCGCGCTCAAAGGCAAGGTGCGCGCCGTGCGCTTCGTCCACTGCCAAAAGCCGCTTGTGCTTTTTTATAATTTCGGAATACTCTTTAAGCGGAGCAACGTTTCCGTAATAATCGGGGCTGACCGCTATCATTCCGCAGATGTTTATATCGTTATCCAAAAGCCCGTCAATGAGCTTTGGCTCGGGCGGCAGAAGCACGCCCTGCTTGGTTTTACCCTGCACGATAACCGGCTCGAACCCGAACAGCCTGCACGCGTTCCACACGCTTTGGTGGCAGTTACGGGGCACTATAATTTTATTGCCGCGCTTCCTTAAAACGTACAGCATAGAAAGCACGCCGCAGGTCGAACCGTCGGTTAAAAACCAGCTCTTCTTTGCGCCGAGAATTTCGGCAACGTCGCGCTGAGCCTTTAAAATCACTCCGTCGGGGCAGGCAAGGTTATCCGAGTAGGAAAGCTCGGTAACGTCCATTTTGGCAACGGGAAACTTCGCGTTGAAGTCCCCCCTCGCCTTGTGCCCGGGAACGTGAAAACTCTTGTTCGCCTTGGTGTATTTTTTAAGTTGGGTTAAGATATGATATTCGTACATTCAAAAAACCTTAACGCTTGGGTTTCATTGTGGGGAAGAGCAGCACATCTCTGATTGTCGCGCTATCAGTGAGCAGCATTACAAGCCTGTCAACGCCGAAGCCGAGTCCGCCCGTCGGGGGAAGTCCGTATTCGAGCGCGGTTACGAACTCTTCGTCAACCTGCGCGTTGCAGTTCTTTTCCTGCTTGCGCTTTTCCTCGACCTGCTTTACGAACCTCTGCTTCTGGTCGATAGGGTCGTTCAGCTCGGAGAACGCGTTGCCGTATTCGTGGCCGCAGATAAAATACTCGAACCTCTGCGTAAACAAAGGGTCGTCCTCTTTGCGCTTTGCAAGGGGGGAATTCTCCACGGGATAATCGTAAATGAACGTGGGCTGAACGAGTTTGTCTTCCACAAACGCGTCGAAAAGCGCGATAAGCACGTGGCCCTTGGTTGCGCTTTCGCCCTCCTCTACCGTAACGCCAAGCTTTTTGGCGCAGGCGCGAGCGTCGGCGTCGGTCTTCCACTTATCGTAGTCCGCGCCGGAGTATTTTTTAACGGCTTCCTTCATAGTCAGCCTTGCCCACTTGCCGCCAAGGTGAATTTCCGTGCCCTGGTAAACGATATCGGTCGTCTTGCAAACGGTCTTGGCAATGTGCGCGTACATATCCTCGACAATGTTCATCATATCGAAGTAATTGAGGTACGCCGCGTACATTTCTATCGTGGTAAACTCGGGGTTGTGATAGGCGTCCATACCCTCGTTACGGAAAATTCTGCCCACCTCGTAAACCCTTTCGAAGCCGCCGACGATAAGTCTTTTTAAGTACAGCTCGGTTTCTATGCGCAGATACATATCCATATCCAGCGCGTTGTGCCTGGTTTTGAACGGCCGCGCCGAAGCGCCTATCTCGATGCTGTTCAAAACGGGGGTGTCGACTTCCAGAAAGCCGCATCCGTCAAGATAAGCCCTTATTGCGCTTATAATGTTCGAGCGCTTTACAAAAGTATTTTTAACCTCGGGGTTGACAATTAAGTCAAGCTCGCGCTGTCTGTAACGGATATCGATATCTTTGAGGCCGTGCTGTTTTTCGGGCAGGGGCAACAGGCATTTAGAGAGCATCTCAATGCGGTTGCAGTGCACGGAGACTTCGCCCGTCTGGGTCTTGAAAACGTAGCCCTTTACGCCTACGATATCACCGAGGTCGTAATCTTTTTTAAAGGAAGCGTAATCTTCCTCGCCGACGTCGTCGCGGCGCACGTAAAGCTGAATAAGCCCTTCGCCGTCCTGAATGTGGCAAAAAGACGCTTTGCCCATAATTCTGCGCGACATAAGTCGACCGGCAAGGCAAACCTCTTTGCCTTCAAGCTTTTCAAAGCCGCTTATAACCTCCGCGGAGCGGTGGGTAAGCGCAAACGACGTTTTAACGAACGGGTTCTGACCTTCGCCCGTCATTTTCTGTAACTTTTCGCGGCGGATACGCGCCTGCTCGGCAATGCTTTCCGCCTCTTCTTCGGCCGTTAAATTCTTTATTTCTTCCATAAGTCTACCTTTTATTTTATCGCCAGAATTTTAAGCGTATATTCCGCGCCGTCGGGGCACTTAACGTTGGCCTTTTCGCCTACGCGCTTTTTTAAGAGCGCCGCGCCCACGGGCGACTCAACCGAAACTTTTCCGGCCATAGGGTCAACTTCGGTTACCGAAGTTATAGTGTAAACGTTTTCCTCTTCCATATCCTCGTCGTAGACAGTTACGACGCTGCCGAGATGCACGTAGCTGGTATCGGTCTCTTCCTCGCGAATGTCCGCGTTCTTGATTTTGTACTCGATTTCCGCAATTTTGCCCTCGTTGGAACGCTGCTCCTCGCGCGCCGCGTCGTACTCGGCGTTTTCCGAAAGGTCGCCGTGACTTCTCGCCTCGGCGATACGCTCGATAATCTCGGGGCGCTTTACCTTGATGAGGTATTCGAGTTCCTCTTTCAGCTTTTCGTAATTCTTTTTTGTCATAACAATGAGTTCTGCCATTATATATACTCCTTACCGCAACCGCGGTTTATTTCCATAAAAAATAAGTAAAAGTGATTCCGCCGCGCGAAATCACAATTTACCGTTCCATATTATATAATCTTTGGTGCGTTTTGTCAACGGTTTTTGCACGAGCTTAAAAACTCCTGTATGCGCATAACCGCCTCGGTCAGCTGCTGCATTGACGTCGCGTACGAACACCTTACAAAGTTCTTGCCGCCGGCGCCGAAAGCCGAGCCGGGCACAACCGCAACCTTCTGCTCGCTTAAAAGCCTGTTTGCGAATTCCTCGCCGTCCATACCAGTGCTTTCAACAGAGGCGAAAACGTAAAACGCGCCCTTGGGCAAAAAGCACTTTAAGCCCATATCGTTGAGCGAGCCGGCCAAAAACCTGCCGCGCCTGAAATACTCGCCGCGCATTTCTTCAACGGTAGAAAAGTTATCTGTAAAGCCTTCTTTAAGCGCGCAGATTGCCGCACGCTGGCTCATTTGGGGCGCGCACAAAATGGTGTATTGGTGTATTTTGAACATTGCCTCGTCCACTTCTTTGGGCGCGCAAACGAAGCCCACGCGCCAGCCCGTCATGGCAAAAGCTTTTGAAAAGCCCCCTATATATACCGTTCTTTCGGCCATTTTCGGCAACGACGCAATGGAAAAATGTTTGCCCGTATAGGTAAGCTCGGCGTATATCTCGTCGGTTATTACAAGCAGGTCGTGCTCCAAAATTACCGGCACTATTTTTTCAAGCTGTTCGCGAGTCATTACCGCGCCCGTGGGGTTGTTGGGGTAGGGCAGAATAAGCGCCTTGGTGCGCGGAGTTATTACGCTTTTTAAAACTTCGGGGGTCAGAATAAAGTCGTTTTCCGCACTGCACTTTACGGCTACCGGAGTTCCCCCCGCAAGCGTTACCGCAGGAAAGTACGAAACGTAAGAGGGCTCGGGCACTAAAATTTCGTCGCCCTCGTCGCAGATAGCCCTTAACGATAAATCTATTGCCTCGCTCGCGCCGACGGTAACTATGGTGCGCTCGGGCGGATAGTCCACGTCGAACCGCTCCTTTAAATACCGCTGAATGAATATACGCAGTTCGGGAAGTCCGCGGTTGCCCGTGTACTGGGTGTAGCCGCGGCGCAGAGAGCGTATTGCCGCATCGCGCACGTTCCAGGGCGTAACGAAGTCCGGCTCGCCCACGCCAAGCGAAATCGCGCCGTCCATCTTCTGCACTATATCAAAGAATTTTCTTATGCCGCTCGGCTGTAATGCTGCGGCCTTTTTATTAACGAAATTACGCATATTTTTGTGTTAGTTGCGGCATATGTGCCACTCAATTGCAAAAAACTACGGCTGAATACTCAACCTTTCGCTGCCCGGAGTGCCCGTCATAACCGCGCCTTCCACCTTGTATTTTTTCAATATAAAATGCGTTGCGGTGGATATAACGCTGTCGTAAGTGGAAATCTTTTCGGACACGAAACGCGATACCGAGCGCAGCGATTTGCCGTGGACTATAACCGCCAAGTCGTACGCGCCGCTCATTAAATACAGGTTCTGCACTTCGTCGTGCGAGGCAATTTCCTGCGCTATCATATCAAAGCCGTGTCCGCGCTGGGGCGTAACCTTGACTTCTATAAGCGCTTCAACCGCGTCCTCTTCGAATGTATCGGTATTTAAAATGGCCGTATACTTTACGATAATTCCGCGCTCTTCAAGGCTGCGGATAGTTGCGGCCGCCTGCTTTTCGGTAATTTGAAGCGCACAGGCTATCTGCTTTGCCGAAAGCCTGGAATCGTCTTCCAAAAGTGATAAAATTTCCTTTTCGAGATTCTGCATTTTAGTTAACTCCTATGCGCTAATTGTACGCGTTTTAAACTTTGTTGTCAAATTGTTTGCAATACGGGGAAATCTTTAATATAATCATTATATGTTCAGAATTTGGGCGAAAGTAATGCGCGGCGAAAAAATAATAAACCAGATAACCTATCAGAGTGACGACAGGTTTGTTTACTCGGAGTTTTTCAAGTATCTCTCCGATATCTGCGCCGAGCTTGATATTGCCACCCCTATACTTTTAAAGACGCATATTTTCAACTACGCCAAGTTCCGCACGGTAAGATTTCTTCCGCGCGACTTTGCCGAAAAGCCCGACTTTGACAAACTTGTTTTAGACAACATCACCGTATAGTTTTGCGCGCCCTGGCCATACTAAGGCTATGAAAATGACCTGCTATATTTGCGCCATAAACCTCGTTATTTTAGGCATATGTGCGGCCGTATTCGCTTTTACGGGCTTTGATATCATCAAGTTTTTAAGCTTCGGCAAGCCCGTAATTTACAGAAGCTTTTACGCTGTCTGCGGAGCCTCTGCCCTTTTCACAATTTACTCCTTAATAGTTTTCAAGCCCTTTAAAGGCCTGAAATAACAAAACCGCCCAAAGGCGGTTTTTTATTATTTGACGTCTATTTTAAGGCTTGCGCCCGTTGCCGCATCCTGATACATTACCCAGTAACCGCGCTGTCGTTCCTCCGCCGGACAGGGTATAAACGAGGCCAGACCCTGCATGCTTTCGGGCGGAGCATAGCTCTGTTCGGTGGGCACACCGTAGCATATATACCTGGGTTTGCCCTCGTCCGAGATTATCCCGAAAACGTAAAACTTGTTGTCGCCGTAATTTATCCTTACCCAGCGCGAGCCCATAACTACGTTTTCAAGCTCCTTTTCGCAGGGGTAAGTTTTAAACAGATTTTCAATTTCGTCCTTCATACGCTCGTAAAAGTTTCCGCCCGTAGAAAGCCCGTTGTAATTTACGCCGCTTTGTCCTTTTTTGAAAGCGCTAAAAGCCGTTTCATTTTGGTCAGTTTTAAGCCCGTCCTCTTTTTGCGCTTTATCCTTGCGTACAGCCCCACCGCCTTTATCAGCTTCTGCGAATTCATAATAGTTTACCTCCGCTATGGCCTCGTCCTCGTATTTTTCCTCGGTGGCGGCCGTCTTGTCGCCGTCGGCCGGCTTTAAGTTTTCGTAGCGCTCGACCGCCTGCTTGATATTTAGAGCCGCGTCGGCAAAGCCGCCGCTTATAGCCGAAGCTATCGGCGAGACCTGGCCGTTAATATAGCATACAAGCGCAGCAAAGCCCTCGCCCGTGTTCAGCTTTGAAGTTCCCTCAAAGCGCTCGCCCTCGACAATCTCGGTATTTACGCCGTCGGATATCGCCGTAACGTACCGACCCTGAATAAGCGGCGCAAAGTTTATGTACGTTACCTCAACTTTAAGGTTAGCGCCGTACTTTTCGGCTTTGACAAGCCCCGTAAGTGGGCCGCCGTCGGCGGAAAACCCGTCTTTGAGACCCTTTATTACCGCAATATTTTTGGTATAACCGCTCATAACTATTCTCCTTATCATATTTTATAATGCCACTACATAAAAAATATATATAATAATGTAAAAATATGTAGTATTTATGTGATTTAATTAATTTGCTTTTTTATAAAACTTTTTATATAATTATAGTTGTAGAAATATTGTTTAATCAAGGAGTGGTAATAATATGGCATTGACAAAAAACAAGAAAGTTCTTGATTTTGTAAACGAAAGCGCCGAGCTCGGCCAGCCGGACAAAATTGTCTGGATAGACGGCAGTGCGGAGCAAATCAAAGCATTGAAGGCCGAAGCCGTAAAGAGCGGCGAGCTTATCAAGCTTAACGAAAATCTTGTACCCGACTGCTACCTTCACCGCACCAAGGTCAACGACGTTGCGCGCGTTGAGGACAGAACCTTTATCTGCACCAAAAACAAGGAAGACGCAGGCCCTATCAACTACTGGATGGACCCCAAACAGGCTTACGAGCTTGCAAGCGAGATTGCACGCGGCTCAATGAAGGGCAGAACGATGTACGTTATCCCCTATTCGATGGGCGTTGTCGGCAGCGATTTCGCTAAAATCGGTATCGAGGTAACCGACAGCATTTACGTCGTTCTCAACATGAACATTATGACGCGCGTTGGCAAACAGTGCCTGGACGCACTCGGCAAGCACGGCGACTTCATTAAGGGCTTCCACGCAAAGTGCGACGTTGACGCCGAAAAGAGATATATTCTGCACTTCCCCGAGGACAACACGATTATTTCGGTAAACTCGGCATACGGCGGAAACGTACTGCTCGGCAAAAAGTGCTTTGCACTGCGTATCGCTTCCTACCTCGGCAAAAACGAGGGCTGGATGGCAGAGCACATGCTTATCCTCGGCGTAACCTACCCCGACGGCGAAAAGAAGTACGTTGCGGCGGCGTTCCCCTCGGCTTGCGGCAAGACCAACCTTGCAATGCTTATACCCCCCAAACATTACCTTGAAAAAGGCTATAAAATAGAGACCGTCGGCGACGATATCGCCTGGATTCGCGTAGGTGATGACGGCAGACTTTGGGCTGTAAACCCCGAAAACGGATTCTTCGGCGTTGCGCCCGGCACTAACGAACACTCCAACTACAACGCTTTGCAGTCCACAAAGCGCGGCACGATATTCACCAACGTTGCCCTGAACACCGACGATATGACCGTTTGGTGGGAAGGTCTTTCCAAAGAACTGCCCGAGCACTGCATTGACTGGACGGGTAAGCCCTGGGATGCGGCCAAGTTCGATAAAAAGGATAAATCGACCTGCGCAGCGCACCCCAACAGCCGTTTCACCGCACCCGCGGTCAACTGCCCCTGCGTTTCGCCCGAGTTCAACTCCAAGAAGGGCGTTCCTCTTTCGGCGATTATCTTCGGCGGCAGAAGAGCAAGCACCACTCCCCTCGTTTATCAGTCGAGAGACTGGAACCACGGCGTGTTCATAGGCTCGGCAATGTCGTCGGAAACAACGGCGGCTGCGGCAGGCGCAGTAGGCGTGCTCCGTCACGACCCCATGGCTATGAAGCCTTTCACCGGCTATCATATGGGCGATTACTTTGCTCACTGGATTGAAATGGGCAAAAAGGTATCAAACCCTCCCAAGATTTTCAACGTAAACTGGTTCAGAACGGATAAAGACGGCAACTTTATGTGGCCCGGCTTCGGCGACAATATGCGCGTGCTTGAATGGATATTGAAGCGCTGCGACGAAACTCCCGTCGACGCGGAAGAAACGGCTATCGGCTACGTGCCCAAGGCCGAGGATATCGATATTTCCGAACTCGATTACGAAATCAAGCCCGGCAAGAAGTTCGGCATTGACGACCTGAAAGAGATTTTAACGGTCGACAAAGAAAAATGGGCAAAAGAGGCCGAGGAAATCGAGGGATATTACAACGGAACTATTAAGGACAGAATTCCCGGTGAGCTCTGGCACTGCCTTGCAACCTTAAAGGCAAACTGCAAGGTTGAAAAAAAGGCGCCTGAAAAGACCGAAGCGCCTGCGGCAAAACCCACCGCCGCAAAAAAGCCCGCGGCTATGAAAACCACTACCACTAAAAAAGCGTAAATAAAAAAGCCCCCGCCTTGCGGCGGGGCCTTTTTTGTTGTGGGTCAGGCTACTTGTCGCCTATCAAGATAAAGTTATGACGAAGTTAGCGCAAACCGTTGATTTTAATGTTGAAATGTGATATATTAATTATGCCAAACAAATTTAATATGATACAGTAAATGGGAGTATTCTTTTATTTTACCCATTTTTTGCACATACCATCTTTATCATTTGGTAAAAATGTAAATTCCAACGGTGTGTGTGAATACTCGTACTGTATAAAATTTGTTTGGCGACAATCGGAGTTTGCGTTTTTCGTGCGTTAACTTCGGTTGGCGCACTTTTTTAATTGAGCGCGTCAAAATTTAAGATACTATGGAGCTATAAAAATCAAAATAACGGAGGCAGTTATGCGAGATAAAGTTTATATCGTTGACCAGGAATTAAAAGACGATATTAAAAGTTTGTATGGAAATTTCCCGTATAGTTAATGCACGGAGCATTGTACAACTTTGAGTATTATTTTGAAATTATATAACGTATCAACAAAGGAGTAATTTTATGGGAAGATTTAAATTTGCAATAAGAAATCTTGTCGGTGCGGCGGGGGTGTTCGCCTCGGCATTTTATATAGCTGAATCCGGTATATACACTATGATTATTATTGGTGGTACTGCATTTATAGCCGGAATTTTTTCTTTCGGCATACATGACGAGGAGAGCGGTAAGCGATATGGTCCATATATGCTTTTATACGGTGCAATTTTAGTATTGGCTGGTGTTTTATGCTTATCGTTTAATAAGTCTTTTTGGATATTAAAGTACGTCGGTGCAGTTGCCGTAGCACTTACTGGGTATTTCCAATGGATAAAATTAGGAAAAATATTCAGCCCCAAAAAACTATTACGAAAAATCGAAACTTTGGCAATATTCGTTTTTCCGATTATAATAATGGCAGGAGTTATTCTTTCAGTTTTTACACAAAAGTTATTATTGGGCAAAACTCTTATTATAATCGGTGCCGTTATTTGGACAATACATAATTTATACGCACTTATTTTGATGGATAGTGACGGAAATCCCGATTTAAGCAGATTCAGCCCTGACGCAAGAGAAGCCGCACACAATTTTGACAGAAATAAAATTCTTGACGAAGATGATGTTATGAATATAGTACATTTAATTGCTAAACGGTTTGAACGAAAACGGGATTCTTTACCTAACAGTGCGGCGGTAACATTTTATGTTTTCGAAGAAGTTAATGGAAGTCACATAAGCTATAAAATCTGCGGAACCTTGCATGATACATTAATTATGCCGAATGATAAGAAAATCGAGTTGGAAGTTGCATTACAAAGAAAAGTGCAACAAATGCAGCAAGGAATTATAAAGATGACACAGAGAGAGCTATCAAAATATAACCTTCCGTACTCCTCATATAATATAGAAGTTGAAATCGGAAATTTCGAATAAAAAAGAACGCCCAGAACGGGGCGTTCTTTTATTATTGTTCGTCGGGTTTCTTTTTTGCGTCAATGAAAACCGAAACTCCTTTATTTCTCAGACCGACAAGCCCGAAGTAAAGGGGAATACCCAAAGCGTATATCCAAAGCGCTTCGTTTAAAATCATTACTCCGAATTCGTACCAGTACGCAATTTCCGAGCCCGCGAGTATCCAGACAAGCGGAATTAAAAACGCGTTGATAATAATCGGGAAAAATCCGCCAACAATGACGCGCAGAACGTGATTTTTAATAAGTCTGCCCGTACCGTAGGTTAAAAACGCGGCTAAAAGCGTTGCTACACTGCCCAGGAATATGTCGTAAACTCCGTAACCCGACATAAGATTTGCAAGCATACAGCCTATGTACAGCGCCGGCACGGATTCCGGAAAGAACAGCGGCAGTATGCACAGAGCTTCCGCAGGTCTGAACTGCAAGGGGCCGTACGCGTAAGGGCCTAATACCCAGGTGATTACAGCGTACAGCGCGGCGATAACTCCGGCGCGGCAAATGCGTTTGGTGGTAAAAAAGTTTTTCATAAAAATTTTGCGCAGATTTCGGCTGAAAAAAAGGTTACCTCTGAGGAGGTAACCTTTTAAAAAATCTGCTTTCTCCTCGGTTTTTTTAATGATGTGTTTAGCCGAAAACCATCAATAAACGTTTCGTTTAATCAAAGTATCTTAAAAACTTTTCTCAAAGTCCGCAATACCTCAAATCAAACTTAACGTTATATTTATTCTTCCGTTTTAGTCTCTTCGGGCTTTAAGTCGTTGCTGTTGCCGAGGAACGCGCCGAAGTGAATTTCCTTTTTGCCGCGCTTAGCTCCGCCGGACGAACGTCTTTCGCCTCTGTTATCGGAGCGCCTTTCACCGCGGTTATCGCGTCTGCCGCCCCCTCTGTTGTCGCGGCGGCCGTTACCTCTGCCCCCGTGTCTTTCGCCGTAGCGAATGCCCTTGTCGCCGGGCTTTGCGTTGTTGGGGATAACTACTATATATCTTGCCGGCTCTTTGCCCTCGGATACCGTTTTAACGTCCGCGTTATCCATAAGCACGGAGTGAATTATGCGGCGCTCGTACGGGGTCATGGGCTCCAAGCTCATTTTTCTGCCCGATTCAACTGCCTTTGCAGCAAGCTTCAAGGCAAGCTCTTTGAGCGTCTGTTCGCGCTGAGCGCGGTAATTTTCGCAGTCTACAACTACTTTTTTATAGCTTTCGCTGCCAATATTCGCATACGCGCCGGCCATGCACTGAATAGCGTCGAGCACGTCGCCGCGCTTACCTATAACCCTGCTTGACGCGGTGGTCTTTATATCGATATTAATTGCTTCGTCTTCGGAAACGACTTCGCTTACCGCCTTGATGCCGAGAATAGCCAGTAAATTATCAATAAAATCTGCTGCGCGCTTGCCCTCGGAGCGCTTCTTTTCTACTTTAACCTGAGCCTTAACCGAGCCGAAAAGCTTTTTCTTGCCTTCCTCGATAACGGTAATTTCCGCTTCGTCCAGAGTAATACCGAGCGTGGCAAGCCCCTCCGCTATGGCCTCGTCGACCGTCTTAGCGGTAAATACGTTTTCAGTTTGTTCCATTATTTTAACCTCTTTCTGTTTATAGGGCGCTTATTACCCTTGTTTTTTTGCACAATTCCCGTCTTTGCGAAGCGTACTGCTACAATTTTATTTATTATCAGCGTCGACAACAGGCTGTAAGTGGTATTTATAATCATGTACGTCGAGAACGCGGCGCTGTAAAAGAACGAGAACACGCCGAATATAAGCGGCATCATGATAGTCATCCACTTGTTGGTCTTTGCCGCGGAGCCGTCAACCGAGCTTAATTCGCTTGCAGCTTTCTGCGAGCGCATCATTACGAACTGTTGCAGGAACATTAAGCCTATCGACAGCACCACCATTACGAAGTAACCGTTGAAGGTATTGCCTTCGAGCTTGATATCGGGGTTTGCCGGGTCGGCGTTTCTGAGATAATACGTGACCTCGTTATACTGAGCCTCGTCGATAGAGCCCATCGAGCCGGAAACTCTTGCTACCGACGAAGAGAATTTCGAAAAATCGGGCACTTCCTTATTGAGCATCGAGTCGGGATACCAAACGTTGCCTATCCACAAAAACCTTGTGCTCGTAGTTTCGTTGCGGTAGTACGCGGCCGAAGCTCTGCGCGCGTTAATCTTTACGAACGCCGCAACAATTTCGTTTTTATCGGCCTCTTTCATAGCCGCGGTAAAGGGCGCAGAACCGTTTACTTTCTGATAATATTCCTCGAATTTCTCGTAAACTACCCTGTAATTGCCGCCTTCTGCAAGTAAAAAGCCGTCTTTGGTGTCGGTTTCGCTCTCTATAACGTACTCGTTCACGCTCTCGTTATACTTAACGACCATATCGTTATAGTTGTTTAAAACGGCGTAGTTCGAATACGTAGAAAACGCGCTGAACACGACCATGAATATTACGAGCGATATAACCATGGGCAGGCACGCGCCGAGCGGATTATAGCCGTTCTGCTTTTGCAGCTCCATAACTTTCTGGCTGTACATATTCTTGTCGTTTGCGTACTGCTTTTGCAGTTTCTCCATCTGGGGGCGCATTTGCTCCATAAGCAGCGACTGCTTTTTGGTCTTGACCCTCGAATAAATATCGAGCGGCAAGACTATGGTTTTCAATACCAGCGTAAAGATAAGCACGCCTAAAATAACGCCGCCGTAAACGTTTGAAAACGTCTCGAACAGCCATTTTATGGCCTTTACCAGAAAGTTATAACTGCCGGAGTCTATTCCGCTTACCGAAAACGGAATAAATTCCTGCGAAGTTGTAAGTAAATTAAGTATACCCATTTATTATCTCACAGTACCCACTTTTTCCGAAAGTATCTTTCGGGTTCGGGGTCGTAGCCGCCCTTCGACAGCGGATTGCAGCGAAGTATGCGCCAGGTGCCGAAAAGCAGCCCTAAAATTACGCCTTTATTGTTTATGGAGCGTTTCATATACTCCGAGCACGTCGGCTGATACAGGCAGGTGTGGCGCGAAAAGTGCTTCTGATAAAACACTATAAGCCGCATAAAACAAGCTTTTATTACCGGTTTGAACACCGTTTTCCGCAGGCGCTTAACAAATTTTTTCATTCATTTTTTTAAAGCAGAGCTTTAAACCGTCCGCGAAATCTTTATAAGAATAGCTTTCCCTGACCTTAGGGAGCAGTATAATTGAATAACTGCCGTTCAAGGCTTCGCAATTATCGGAAAAAGCCGCCCTTAAAAGCCTTTTAATTCTGTTTCTTTCAACGGCCTTACCGTGCTTTTTGGATACGGCAACGCCCATTTTAAGCTTGTCCGAAGGAAAATACAATAACGTTAGATAAGGGGAAAATACCTTTTTCCCCTTTTTAAACAGCTTTTGAAAATCGGTGTTTTTTTTTATTCTGAAATACTTCACCGCTTACGCCGAAAGCTTCTTTCTGCCCTTGTTTCTTCTGCGCTTCAATACCTTTCTGCCGGCAGTCGAAGCCATTCTCTTTCTGAATCCGTGTACCTTACTTCTTTGTCTTTTTTTAGGTTGATAAGTTCTTTTCATCGTTTTTTTACCTTAATTTTAAAAAATTCTTTTCCTATTATATAATTATTAGTCTTTTAAAGTCAAGCGTTATTGCTTGTCCTAACGGGCAATATAAGATAAAGTTTTTGCTTATTTTCCGCATTCTGGCAGGTAAACGGCTGCACCTGATTATTGAACGAAAGCGTAATTTCGTTTTCGTCAAGCGCGTTCACTGCGTCTATTATGAACTTGGAGTTCATAGCAATTCTTACGTCTTTGC
This sequence comes from Clostridia bacterium, assembly GCA_014805025.1. Classification (GTDB taxonomy): domain Bacteria; phylum Bacillota; class Clostridia; order Christensenellales; family Borkfalkiaceae; genus Coproplasma. Next base: position 10,292 of record JAAUYR010000064.1, on the reverse strand, counting down.
CCTCTACTTTTGCCTTGACCGGCTCCTGAACGCGGCCGATTTCAGACGCGGAGGTTATCTCTATTTTATCGCCGGAAATATCGAAAATAATCAGGCTGTTTTTATCGCTTCTTACGAGTATTGCCGCGCGCTCGATGCTGGCTTTAAGCTTATCCTTTTCCACCGTTACGGTAGTTATGAACGATTTGGGGATAATATTTTCCTTCTTGATAAAATCTCCGCCGTACAGCCTGGAAGTTAAAACGGTATTCTCGGCAGCCACCAAAATCATTCCGCGCTGCACGAAAATTTCCGTTTCGGTATCGCCGTCGGGTATCATTTTCTCTATTTCGTTAAGCGTTCTTGCCGGGCAAACTATCTCCATATTTCCAGAAGACGCCGTAACTTTTCCGCTGACCGTAGCAAGACGGAAGCCGTCAAGCGAGGTCACGCACAAATCATCGCCGTTAATTACGAACTGGCAACCCTTTAAAATTGGTCTCGAATCGTCAGAGGCGCAGCAAAACGACGTGGAAGTTATAAACTTTTTCAAATCTGTCGTCTTTAATTTAAAGCTGTTTTCCTTGATTTCTAAATCGATTTTGGGGAAATCTTCGGCGGAAAGCACCTGCATACTCGTCTGACTGTCCGCGTAGACGATATCCATATTTCTGCCTTCGCAGGCAAGAGTTATCTGCACTCCTTCGAGCTTTTTAATAAAATCGGCAAAATATCTTCCGGGAACGCAAATTTCGCCTTCCTCGTAAATTTCCGCCTTTATCGTCTTAATAATAGCAATTTCTCCGTCGGTTGCGGAAAGCGTAAGCGTATCGTTCTTTGCCGCAAGCTTGACGCATTCCATTACGGGAACGGTAGTCTTCGTTGAGCAGGCCTTTACTACTTTAAGCACTGCGTCAGATAATTCAATACCTTCACAAACAACTTTCATTTTTTATCTCCGAGTATTAATTCTTTTTATTTATATTAAATAATTAATAGATAATAGTTATTAGTAGGTAAGGTGGAAATGTGGAAATAATTTTTTTCTACCTTAAAACTATATATATAATAACAAAATACAGTCAAAAAAGCAATTAAATTAACCGTATTTTTAAGTGCAAAACTTTGTTGATATTTTGGGGAAATATTAATAACTTTCCGGCCTTAAAAATAAAAGAAAAACGCCTAATCAAACTTATAAAAGTTATCAACCGAAAATTGTTAATTGTGAATATCTAAAAGTTGAAATTGTTTATAAATTAAGTTATAATAAACGTATGAACTCACAGCAAAGCTTAAACAGAATTCTTTCAGAATACGCGGAAGAATTCAAAGTATATAAAGATTACCTTTTAAGCTGTAACGAAAAATACAATCTTACGGCTATTTGCGACGAAAAAGGTATTTTATACAAGCATTTTCTTGACAGCATTTTGCCCGAAAACGAGTTTTTCGAGGGCGCAAACGTCGTTGAAATAGGCTCCGGGGCAGGCTTTCCGTCCGTTCCCTTGAAGATTGTTCGCCGCGATTTAAAGTTTACTTTAATAGAAAGTACGGGTAAAAAGTGCAATTTTTTGAACGAGGTTGTGGACAAACTCGGCTTTAACGGTGTAAAAGTCCTCAATACGCGTGCCGAGGATGCCGGACGGCTTCCCGAATACAGAGAAAAATTCGATATCTGCACGGCCAGAGCGGTTGCAAGGCTCAATACTTTATGCGAATATTGCCTGCCGTTCGTCAAGGTCGGAGGCAAATTCATAGCCTACAAGGGCGAGGCCGAAGAAGAGATAAACGAAAGCTTAAAAGCAATAAAATTACTCGGCGGCGAGCTTGAAAAAACCGAATGTTACGAATTGCCCGAAGATTGCGGAAAACGCACGGTAATTATAATAAAAAAAGTATGCGCCACCCCTTTAAAATACCCTCGCGGACAGGGAAAAGAACGTAAAAATCCGCTTTGATTATGTATAAAAATTGCGCCTTTACGGGGCACAGAATTAACTTATCCGGGCTTGATTTGGAGCTTTTGGACAGAGTAGTTTTAAACTTAATGAAGGGCGGCGCAAAGAACTTTTATTGCGGTATGGCGCAAGGGTTTGATTTAGCCGCGGCCGAAAGCGTTTTAAAATACAAGGACGAATACGGCGCTAAGCTCATAGCCTGTATACCATGCGCTAATCAGACGGAAACTTTTCCTGAAAAATCAAGGCAGCGCTACGAAAAAATACTCGAACGCTGCGATACCCAAATTATTTTAGCGCCCTCCTATTTTTCCGGCTGTATGTACCGGCGCAACCGCTTTTTAGTCGACAACTGCGACGTTTTGGTGAGCTATTTGCGGAGCCACCGCGGCGGCACTTTTTACACCGTAAACTACGCCAAAAAGAACAACGTAAATATTATAGAGCTTTAAAAATAGCCAATTTTTAAGAATAAAAAAAGAGTTGCAGTATCGCCCTTACGGCTTAGTGTCTTGTTAAAACAAGCTTAAAGCAACTCTATGTAAACAGTATAAATTCTTTATAATTTAATGTCAAATAAAAATGTGCGAAAACTTTATTTAGTGCTCTTTTAATAAAGGCTCTCAGAAAATAAATCTGAGAGCCTTTAACTGCACATTTTCATTCATTAAAAATCACTCCGCTGAATTACGGTTTAGCCGATGCTTAACTCGTAATAGTCGTAATATTCAGTTCCGTCGTGGCCGATAAGCGGCTCGTTTGAGAGTGTAAAGCTCAAAGATTTCAGCGCCTTTATGCGTTCAACCGCCTTAGGAAAAGCTTTCGTTGCGACGATGCCGCAGCCAAACAAGTCAAACGACGGCACGGCAATTAACGAAAGTATGCTTTCTATTTCCTCTGCCTTTTCGTAGTCGCTGCGCAAGTCAAGCCTAAGCAGTCCGCAGTTTGTAAAGTGGTCTTTCTCGTCGCGGCGGAATTCCTCTATCGTACCTATCGCCTCGCCAGTCTTTTTATCGACAATAGAAAACCTTACAAACCAACCGTTCTCGTAAGCCTGCTTCCAAAAATCCAGCGCTTGCTTCATGCGCTCTTTCGTAGTGTAGTAAAAATCGTCTCCGTGGCAGTTATCGCTATTGAAAAAAGGCACTGCTTTAAGGTCGCTGTACACTTTAAGCAAGCCGTCCAAATCCGCATCGGAAACGGGGCGCAAAAGATATTTATCGTTTTCAAACGCCGGACAGTTCTCGTAAATATTCATAAAATCACTCCTAAATCAAATTTAAATTTATGCGCCCTTTCGTCATTGCGCCCGAGCGTAGCGATGGTTTGAGCACCTTATTGTAAAAGGTTTCAGATAATACTGCACAAAACGAAGCGAAGCAATCCAGTATTCAGATTATTTACACCTCACTTTTTACTTACTTTTCCGGATTGCTTCGGGTGTAAGCCACCCTCGCAATGACGATAATTTACCGATAATCGTAATTATATAATAACAAAATAACATCAAAAAAGCAAGGACATACTTTTGTCCTTGCTTTTTATCCATAAAAATTTCCCACAAATTCGGGGGGCGCATTAACCTAACGATTTAAAATTTGCTTTATCGAAGGCCTCTTTTAAAGCGTTCGACTGCAAACTTTCGAGAATATACGACGAAACCCCTTCTGAAATTATTTCCGCCATTTTGTAGACCAAATTTAACCTTGTTGCCGAAAACAGAGAGTAATTAAACATAGAGCGCTCGGCAACTATTCCCATAATGGAAACGTCTCCGACCTTTGAAAGCTTTTTATTTGCGCCGCTACCCGGCTTAATTCCTCGCTTTGCAAGCCGTATTAAACCGATATCGCCGGCAAGTCCCACGGCCGCATCAATTGCAATTATAGGGCTGTTCGGATGGGTGGCGCGTAAAAATTCGTTCATATATTTTACCTCATGCGCCGTAATCGGCTTTGAAAGCGAACCGTAAATATAGCAGTTAAGTCCGGCAAGCTTTTCTTTGAGCTTGGTTCCCGTAACGGGCCCAAGGCTGTCGCCCACCGATAAATCGCTGCCGATACATAAAATAACCGGCGCTTCGCCGTTAAACTGCAAAAGCTTTTTAAGCGACAGGCAAACTCCGCCGGGCGCCATTGCATTATATAAATTGAACGAATAATCCATAAAATTACCTCTACGGATAGTCAACCGCAAAAGACACATTTTTACGGGCATCCTCGCGGTCTGTACACTTAAACCGCAGCTTGGCGTGCATTCAGCACACTTTCGTGCCGTTTTAGTCGTTTATCCTCGCGACTCTGCTCCGTAAAAACACTTTGCGCCCTGAAAGAAGCGGGGCAAATAAGCTAAATAGTTGTTGGCGCTACTATGAGCGAGCTTAACGCAGAAAAAGCTGAAATAGCTCTGTCAGGGTGTATCACCCGGGGTTGACTACCCGTACAGTTTATTGACAGGCTAACGTTAAATTATAATCTGTATTTAAAAAAATCGTTCATACGGCTTTTTATATTTTTTAATAAAAGCTTGCGCTATCAAAATTTTGCCGACGCAAGGCCGATTTGCGCTGATTTTTTCCACAAGCGCACGGTTTTCATAAATTTACTCCACAATGTTTCCACAATTCAACATATAGTCAACAGGGTAAAATACGCATCAAAATAATAAAAATGCCGCATTTTATCCCCAAATTAAGCACAAAATAGTATATAGTGGGTAAAACGTCTGAAAAAATGAGAAAAACCTTGACTAACTATCCACATAAAAAATCGGATTTTTAGCCGTTTTTATTAAAAATCTGCCCAAAATGGCCGATTTTATCCACAATACCACTTTTTCAAGCGTTATACGTTCCACGTGAAACAATAAAAATACGAAAAAATTTGGTTGAAAGTTCCACATGAAACATTTTTATAGTAAAAATTTGTGTAGCGCAATGCAAAATTATTGAAAATTTTGTCAAAAATTAAGTAAAATTACAGTACAAACGGCAAGAATTTTGAATATGAAAGTACTGTAAAAATTAAGTGATATAACCCAAAAAATGGCTTCAAACGCTTGAAAAAACTGTACGACTATGGTAAAATAAGCAGGTAATTTAATAAAGTTATTCCAAAATATATATAAGGAGTTGAATTTTGAGTAAAAAAGGCAAATTAATAATGTGGCTTATAGTGGCTGCGCTTGTAATTGCCGTTGCGGCTATTCTTATTACGAACAGCTTGCGCGGTGGCGCAACCGAGCTGTACGCTAACAAATTCGAAGAATACCTGACCAACAGCAAGTATTACGACAAAGACGGCAATGCTCAGGAAATTCCCGAATATGATGTTGACGGATTTGAAACCGGCACCAAAAAAGGGCCCGACGGCTACTCGATAGTAGACGGTAAGTGGAAGGACGCTGACGGTAAAGAGCTTGTAGTAATATGGCGCTTGGATATAGACGCATACGAATGGACGGGTTATATTAAAGACGCTAACGGTAATTATAAGAAAGCTTATTATTGTATTGACGTAAGTCTTTTCAACGTAGAGGCGCTTGACAGCCCGATATTACAAGCCTGGAAAGCCCAAGGCGTTGACGTTAAGTATTCCGACCCGAATGCCGGCAGCTGGATGTCTACGGTATTTACCGTTCTTTCGCTGGTAGTCGTGTGCGTTGTATTCTTCCTGATTATCCGCTCGACAATGGGCGGTGCAGGCAAGGTTATGAGCTTTGCCAAGACAAAGGCTCGCGTTTCCACTAATATAAAGGTGCGCTTTACCGACGTTGCCGGCGCAGAGGAAGAAAAAGTCGAACTTGCGGAAGTTGTAGAGTTCTTGCGCCAGCCTAAAAAGTTCTCGGATTTGGGGGCGCGTATTCCTAAGGGCGTATTGCTTGTAGGCCCTCCGGGAACGGGTAAAACGCTGTTTGCAAAGGCTGTTGCAGGCGAAGCAGGCGTTCCGTTCTTCTCGGTCTCCGGTTCTGATTTCGTTGAAATGTACGTCGGCGTGGGTGCCTCGCGCGTACGCGACCTATTTGATATGGCTAAGAAAAACCAGCCCTGCATTATCTTTATCGACGAAATTGACGCCGTAGGCCGTCACCGCGGAGCTGGTCTTGGCGGCGGTAACGACGAAAGGGAGCAGACCTTAAACCAGATTCTCGTTCAGATGGACGGCTTCGAGTCCAACGAGGGAGTAATAGTAATGGCTGCGACCAACCGTGCGGACATTCTCGACCCGGCGTTAATGAGACCGGGCAGATTTGACAGACAGATTTACGTTAACCTTCCCGACGTTAAGGGCAGAGAACAGATATTAAAGGTACACGCGCGTAATAAACCGCTTGCTCCCGACGTAAACTTCAAGACGGTTGCAAGAATTACGGCAGGCTTCTCCGGAGCAGACCTTGCAAACCTCTTAAACGAGGCGGCAATACTTGCGGCACGTGCCGATAAAAAGTTTATAGGCAACGCCGAGCTTTACGAGGGCGTGAACAAGGTTCTGATGGGACCGCAGAAGAAGAGCCGTGTCGTAACCGAAAGCGACAAGAGAATTACCGCTTATCACGAGGCCGGACACGCAATTGTTGCAAAGCTTTGCCCTGACTGCGACCCCGTTCAGGAAGTTTCGATTATTCCCCGTGGCAATGCGGCAGGTTATACCATGACACGTCCCGATAACGACGACGCGCATATGACCAAAAACAAGATAAACGACTTTATTTGCATGGCGCTTGGCGGCAGAGTTGCCGAAGAGCTTGTTATAAAGGATATTACAACCGGTGCTTCCAACGACCTGGAACGCGTTACCGAGATGGCAAAGCGTATGGTTACCGAGTGGGGTATGAGCGAAAAGCTCGGACTTGTAACCTACGGCAGCAACTCGCAGACGGTGTTCCTCGGCAAGGATATGGAAACGCATAACGCATATTCCGACGAAACGGCAAAGGCCATCGACGAGGAAATGCGCAAGATTATAGAAGGTGCGCACGCACGCGCGACCAAGCTTTTGACGGATAACAGAAGCGTGCTTGACAATATGGCAAGGGTTCTTATCGAACGCGAAACCATTTACACCGAAGAAGTGGATATGCTTATGGCCGGCAAAACTCATACCGAAGTTATGAAGTTTATGGACGAACAGGAGCAGCAGCACGGCGACAACCCTTTCAAGAAGTTTGAGGGTGAAGTTTAAAGTTCCACGGGAAACAACGGAAAGTTTTTAAGAGAATTATGGGAAAAATTATTTCTTTTACAAATAAGAAAGGCGGCGTAGGTAAAACAACGACGGCCATTAACATGGCCGCCTACTGCGCCGAGTTCGGAAAGAGGACGCTGCTTGTAGATATCGACTCGCAGGGTAACGCAACCACTGGCTTGGGTTTTTCCAAGAGCGCCCTCAAAAAATCGGTATATAACGTGCTGATAGAGGATGACAGCGTGGCAAATAATATTTTGCCCACGCAGGTAAAGCTTTTGGACATTCTGCCGGCAAACGTCGATTTGACCGGGGCGGAAGTTGACCTTGTTTACAAGCGAAGCCGCGAGCGGATATTAAAAGAAGCTTTGGACAAGGTCCGTGACAACTACGATTACATATTTATAGACTGTCCGCCGTCGTTGGGCCTGCTTACCGTAAACGCCTGGGTTGCTTCGGACTCGATAATTATTCCGCTCCAAAGCGAGTATTACGCTTTGGAGGGCGTAAGCCAACTTATGAACACCATAGCAATGGTTCGCCAGCATCTTAACCCCAACTTGCAGATAGAAGGGGTAGTTATTACCATGTACGACGGCCGAGCTTTGATTGCAAAGCAGATAACGGCGGAGATAAAGAAGTTCTTTAAGAACAAACTTTACGAAATTATTATTCCGAGAAACGTAAGGCTTGCCGAAGCTCCCAGCCACGGCCTGCCCGTAATGCTGCACGACCCCAAATGCGTGGGGGCTCGTGCTTATCGTGCGTTGACGGAAGAATTTTTATCAAAGCAGCAATAAACTTACTATAAGACGGCGGCTCAGCCGCGAAAAGATTTTTAGAGGTGAATAATGGCAAAAGGTTTAGGAAAAGGGTTAGACGAGCTGTTCGGCGAGACCGAGGCGGCGTACGAGCACGTTTTTGAACACAGAAAGGCGTTCGAGTACACCGAGGAGGAGAAGAAGAACGCCGAGGAGATGTCGCTGGATAAAATTTACGCCAATCCCAACCAGCCCCGTAAGAATTTCGACGAGCAGGCGTTAAAAGAGCTTGCCGACTCCATAACAAAACACGGCGTGATAATGCCCATTGTTGTCAACGATAACAACGACGGCACGTATATGATTATCGCCGGCGAAAGACGTTTCCGTGCCTGCAAGCTTGCCGGCAGAAACACGATTCCCGTCGTAATCAGAAAGTATTCCGCGCGCGAGATTAAGGAAATTTCGCTTATTGAAAACTTGCAGCGCGAGGACTTAAACCCCATAGAAGCCGCAACGGCTATGAAGCAGTTAATGATAGAGTACAAGCTTACTCAGGACGAGCTTGCCGAAAGAATAGGCAAGTCGCGCCCTGCGGTTGCGAATACTTTGCGCCTTTTAAATCTCTGCCCCGAGGTTATGATGATGGTGGCGGAGGGCAAGCTTTCCGCGGGTCATGCAAGGACGATAGTTCCCCTGCCTGCCGAAGAACAGCTCAATTTTGCAAACGATACCATAAAGAGCCAGTACTCCGTGCGCGAGCTTGAAAAAAAGGTGCGCGCCTTTAATATTCCGCCCGAAGTTTTGGAGGAGCGCAAAAAGAAAAAACGTGCGCTGGCCTCTATCGAGCTTAAACAGTTGGTGGAAAGAATGCGCTTTACTTTCCGCACGAAAGTCAGCCTTATAGGTACCGATAAGAAGGGGCGCATATACATAGATTATTATTCGCGCGACGATTTGGATAGAATTGCCGAAATTTTGGATATAATAGATAAACAGTGACGGCGTGTCGCCGTGCCAAGTATCTTATTGGCCTGAAAGCCATTCCGCAAATTAAGGAAATTAATGAAAAAACTCTCTAAAAGTGCAAGAAAGCAGCTAATAAATATAATAGTTTTAGTATTGCTTATCGGTATAACGCTTACCGTTCTTTTAACTTGCAATAAAGAGCTTAATTTTCAGGCAATAATGGACTTTATAAAGGGCAGTAACCCCTGGATTTTGGCAACGTCAGTGTTATGTATGCTGATGGGTGTGGTATTCGAGGGGCTGAGCCTTTACCTTATAAGCCGTCATTTAGGGCATAAGGGTAAGGTGGTTTCGGCTATTGCTTATTCCTCTGCGGATATTTATTATTCGGCGATAACCCCGTCGGCCTCGGGTGGACAGCCTGCCGCGGCGTACTATATGCATAAAGACGGAATGAACGTCGGCACGGCTTCGTTTACGCTGGTTTTCAACGTTGTTGCTTACACCGCGGCGTTTTTAGTGCTTGCGGCAATAGCCTTTATAATTAATCCGTCGCTTTACGCAAGCTTTGATTTCTGGCCGAAATTCTTTATAATTTTGGGAATAGTAATTCAGTCGCTTTTACTTGCTTTCTTTATCGTGTGTATGTTCTGCCACAGAATTATACTTAAAGTGGGTAACGGCTGTATTTCGTTGCTTGTCAAGATAAAATTAGTCAAAAAAGAAGAGAAGTGGCGCAAAAAACTTGCTGACGTAGTCGAAACGTACAGAAGCTGTACGCACGTTTTCAAAAAACACAAGCTTTTGTTTTTAAACGCGTTGCTTTTAAATATAGGTCAGCGCGTAGCGCGCGTGCTTATCGCTTGCTGCGTTTGTATAGCCGCCGACCCGTCCTCGTCGTTCTGGGACGTGTTTGCGCTGCAAGCTTATCTTATAGTAGGATATGTTAGTATTCCGCTCCCCGGAGGTACGGGCGCATTCGAATTCTTATGTATCAGTATGTATAAGACGCTGTATTCCGACGGCGCATTCGTGCTTTCCGCAATGATGGTCGTGCGCACGGTTTCGTACTATATAAGCATTATTGCCTGCGGAGCAATGACGCTCGGATATCACGTTTATCTGATGCGCCGTAAGCCCGTTGAGGTTAAAAATGCCGAGCCCGTAGAGGAAACGCAGGAAGAAGAACAAAAACCCGAAGTAGAGAGTTCTCCGGAAGAGGAAATTCAGCCCGAAGAAGAAAATTCTACGGAAGTTTAAATTAAATAAAATTTTACACACGGGGTACCCCGTGTGCACGGCTGTGAGCCGTGCACAATAATGCTTAATGGCTTTCGGAGCGAACGTGTTTGTAAAACCGAGAGAAATTATGAAAAACACGTTTAAAAAAGTAGTAGGCTTTTGGCACTACGGAGTTATCCTTACATACCTTTCGGTAG